>CAKPJC010000013.1 GCA_934162535.1 uncultured Clostridia bacterium | reverse complement strand
TTTTTGGTTTGCTTGGAATATTGAACCGCTTATTTTTCAATAAAATAAATTTTCAAAACATATAAATTACAATTTTTATAGCAGGTAGTTAGTTGATAATTATCTGCTTTTGTGATAGGATGAGTAAAAATAAAATAGTAATATGAATTTATAAATAAAATACATATTAAGGAGTTTCTTATGTCAAAAATTTTAGAGGAAGAAATATATGGTAAAGTAGCGACACCAAAAAGAAAAATATTAGGAGAATTTATAGAAAAATATGTTATACTATCTCTAATTCCATTTACCATTTATCGTATTGGAATTTATATTATAACAGATATTGGGTCAAAAGCAATGCAAGAAGAACAATTTTCAATAAATTCTATATTAAATTATTATAATATAGCAAATGAGTTGTCATATAAAATTTTGTTTTTTTCTATTGCAATAGTATTAGCAGGATTACTGATTGTAATTTTGAGTTCAATGCTAATATTAAAAAAATATAGATTGAAAAGTGAAGATATAAATAGTGTGATGAAAGCAATTATTATTACACAGATTATATTTTTCTGTATTACTACATTTTTTTATTTTATATCATATAATAATGAAATTAAATTCAATTCTGTATTAGGGAATAGATTTGAGTGGTTATCTAACAATGAAAAGAAGAAAAATAGTACCGAGAACTATGATGTAAAAAAATATATTACTGATATAGAAAATTGTTATAAAACAAATTTCACTATAGTGTTGATTACTAATTTTTCTTGTACAATACTTGAGATTTTGTTACAAAAAAAGATACTAGATAGCAATAGCTATTAAAATAGAAGAATATACAATTCAATAAATTACAAACTAACATTTTGTTAGGAAAATATAATTACTCAACTATTATTTGATATAGAAATCCCCACACTCAACCAATGGTTTGTAGACTTTTAGATGACAATATTTTATAATTAATTAAAGGAGGAAAATGAAATGAATCAGATTAAAATTGGAAAATTTATAGCTGAATGTAGAAAAAATAGTAACTTAACTCAAATGCAATTAGCTGAAAAATTAAATATAACAGATAGAGCTATTTCAAAATGGGAAAATGGAAAAGCAATGCCTGATTCATCAATAATGCTAGATTTATGCAAGGAATTAAAAATAAGTGTAAATGAATTGTTAAGTGGGGAGATGATAGATATGAAAAATTATAATAAAATGGCAGAAGAAAATCTATTTGAATTGAACGAAAGTAATGAAAAAAAGAAAAAAATTATATTGAAATCTGCAATAGTGATAGGATTATTAATTTTTATAATTATAGTAATACAATTATATTCATATACAAAGCAAATTTCAAAATCAAATCTTAATAATGTACTAGAACAAGCTCAACAAAATCAAGAAATATATATTAAGATTCAGGAATTAGAAGAGAGAGTAAATGAATTAGAAAAGAATGTGTCACATTAATCAGAAAGATAAATTACAATATAAAAGAGAAGAATTGATGAATCTTCTTCTCTTTTTATATTCATTATTCCAAGTTATTGTTTGTTTCCTATTAAATTTGGCAACATTTCAATCAAGAAAAATGAAAAATATAAAAATAGATATTTGTATAAATAATAGGATGTGAAAATTTTATTTATACAATATTTATGATAAGAGCTACTTTTTTGGAGAGTAGTTCTCTTTTTTTCTAACAGCATATCTTAATTTTTTTCAAATGTCTAATACATAAGTCAATAAAATATTTTAAGCTAATCGTTCTACCATCATAATCTTCAAAAACTTCATAAATTATTTTAGAATCAATATAACCAAGCATATTTCCTAATGATCTATCCATATTTGTTCGAACAGCATTAGCATTATCAATGTTATTTTTTTCGGCAACTTTTTGTACAAGACTATTCATATCAAGTAATAATTTTGAATTATCATAAGCTAACAAAATTGCATCTTTTATGTATTTACTACCTTTAAAATAATTTGTAAAACCAAGTTTCCACAAAATATCATCTACTTGTTTTTCAATTCCAAGACATTCCTTTAAGGAATTAGATACAATACTAATAGTATCTAGTAATTGAAGATTTGCAGAATTCTTCCTGATGAAAGAAAAGCCTTTTTCATATTTAATATTGGATATGCTATTAAAATCGATTACCAAAATAATGATATTCGTCTTTCTAGCATCTAATTTCTTGATTGCGTTAGTCAATACATTTGTCCAAAATGTAATTGATGTAACAGAGTCCAATATTATTAGTTGATCTTTTGCTTTGTTATGAAAAATTATTTGTTCTAATTTTTCATATGGTACTTTTATTAGTTCGATATTTAGTTCATTTTGCAAAAAAGCATTAGATAAGCTGTTATATAGAATATCATTATCATTGGTAACGGCTACTTTAACCATAACTAGACCCTCCTAATAATGAATATTCATACAAATTTTACCATATTTAAAGATAATTAACCATTAGATGTATAACCATAAAATAGACTAAAATGTTTATTTTTGTATATTTATGTGTATTTGTGTAGATTTTATGACAACCAATAAAAAGCATAGTATCATTCTTCTAGGACAAAAGTCTGTAAAGTTAAGGAAAGTGTATTAAAAGCACAATAGATAAATTTTAGGAATCAAAAGAAATTGTGAATAATATATTGGCTTAATTTTGCAGACTTTTATAATATAGGGGGATTGAAAATGAGTGGATAAGAAATAAAATAGAAAGATATAATTTTTTTATAAGTTAATAGCTTTCTTTGATTTTCAGGCATTTGTCCAATCTAAAAAGATTGGAGAATGATAAATGAAAAGAAAAGACTATTTAGTAGAGGAATTATCAAAGGAGGAAAAATTATATTTAAAAAGAATTGTTATGACAGCTAAAAACAAATATTTTGAAAAGAATTATAATTACATTAACAATACATCTATGTTTGTTGATGAGATTGTTTCTGCAGGGGAAGAATCTGTATTAGATGCTGTTTTGGAAAAATGCCAAGAAGAAGTAAAATCAGCAAGAGAGTTTGAAAAAACTCTTTCAAATCCAAGTTTATATAATATTGTGAAAGCACTATCTTTACGAGAAAAAGAGGTGCTTTTTTATTTATACAAAAAGCAAAAATCTATAAATGAAACGGCTGTTACAATGGGATTAGATAGAAAAACTATAAGAAAATATAGGGATGAGGCTCATAGAAAGATTACAGAAAAACTAATAAATGGGGGAATGTAGAATGTTTAATAATTTTGATTTATCAGATCAAGAAATTTTAAAAATAATTGAAGATTACAAAAATTTAATAAATAAAAATTCTGTGGTAAGTGGCAGTTTTGATGAAGATTTACAACAAGAAATAAAACTTTTAATATTTAAAGTTTTGAGTAAAAATAGAAAAAAATAAAAAAGTTTTGAAAAATTCCCCATCATGAAAATTTTTCGTGTTCCTAATAAGTAAATAAATAAAAAAGGAGGAAACTTATATGGACATGAAAGATGAAAACAAGGAAAAAGTTGATATAGAACTTATAACAGCTTATGCACAAATGGCTTTTTTTACTTTGCAAAATAGTGGGACAGAAATTACACCCAAAGCAATAAAATCTGAAATAAAAATGTTCTATGAAAAATTCGGAAACAAAGAAGTAAAGCGACTTGCTAATATTATTATGAAAGAAAAGAGGGAGAATAAATAAGATGATTAAGTACATTATTTTTTCTATGATCTCTTTTCTGCTTGGTATATTTGCAGGACAGATTATAGAACTTATTGAACAGAAGAAAAGATATAAAAAAGTCAAACCATTAAGTAAGCAGGATTTTGGAAAAGCAATGAAAGATTTAGAAATTAAATAGAGTTTTTAAGCTCTATTAGTTTCTTCATGTAAAAAAATTGTTAGCAAAAAATCTACCAAATAGGAGTATGTATGGAGAAACAAGAGAAGATAAAAGAATTATATTTTGAATATAAATATAATCAAAAAGAAATTTCTGAAATATTAGGAATTTCAAATAAATATGTTAGCAAAGTTTTGCTAAAAGATAGTAGATATAAAGAAGAAAAAGAAAAGAGAAAGCTATTATCAAAAAATAGGCATAGACAGAAAACAATTGACTATATAAAAAATAAAAGAAAATCAAATATGAATACAGAATATGAAAAGTTAAAACAAATGCATATACAGGCAAGTAGAGAATTATCTGGAAGAAAAACTATTAGTAATCGAGCATTTAGAAATTGGAATTCTTCTATTTATAAATATAATGATAAGACAAAATCATATCATTTGAAGAAAGGAATTGTAACTGGTTTTGATGTGCCTAAAAAAATAAACTGGAAAAGTTATTAATATAAATCAACTTTTGATATTTCATGCATACATATTAAAAAAGAGGTGTATGTATGGTTGTGGATGAATATAAAAGCGATGCAACAATAATTAGGTTTGATGATAAATATATTGGTACAAAAGAAGAAAACAAGGAAATATTAGATATCTTGTTGAGCCTTACTATAAAAAAATTTCAGAATATTCCTGAATGATTTGTAATTTTATTTGACCTATGTTAAACTCACAACGGTTAGATAAAATTAACAAAGGAAGGAGGTATTTTGGAAGGATTAATATATAATAGTTATTCAAATGAAAATGAAATAAATGTTTATGGAGAGTATGCAATATATTTAAGAAAATCAAGAGCAGACATGGAGGCAGAATTAAAAGGTGAAGGAGAAACTCTTGCACGACATGAACATATATTATTAGATTTAGCAAATTCAAAAAATTTAAAAATAGGAAAAATATATAGAGAAATTGTAAGTGGTGAGACAATTGAAGCAAGACCCGAAATGAAAAAATTATTGACAGATGTAAAAATGGGGAAATGGAAAGGTGTATTAGTTGTTGAAGTAGAGAGATTAGCTCGTGGTGAAACTATGGATCAAGGTATAGTTGCTCAAGCTTTTAAAATATCTGAAACAAAGATAATTACGCCAATGAAGATTTATGATCCAAACAATGAATTTGATGAAGAATACTTTGAATTTGGATTATTCATGTCAAGAAGAGAATATAAAGTAATAAATAGAAGATTACAGCGTGGAAGACTAATGTCAGTAAATGAAGGAAAATATGTAGGAAGTGTAGCACCATTTGGATATGATAGAGTTAAAATAAAAGGAGACAAAGGATATACATTAAAAAAGAATCAAGAAGCAAATACGGTTAAAATAATGTATGATTTATATGCTTATGATGATTTATCTCTAAATGAAATAACTGCAAAATTAAATGAAATGGGATTGAAACCAAGAAAAAGTGAAGAATGGTCAGTTTCAACTATAAAGGACATATTAGCAAATCCAGTATATATAGGAAAGATAAAATGGAATGCGAGAAAAGAAGTAAAAGTTTATAAACATGAAAAATTAATAAAAACTAGACCTAGAAATAGTGATTACATACTTGTAGACGGATTGCATAAAGCAATTATCAATGAAAAAACATGGAAAATAGTTTCTGCTAAAAGAAGTTTGAATTCTGCTCCAGTAGTACATAACAATGTAGTACAAAATCCATTATGTGGTTTGGTTATTTGTGCAAAATGTGGCAAGAAGATGAAAAGAAGATCATATAGTAAATTTAGTAAAGAGCCAACTTTGTATTGCTCAAATCCAAATTGTGATAATATAGGCTCAAAATTTCATTTCGTAGAAGAAAAAGTTTTAGATGGTCTAAAAAAATGGTTAGAACAATATAAATTTGATTACCAAGAACATTTACAAAAAATAAATCATAATAAGATTGAATCAATAGAAGAAACAATATTATCTTTGGAGGCAGAAGCCAAAAAAGAAAATGAAAAATTATTAAGTATATTTAACTTTTTAGAAGATGGAACTTATACGAAAGAAATGTTTAAGGCAAGAAGTGATGCTGTATCACAAAATGTTGCTAGAATAAATAGTTCAATTGAAGAATATAAGGTTAAATTAGCACAAGAAAAAATAGTTGATAAGGAAAAAGAGGTTTTAGTACCAAAGATTGAAAATCTTCTTGATGTGTATGACTTATTACAAACACCAGAAGAAAAAAACGATTTGTTGAAAACAGTTCTTACACAAGTTACTTATTTGAAAACAGAAAAGTCTATAAGGAAGGATTCTGATCCAACAAATTTTACAATAAATTTATATCCTAAAATAAATAAGGTGGTGTAAATACAAAATTAAAAACATATTAGAGGAACTGAAAGAAATTTAGAAAAGAAGATTAAAAAAATGCAGTAATATCAATGATTACAAGTAATTTTTTTTTAAGCTTCAAACGACCTCATATAGGAGCAGTCGAATTAGCCCACTTAGAAATGGTAGGTTCGATTGTACACCAATTAACAAAAGGAGCATCAATTGAAGAAATAGAATCAGCTGGATTAGGTGCATACTATACAGATCATGGAGTTGATGTATATCCACAGTCAGCAGGGGGATTTCCTTTTTCAGCTAACTGCTTAGCATGTAAAGGAGACGTAATAGCAAACTTACAAGAAGATTTAGCAGCAGAGCAAAAAGCAAGAGCAACTTATGAAAAACTAATAGATTTATGTAGAGATAATCCAGATGTTGTTGATCCACTAAGATTTTTAAGGGAAAGAGAAGTAGTTCATTTCCAAAGATTCGGAGAAGCATTACGAGGAGTTCAAGATAAATTAGCAGAAAAGAAATTTTATATGAATGACTGCAACAACTAGGATTAGAACAATAAGAAAAAATAAAAACGAAAAATATTGAGTAATTTCGTTAGTTGAAAAGTACTGAAACTGTAAGAATAAAAATTATAATAAAAATGTAACGACATGAAGTTAAGCCATTTACAGCCATTAATCAGTATAAAAAATAAGATAAATAAAAAAATACGACAAAATGCTAAAAAACGCTTGAAAAGTCAAGCGTTTTTAGTGATTTTTTCACTCTAATTTGATATAATTTACTTAAACCCAAAAAAATAACATTTGAAGAAATATAAAATGAGAACAGAGATAGAGAGGTTAAATGGTAGAATAGATAGGGATTATATGTTTAATGACCATTTCCATAAGAGGTCAAAATAAAATGGAATAGATGTTAAATCTGACATTTATAGTAATGCTAACAATAGCAAAAGGACATATAAAAAATAAACAAGAGAATATACGAAGTTTAGTAGCGTAAATAAGATCAAAAGACACACAAGATTGCAATAGGGTTAGTGCGCCCTTCTTTTGTGTTTAAATTTACTATTAGAAAATTTACTAATAAAATAAAATTTAATATAAGGCAAACCAGAGATATCTGATATAGAGTAGTTCACAAATGGGCACAAACGAAAAAATTCATATTAATTATATTTGCAATAAAAAAAATAATATGCTAAAATAAAAGTATCAACCAGTACAGCTGGTACCAAAGGAGGAAAAAGGTATGATGGTAATCGTACCTCAGCACATAAGAGATATGTGCACACGGCTAATCCGTTCGTTAGAACAAGGAGATGGCTATGGCTATAAACAAACGCTAGAAAAAGTAAGGGCTCTTGAAAAAGAGCAAGAGGCCAAGCGATGGATACTTGACGGGACTATTCAGATAGTCGACCTTACAGCAAGGTTACTAGACTATTGTAGAATTCTCTCTATGAGGGAATTCAAACAAGTCTATGTAGAGCAAAACGTCAGACCTGAAGTGTATTATGCTCTGAATAGAGTGAAATACACGCGAGCTGTGCAATCGGAGGTTAATGGATTCGTGCAACTTTGGTTGCAACAATTAGAACCCAATACTTCAGATTGTCTGATTAGGCAAACCGAGTTGGTCACTTCAGACATGAAGTGGCACAGACTACAAAAATTGGGACTTATCGAGGATGTGAAAAGCCAAGAGCTTTTCAGTCAAATCAGAGTAGGGTATATATATACCCGAAACAACACTGATTTTCCCAAGCCTCTAATCCGAAAGGAATGGCAAGAAATGGGTAAGCTGACGGAAGAAGAGGAATTAGCATTCCGGTATGTATTCCGAATAGGAACTACGGAAAAAGCCTTTGTGAGCCTGCCACCTTTACGTTAAGGTACCAAAAAAGCACACCAATTGGTGTGCTTTTTAATGTAAATACCTTGATTTTAAGGAAAAAATATAATATAATAATACAGTCAAGTTGCTTCCATAGCTCAGTAGGTAGAGTGCCACCTTGGTAAGGTGGAGGTCACGGGTTCAATTCCCGTTGGAAGCTCCAAAGGAAAAATATAAAATAGCCATATTAGATGGGATAGGAAGGGAATGAATAAAATGCAAGAAAACAACAATAACCAAGAAGTAGAATTAGACGAAAACCACTTAATACAAATAAGAAAAGAAAAATTAAAAGAATTACAAGAACAAGGAAAAAATCCATTTGAAATAACAAAATTCAATAGAACAAACTCAGCTGGAGAAATAAAAGCAAACTATGAAAAATTTGAACAAAAAGATGTAACAGTTGCAGGAAGAATAATAGCAAAAAGAATTATGGGAAAAGCATCATTTTGTACAATACAAGATAGTGATGAAAAAATCCAAAGCTATGTAAGTATCAATGACTTAGGAGAAGAAAGTTATAAAGCATTCAAAACGTGGGATATTGGAGACATAATAGGTATTACAGGATTTGTATTCAAAACTAGAACAGAAGAAATATCAGTACACGCAAAAGAAATAACATTACTATCAAAATCACTAAGACCATTACCAGAAAAATTCCATGGATTAAAAGATGTTGATTTAAGATATAGACAAAGATATGTTGATTTAATAATAAATCCGGAAGTAAAAGAAACATTTATAAAAAGAAGTCAAATAATAACTGAAATAAGAAGACTATTAGATGAAAAAGGATATTTAGAAGTTGAAACACCAGTATTAAATACAATATCAGGTGGAGCAACAGCAAGACCATTTATAACACATCATAACACATTAAACATACCAATGTATTTAAGGATAGCGACAGAATTAAACCTAAAGAGACTAATAGTTGGTGGATATGACAAAGTATATGAAATGGGAAGAATATTCAGAAATGAAGGAATGGATATAAGACACAATCCAGAATTCACAACAATAGAACTATATTCTGCATATGAAAACTATCATGATATGATGGACATAACAGAAGAAATATTTCAAAAATGTGCTATGAAGATATGTGGAACAACAAAAATAACATACCAAGGAGTAGAAGTAGAACTTGGAGGTAAATGGAGAAGAATTAGCATGATAGGTAGCATAAAAGAAGCATGTGGAGTAGATTTTAATGAAATAAACTCTGATGAAGAAGCTATTGCTCTAGCTAAAGAAAGAAATATTGAAATTCCAAATGGAAAAGAAACAAGAGGAAACATAATAAGCTTATTCTTTGATGAGTATGTTGAAAAAACAATAGTACAACCAACATTTATATATGATTATCCAGTAGAAATATCACCACTTGCGAAAAAATCACCAAAAGACCCAAGACTAACAGAAAGATTTGAAGCATTTATATGTGGTAGAGAATATGGAAATGCATTTTCAGAATTAAATGATCCAATTGA
Source organism: uncultured Clostridia bacterium (assembly GCA_934162535.1). Lineage (GTDB taxonomy): Bacteria > Bacillota > Clostridia > TANB77 > CAG-508 > CAG-269. The sequence goes on along the minus strand of CAKPJC010000013.1, from coordinate 37,460 downwards.
CCAATATGAAAGATTCAAAGAAGAAATTGCTGCAAGAGAAAACGGAGACGAAGAAGCGGGAATGATGGATGAGGACTTTATAAATGCACTTGAATATGGCATGCCTCCTACAGGTGGATTAGGTCTAGGAATTGATAGATTAGTTATGTTATTAACTGATTCAGCTTCAATAAGAGATGTATTATTGTTCCCAACAATGAAACCTTTGAATTAAAAAACATATAAAAAAAAACCCACGCCCCGTACACTAGTTAGTGTTTGGGGTGTGGGTTTTGTCAAGAAAGATGACAACAATGAGCTTTTAAGAAATATTAAAAGCGATCGTGGAAGTCATCGTTTTCCACGTCAGGGTTCTTAAACGTAGGAGAAAACTCCCTTGTTTCAAACTCTTGCCCAGCAGCAGTGTCACTTTTGCAAGTCTCCTTGATAGGAGTCTCATCTTCTTTTTTGACATCTTCAGGAGTGACGTCGACTCCTTCAGCGTCAGAAGAAGAGGCAGTGTCATCATTCTCGCTCTCGTCAGAGGAGAAATCAATGTGATCGCCTTCGTAATCCAGTTCTTCACCAGATTTCAAAGTGAAGCCGTCAAGGAACTGCGAAAGTATGAACACTTCCTGCAGCGTACGGGCTGCAAGATGATTCTGGATATTGTCAGAAGCAAGCTTATCATAAAGCTGCTCCAACCCCATTGGAGCATCGAGGATGAACTTTGCAGTTATCCTCCCTTCGCATCTGGTAGGTTCCACAGTGACTACACCGTTGCACCAGGAGATAATAAAATTATCTCCGTGAATGAACAACGTAGGATCTTCGTAGCCTTCGGTGAAAACTACTTCTACCGAAGGAGTAGAGTAGTTGACTACCTTAACAGTAGAGATGAAACCGTCATCGTCCTCGGAGATGACAGTCGCATTGTACATGTTACCATCTGTGGTAACAATTTTGAAGGTATCCTCAGTGAGAGACTTCACAATGAAGCCATCACTATTGAGGTGGTCGTACTCCATGAACCCCTTGTTCATGGAAATGTCGTGAAAGCTCACGACAGTATCCATCCACTCACTGAACTTCTCAGAGCGTTCAGCCAAAAAATGGGTGAACCGCTCAAGCAGTTCGGCGTCAAAGTTGCTGTCGATGGAGATGTTCTCCATCACGTTAGGAACTTTCTTGGAACCAAATTTAAGCATATTTGGTCCTCCTTTCAAAAATAAAGTACCTTTTAATTATATCACATTAATATAAAAAAGTCAAAAATAGGGATTTACAATAAAGCGAGAATGTTATATAATATGCAAGTAAACTGTGTTTACAGAACGGAGGAAATATGTTTGGATTTAATTTTGATAAAAGAACTTTATATATAGTAATAGGAATACTTGTAGTATTATCATTAATGAGTTATGGAACAGAAGGAATATTTGGACTAGTTCTTTCAATACCAGCAGTATTATTAGCAATTACAGTACATGAATTTGGTCATGCATATGCAGCATATAAATTGGGGGATGATACACCATTAAGACAAGGAAGATTAAGTTTAAACCCATTAGACCATATTGACCCACTAGGACTAGCAATGTTACTATTTGCCCATATTGGATGGGGAAAACCAGTGCAAGTAGACCCAAGAAACTACAATAGAAATATATCAGTAGAAAAAGCAGATGCAATTGTATCATTTGCAGGACCATTAATGAACTTTATAACAGCAATTATTTTTGCACTTATATATTGTGCATTATATAAATTTGCTGGAGTAGCATTTTTAACGAGTACAGTTGGCTCAATAATAATGGCAATGGTTGCAAGTGTTATAACAATGGACATTGGTTTAGGAGTATTTAACTTAATACCACTACCACCATTAGATGGATCAAAAATTATTTTACCAATATTACCACGAAATGCAAAATTTTGGTTAATGGATCATGAGCAAATATTTTATTTTATATTTATAATAATATGGATAACAGGAATTGCAGGACAACTTATATCACCAATAATTGATCAAATTACAACTTGGACTATTAGTCTTGCAAGGTTGATATTTGGTATATAAATGAAAACTATGCTATTTTGTCCTTATATAAACTTGATTTTGACATAATCAAGAATTGTAAGTTCTAGACAACAAAAAATGGAGAAAGGAGTTTATGGTGTATTTTAGCTATAAAATATATCATAAGAGTAAAAAATGAAGGATATATTAGTTTTAGGAATAGAATCAAGTTGTGATGAGACCTCTGTGGCCGTTGTGAAAAATGGCAGAGAGGTTTTGTCAAATATAATAGACACACAAATAAAAATTCATGAGCAATTTGGAGGAGTAGTACCAGAAATAGCATCAAGGAATCATATAGAAGCAATATCAAGAGTAGCAAAATTAGCTGTAAAAGAAGCAGGGATTAACTTAAAAGATATTGATGTAATAGCACCAGCATATGGACCTGGACTTGTAGGTGCTTTACTTGTTGGAGTCTCATATGCACGTGGACTTGCATATGCACTAAAAAAGCCACTAGTGGGAGTAAACCATTTGGAAGGACATATATCTGCAAATTATATAACACACAAAGAATTAAAACCACCATTTTTATGTATGCTAACATCAGGAGGAAATACTCAAATAGTTCAAGTAAAGGATTATTGTGATATGACAGTATTAGGCAGAACTAGAGATGATGCAATAGGAGAAGCATTTGATAAAGTAGCAAGAGTTGTGGGGTTAGGTTATCCGGGAGGACCAAAGGTTGACAAATTGGCACAACAAGGAAATCCAACAATAGATTTTCCAAAAACACACTTTGAAAATTTGGATTTTAGTTTTAGTGGGATAAAAACGGCGGTAATAAATTTACATCATAAAAACCCAGAAGTAAATAAAGCAGATTTATGTATAAGTTTTGAAAAAGCTGTAACAGAAGTTTTAATTGAAAATATAGAAAAGGCAATAGAGCAGACAGGAATAAAGACAGTTGTGCTAGCTGGGGGAGTATCTGCAAATACATATATAAGAAATCAATTCACAAAATTAGAAGAAAAAGGAATAAAAATATATAAGCCAGACTTGAAATTATGTACAGACAATGCAGCAATGATAGGCTCAGCAGGATATTACAGGTTTATGAATGATGATTTGTCAACAAATACTTTAAATGCAGTACCAAATTTAAAAATAGGAGAATAAACTAAATAACAATGGGAAAGGAGGGGGGATAAATGTCAATATATACAATAGCAGATTTACATTTATCATTTAATCAACACAAACCAATGGATATATTCGGAGATAATTGGCTTGGACATGAAGAAAAAATAAAAGAAAATTGGATAAATAAAGTAAAAGAAGAAGATGCTGTTATATTGCCAGGCGACTTTTCTTGGGCAACATATTTAGAAGATGCTAAAATGGATTTTGAATATCTAAATAACTTGCCAGGTAAAAAGATAATGCTAAAAGGTAATCATGATTATTGGTGGACAACAGTAACAAATATGAAAAAGTTTTTACTAGAAAATAATTTTTTAAATATAGAATTTCTTTACAATAACAGTTTTGAAATAGAAAACAAAATATTGTGTGGAACAAGAGGATGGAGCATAGGAGACGACATTGAAACAGACCAAAAGATATTAAATAGAGAATTAATTAGGTTACAGTTATCATTAGAAGATGGAGTAAAGAATTATGGAAAAGATAAAGAAATAATAGTATTTATGCATTATCCTCCAATTACCAAGGCAAAAATAAACACAAATCAAGAAATGGAATTTATAAACTTGATGAAAAAATATAATGTAAAAAGATGTTATTATGGACACTTACATGGAGCCTCAATACATGATGCGATTGAAGGAGAATATGACGGAATAATATTTAAACTTGTTAGTGCAGATGGAGTAAACTTTGACTTAATAAAGATTGATACATAAAAAAGGAGGAAAAGATGTGTTAGACTTAAATAAAGATGTAAAATATGTAAAAACAGTAGGTCCTAATAGAGTAAAACTATTAAACAAACTAAATATATACACATTAAAAGATTTAATAACATATTTTCCAAGAGATTATGAAGACAGAAGTAAGCCTAAAAACTTATATGAGTGTGTTGATGGAGAAGAAGTTTTAATAGAAGCAATGGCAACAGGAAGAATAAATGAAATGCACAAAGGAAGAATGACAATAAGCAGACTTATTGTAAAAGATCAAACAGGAACATGTTATATAACTTGGTTTAATCAAGGATATTTAAGAGACAAATTTCAAGCTGGTAGAATGTATAGATTTTTTGGCAAAATATCAAATAAAAATGGAAGATTAGAAATGAATTCACCAGTATATGATGAAATAGACCAAAGTAAGAATACTGGAAGAATTATTCCGATTTATCCATTAACATATGAATTAAAACAAAGCACATTAAGAAAAATAATGGAAAATGGATTAGCAGAAGTAAGGGGATTATTACCAGAAACATTACCAGAATATATAATAAAAGAAAATAAACTATGGGATATAAACAGTACAATAGAAAGAATACACTTCCCTGTTGAACTTTCAGATTTTAATAAGGCAAGAGAAAGACTTGTTTTTGAAGAATTACTAACAATGCAGTTAGCATTATTGAAATTAAAAAACAATTATGAACATAATACAAACGGAATCCAATTTGACAAAAACGCAAAGATGTCAGATGTAATAAATGAATTGCCATTTAAGCTAACAAAAGCACAATTAAGAGTTCTTGAAGAAATAGATAATGATATGGAAAGCAATAAATCAATGAATAGACTTCTACAAGGAGATGTTGGTTCAGGTAAAACTGTTGTAGCAATGATTTCAGCATATAAAGCAGTGAAGTCAGGTTATCAAGCAACAATAATGGCTCCAACAGCTATTCTTGCAAGTCAGCATCTTGAAGGATTTAAACAAATATTAGATAAATTTAGTATAAGATGTGAATTATTAATATCAAGCATAACTAAAAAGAAAAAAGAAGAAATATTACATAAATTACAAGCAGGGGAAATAGATATATTAATAGGAACACATGCAATTTTAGAAGAAAATGTTATATTTAAAAATTTAGGATTAGTAGTAACAGATGAGCAACACAGGTTTGGAGTAAAACAACGTGGAAAAATTGCTTCAAAAGGTGAAAGACCAGATGTTATAGCTATGTCAGCAACTCCGATACCAAGAACACTAGCACTAATACTGTATGGAGACCTAGATATATCAAAAATTGATGAACTACCTCCAAATAGGAAGAAAATTGAAACATATGCTGTCAGAAAAAATATGGAGGAAAGAGTAAATGCATTTATAAGGAAACAAATTAATGAAGGTAGGCAAGCATATATTGTATGTCCTCTTGTAGAAGAAAATGAAGAAATGGATCTAAAATCTGTTATAGAATTGGCAGAAAAGTACAAAAAAGAAACATTTAGAGAGTATAGTGTAGAATATTTACATGGAAAAATGAAGGCAAAAGAAAAAGACGAAATAATGCAGAAATTCAATAATGGAGAAATTCAAATATTAATTGCAACAACAGTAATAGAAGTAGGAGTAAATGTTCCAAATGCTAGTATAATGGTTATAGAAAATGCAGAAAGATTCGGATTAGCACAACTACATCAATTAAGAGGTAGAGTTGGTAGAGGAGAATATCAATCATATTGCATATTAAAATATGAGGGAAATGGAGAAACTGTTAGACAAAGAATGAAAGTAATGTGTGATACAAATGACGGATTTATAATATCAGAAAAAGATTTAGAGCTAAGAGGCTCTGGAGATTTTTTTGGAACAGAGCAACATGGACTTCCGGAGTTTAAGATAGCAAATTTATTTGAAGATATTGGAACACTGAAAAAGGTTCAAAGATTAGCAATAAATATAATGGAAGATGACCCACTATTAGAGAATGAAGTAAATAAAAAATTAAATGAACTAGTTAAGGATAAGTTTGGTTCAAAAATAGAAATGTAAAGGATGTTGATAATATGTTACATATAATTGTTAAATTGTTGGGTGCAATAATTATTCTTTTAGGAGTTATTCTTGTATATGATGCAAGGGTCCTTGTGAAAGAATATTTTAGAAATGAAAATCAAAATGATTATAGTAAGAAAGCTAAAATACTCGGAACTATATTAAGTATTTGTGGAGGAATAATAATAATGTGTGCTTAATGATAGCCTAATGTAATAATTATGAATTGCAATTTGTAATTTATTCACAATAAATTTGAAAAATTTTGAGAAAATATATTGACAACATTTTATGAATGTGATAATATATAAATTGTCAATTCGATATGCGGATGTGGCGGAACTGGCAGACGCGCTGGTCTTAGGAACCAGTGTCAACGACGTGGAGGTTCAAGTCCTCTCATCCGCACCATAAGATTAAATCGTCGCACCAGACGAAAACCAATAAATCAACTGTAAAAGGTTGATTTTTTTGCCCTTTCTTAAATATTTGTGCATAATGAATATAGAAAATGACAATCCACAAACGTGGTTTTGCCAGATATTCAGTATATTTATTTTAATTTACTATACTCACAAATAACAAACATAGTATATCATAAATTGACATAAGATGCAAATTTACTCTCCTGAAAGTAGAGTTGTTTACTTTACAAAAATCACATAATATTGTAAAATAATACGGAAGTCAAGAATATGAAAATAACGAAAAATGATATAACAAAAAAATTAGATAAAATGCAAAGACATAAAAAGAGTAATTATAGTAAAAAAAGAGGTAAATAGTAATGGAATTATGGGATGTATATGATGTTAATAGAAATTATACAGGAAAAGTAATTGATAGACATAGTGATGAAAAATTAAACGAAGGAGAGTATCATTTAGTAGTAGAAGCTATTATCATAAATTCTAAAGAGGAAATATTATTAAATAAGCGTTCAAAGTTTAAGAATAAATATCCAAGTATGTGGGAAGGTACAGGAGGATCTTGTATAAAAGGCGAGAATAGTTTACAAGCAATACTAAGAGAATTAAGAGAAGAATTGGGACTTGATTTTAATGAAAAAGATGCAAATTTTTATAGAACATTAAGAGATGATCATGCAAAAGATTTTAAAGATATATGGGTGTTTAGAAAAGATGTAGATATTAAAGATTTGCGTTTTACAGATGGAGAAGTAGAAGAGTCAAAATGGGTTACAATAGATGAATTTGAAAAAATGATTAAGAGAAAAGAAATTGTACCTACGATAGATTTTACAAAAGAAGATTATAAAAAATGTTTAGAATGGAGTATATAGCTTAAATGGGGAAAATAATGGAAATAAAAAAGAATCAGGAATATATTGTAGATATAATAGATAATGGGTATGAAGGAGAAGGAATTGCAAAAATCAACGATTTTACGATATTTATACCAAATGCAATAAAAGGAGAAAAAATAAAAATTTTAATAGTGAAAGTTTTATCATCATATGCATATGGAAAAATATTAGAAATACTGAAAAAATCAGAATTAAGACAAATATCAGATTGTAGCGCATATAAAAGATGTGGAGGATGTAATCTTAGACATATAAAATATGAAGAAACATTAAAAATAAAACAAAAAAATGTGCAAAACTTGGTAAATAAAGGACTAAATGAAGCTGTAGAGGTACAAGAAACAGTCGGTATGGAAAAACCATATTATTATAGAAATAAAGCACAATACCCTTTAGGAATATCAAAGAGTGGGGAACCTACAATAGGAGTTTTTGCCAATAGGACACATGAAGTTGTAGAATTTGATAATTGTTTAATACAAAATAAAATATCACAAAAAATTGCAAAATATGTTTTGAAATTTATAAAAGCTAATAATATATCAGTATATAACGAAAAAACAGGAAAAGGTTTATTTAGACACATTGTAACAAAAGTAGGATTTAAGACAAACGAGGTTATGTGCGTGTTGGTAATTAATGGAAGAACACTACCGAAGGAAGAAGAACTAGTAAGAAAACTTATTAATGAATTCCCTGAAATAAAATCAATTGTAAAAAATATTAATACTAAAAATACAAATGTCATACTTGGAACAGAAAATATAACTATTTATGGAAATGGATATATAGAAGATATTTTAGGAGAATATAAATTTAAAATATCACCATTATCATTTTATCAAGTAAATCCAATTCAAGCAGAAAAACTATATGAATTAGGTGTTAAAATGGCTGGAATAACAAAGAAAGATACGTTTTTTGATTTATATTGTGGGATTGGTACAATTTCATTATTTATGTCAAAATATGCAAAAAAGGTATATGGTGTTGAAATAGTAAAAGAAGCTGTTGACATGGCAAGAGAGAATGCAATTGCAAATAATGTTAGAAATGCTGAATTTTATGCAGGCGATGTAGAAATCATTTTAGATGATTTAATTAATAAAAAGAATATTACTGCTGATGTTGTTATGTTTGATCCTCCAAGAAAAGGACTTGAAAAAAATAGTATAAATAATGTTATAAAAATCAAACCGAAGAAAATCGTTTATATTAGTTGCAACCCAGCAACTCTTATTAGAGATTTGAAATTTTTTGAGGATGAATATAATATAGAGAAGATTATTCCTGTGGATATGTTCCCTTGGACAAGCCACGTTGAATGCGTTTCGTTGCTATGTCTTAAGTAATCTTTGAAAGTGTTGATAACACTCACTTTTTTAAAAATAAAGTTTTTGAAAAAATAATAAAAATTTATAAAAAATAGTAAAAAATTAAAAAAAATAAAGGTCTTAAATCACAAGGTGGTATGTGGTGGCAATGAATATTTGGAATATTCAGATATAGGAACTAAATATAAGCAGAAGATAATACAAGAGTTATTATCTTTTTTTAAATATCTTACAAAATTTAGTAAAGAAAAGGTATTTATGATTTATACAAGAGAAGTAAAAAAATATAGAATGAAAGAATTTAATTGGGATAGTATCCCATACTAGTATTTTAAAAGCCACAGAATCGATTGTAGTGTGAAAGAAAGGAAGATTTAAAATGAATTATAAACGATATTTTTTTTACATCAGAAAGTGTAACAGAAGGGCATCCAGATAAGGTATGCGATTTAATTTCTGATAGTATTTTAGATGCTTGTTAAGAACAAGATAGTGAATCAAGAGTAGCTGTTGAGACATTTATATCAAATGGACAAGTTAATATTGCAGGTCAAATAACAACAAATGCTACAATAGATATAGAAAGTATAACAAGAGAAGTATTGAAGATAAAGTACAAGTAACAGTAGAATATATAAATGATTTTCCATTTAGGATTGATACTATATTAATTTCAACACAACATAATGAAAATATATCAATAGAAGAGTTAGAAAATGACATTATAGAAAAAGTAATAAAAACAACAATAGATGATGATATGATAGATTATCAAACTAAGTTTTTAATAAATCCAACTAATTGAATTTTATCATCAGCTTTTAGAGTTTCAGAAACAACAGAGATGAAAGCATTTAAAGATTCTGTTGTAGCTTTTTTTGAATAATCTGTTTTAGCAATCATTGCTTCTACTAATTCTGCTTTCTTCATACAAAAAATCCTCATTTCCCCAAAATACAATCTTTTGTATTCTAATAAACATAATTCATCAAAAAATGTCGATAATGTCAATGAACTACTGACAAAAAAGATATTTAATGCTATAATAATGTCAAAAGTAAAAAAAGAACGGAGTAAATATTATGATTAGGATAGTATTAGATACCAAGAAAAAAGAGCAATAGCTTATGATTTTAATACAATTTTCAACAATCATCACATTTATTGGTTGGTTGTAACTTAACTAGAGTTCAATATTATAAAAATAATATATAATATAAAATAGTAATTTGTAGAGGAAGTGAATGTTATGGGAGGATTTAGTGTAGTAGTCCTTATGAGTATATTATCATTTATATACTTATTCTTTATTGCTATATTTGTAGCAGTTATATTGTATATAATAATGAGTTATACCTTTCAGGGCATTTCAATCATGTGTATGTGTAAAAATATGGGATATAAAAATACTTTTACGGCTTGGATACCTTTTTATAATAAATATTTATTAGGGAAAATAGCAGGTAATAAAATAATGGGTGGAATATCATGTATATTATCATTTATAGCAATTTGTTTAGGGACTCGTTTTTATATCAATAAAGAATTAGAAATAGTCCTATTCATTATTTTAGTAATTAGTTTAATAATTACTTTTATACTAGATACAATGATAGCACATAGAATATATAAGAGTCGTGCAAACAAATATGGAGATATATTAACTGTATTTAATATTTTATCATTAGGATTATTAAGACCAATATTTCTTTTTATAATTAGAAATAAAAAGGAACAATGTTCTATAAAGCAATAAATTACAATTTTTATAGCAGATAATTAGTTGATAATTATCTGCTTTTATGATAGGAAAGGCTATTATTCCAAGAACAGAAGGTATGAAAGAATATATAGATTATTATAATAATAAAAGGATAAAAGGCAAATTAAAAGGAATGAGCCCTGTACAATACAGAGTTCATTCCCAAGCAACCTAGTACCTAATCAAAAAATGTCCAATTTTGGGGGTTCAGTACAAATTTATCTGCTCTATATTTTAAGTTTATTCTACTACTGGAGGAACAAAATTCTCAATGGCATTTCTTAATTTTGGATGATGAATCACAAAATGAATAGAAGGACTTTTGTTTTTAGAAATCATAACCCAATGCTTTTCCAAAATTAAAATTTGAATATTTTTAAATATATGATGATTATTAAAAGTTAATTTATAATTAGTGTTATTTTCAGAATATTCTTTCGTTAATTTCAAATGTTCTAAATAATCTTCATAAGTATAATAAATTTCAGTCTCAAAAAAGCTATCAGCAAGAAAAAGTGAAAGAGGAGATTTTATAAATTCTTCTTTAGAAATTTCTACTATTTCATCTTCAAATATATCTGTTTGTAATGTATTATCAATAATTTCCTTTTGTTCCTGTATTGAGAACTGTATATGTTTAATATCTTCATTGGAAACCTTATTTCGTTTTAAAATTTTCATAAGCAATTCATCGGATATTGTATGAATAGGCAAAGAAGATAGTATTCTTCTACGATTTCCTTTTATATTAGCACTTGATGTAATAAAAGAGCTATATGAATTTCTATTTTCTATTTTATAAATTTCCATAAGAGGAGTAGCTTTACTTAATAGACATTCAGATTTTGTTTTATAATATGAAATATCATTTTTATTAGTAGTTAAAGTATATTTACCTTTATTATGATGACCATTAATACATTCTCCAAAAAGTGCAGCTGTACCAGATACATAATTAAAATGACAATATATATTATCTTTTAATCCTTTAAAATAATATGGAGAAACTTGTCCTGTCATATAAATTGGAATCCAACTTTCTAATCCTAACATCATTTCATTAAAAGGTCTATCAATATTGTGAATAATATTTAAGTGAAAACCTTTTTTTAAAGTCATTGCAATAGCAAACATCCACTTTTTACCAAACTCTATATCCTGTGCCATATCTTCCATAGGCATATCGCTACACATAAAAATAGGATCGTTATTTTTGGAAAGAACAGTAGCTTTAAAAAAGTCTAATTCACCCTTTTTCATTTCTTCTATGCCATAATATGTTTTAGATATAGCCTTATAAAAAGGAACAAAAGGAACTTTCATTTCATCAAAATGTATAGCTTTAATATATTCATTTAAATCAAATTTATCTAAATTTGTTAGAAAATCATCTATATAGTTATGAGAGGGAGTAGAATTAGTAGTAAACCAATTAAATAGCTTATTAAAATAGTTAAGATTATTTTCTAACTCCTCTAAAGTAGAATTTATAAGAAGTGCAACTGCTTTTTTATCATCATCAGATGTATACTTTTTCATAATAAAATTACATACAGTCGTAGCAAAATCTTTAGGATGTGATGGATTACCATTACCAGTACGAATTCTAGAAAGAAATGAGGCATCATAACTACTTAAGCGAGATAATTCAGCAACATTAATATTTAAAGTTGTAACAAGATTATTAAAATTTTTACTTAACTGTTCAAAGTCAATAGAAATATCATTTAAAGTATCAGATAAAGCAGTATAAATTTCTTCTTTAGTTATATTCATTTCTTTTGTGACAGAAAGCTTATATAAACCATCTGTAAGTTGTTCTAATTGTTTACTCTTTAAACTTGGAGTTCTATCTCCTCTGCGATAACGACTAATAACAGAAGATGTTAATCCAGAAGAAATTACAAGGTCTTTAGAAGAACACTCAATTTGTTTTATATATTTATTTAATTGTTCACTAAAAGTCATAAAAAACCTCCATATCAATAATTCAAATTTATTATACTATATCATAAAAGCATATAAAAAACAATCGCCAAATTATCATTGAAACTTTGGCAAAAATCAAAAATATAGAACTGTAATATGGTAAAATAGAAATGAAAATATTGGAGGAAGGAGTAAAAGAATGAGAAAAGTTAAAATTCTATCAATTTTATTGATGATTTGTTTATTGGTTAGCATACTATTCCAAACAGCTATAAACAAAGTATATGCAGAAAGCAAAAATGAAGTAACATTAAATTTTGAAGGTGGGATTATTCACGATGGTTATGTAGAATATAGCAAGAAAGCAAAATTACAATTATTCAAGGGCGAGGATTTAGTTGTTAATATTTCAAATAATATGGTAATTGATTTAAACGAAGCAGATTATGAATTTGTAATACAAGAAATCCCAGCAGAAGATACTGGAAGTGTGGTAGGACCTGCACCAGTAAAATTAAATATTAATGATTGGTATTATGCTACAACAACACTTAATTCTAAAGTTATATTTAAATTAGAATCAAGTAAATTTAGTGGAACATTAGATGTTAAACTTGTAAGAACAAGAACTGTCGTTAACACAACAGTTAAAAATGTTTATAATGATATATCATCAAAAGGTGTAATTGATTTAACTGGTGGGCAAGAATATGTGATTGATTTTTCTAAAGATGATGAACTTACAAATGGGTTAAAATCATTTGCAGATTTAGATAAAACACTATATTACAAAAGAGACAATGAAGGTCTATTAGCAACAGACAATGAAAGTGAAGCTGTTATAAAGATAGTAGGAAATAAATCAGAAAATAAAGCAATATTAACTGCAGTAAATGTTGGAACTAAAAAAAGTGAAGGTTTTAAAGGATTTCATACTAAATATACAGGTTCGGCATTGAATTATGATGGCACTGATGGTGGCATCATAAATGAAACAAGAACTGATTATTATACTAGATGTACTTATGAATTTACATTCCAATATGTAAAAGAAGAAGTTAGTCCTAAAGAATATAAGTTTACTGAAGGTGCAAATCAAACATATACAATTGATGAATCAAAAAATGCAACATTTAGAATAGATGCAGACTATAGCCTATTTACAAACAAAGTATATGTAGACAATAAATTAGTAGATTCTACAAATTATGACTCAAAATCAGGAAGTACAGTTATTACTTTAAAAGATGAATACTTAAAAACATTATCTGTTGGAGAACATACATTAAAGGTTGCTTTTTCAGATAATGGAGAAGCTATAACAAAATTCACAATAAAAGAAAAACAACAAGGCACAAATATAGAAGATAATGAAAATACAAAGAATGAAGAAAACCAAGAAAATAACAATTTACCAAACAATGATGTTAAAAAAGACAATACAAATACAAATCCAAAAACAGGTGATAATGTTATAGTGTACATTGTATTGTTTATAATTGCTATATTAGGAATTATTACATTAGTAATAGTTAATACTAAAAAAGGAAAAAAATCAAAAAAACATTAAGGAGGAGTAAAATGAAAAAAAGTAAGATATTTATTATAACTATGTTAATGCTCTTGGTTGCAATGTGCATTGCACCAATAACAGTATTTGCAACAACAGAAATTGGTAAAGTAGAAATTAATGCTGTAAAATTTAATTATAATGCAGGAGATAAACCAGAATCTTATGCTATAAGAAGTAAATACAATGAGTGTTGGACAAGATAAAAAGTCAATATTTGTTCCAGCGATAAAGACAATAAAACCAACTAAACCTATACAAAAACAAGAAATTGAAGTTGTTGAGATTAATAATGTAACCTTAAAATTCAATGACGGTGATAAACCAGTATTTACTGGAACAATTTCAGATAATAGATATAAGTTTGTATTTGAATTATGGAGAACTAATGATGCTGGAATAACTTCAGTAGATTGGTTTAATGATGCAGATCACATTGGTTACTTAGGAGGAAAACTAATAACAGCATTTGATAAAGACAAAACATATACTTATGAATTAGCTTTAGTAACTACAGCTGAAGGTGGAGAAAAGTGGTTTTTTGGACAAAATACCAAATTAAAAATTAATGGACAAGAAGTTGGATATGTATGTGGAAGTTCTTATGATGAACAGTCATTTGATGTTACGACCAAAATAACAATAACTCCTACACCTACAAAACCTGAACAACCTGTTAAAGAAACTGTAAAGGAAATTCAAAGTACAGGAGAAACAAAAGCAAAAATTGAATTTGCAAATGAAGTTAGCAAAAACCTTAAATTAGACATTAAACCTGTAGAAGTAAAAAAAGAATTAACAGATAAAAATGTTAAATATGTAGCAGATATAAATGTATTAGAAAATGGTCAAGTAGTTAAGATTGATAATACTAAAATGAAAATAAGAATTGCATTACCAGAAGACTTAAAAGGATTTAGCAAATATGAAGTAGTATATATTTCAAATGATGAAATAAAAGAAACAATACCAGCAACAGTAGAAGATGGATATATAGTGTTTGAAACATCACATTTAAGCCAATATGGAATTGTGGCAACAAATGTTGAAGAAAAAACAGAACAAGTTAAAAATGAAACAAACAATCCAAAAACAGGAGATAATATAACAACAAGTGTAATGCTATTTGTTGCTTCTATATCAACTATTGGAACTTTAATAGTAATAAACAGAAAAAAAGTAAGAGAATAATGCAACAAGATATGTAAAGACTAGCTAGAGTATTAGCTAGTCTTTATATACGAAAGGACAATTTAATAATGAGAAGAAAGAAAAATAAAAGCTATAAAAAAGTAATTTTAAATATTATTATCTATATGATTTTGCTTTTTGTATTAATCTATTCTGGAATTAAAATTTATAAATGGTATAAAGATAAAACTAATAACAGTAAAATAGCAGAACAAATAAGAGATACTGTAATTGTTGAGGAAAAAAACGAAGATGAAAATAAGAAAGAATATAAAATTGATTTTAATAAATTAAAAGACCAAAATAATGAAACTGTTGCATGGATTAAAGTAAATAATACAAATATTGAATATCCTGTAGTAAAAGAAAGTAATAATAGCTTTTACCTAAATCATAGTTTTGATAAAAGTAACAATTCAGCAGGATGGATTTTTGCAGACTATAGAAATAAATTTGATAATACTGATAAAAATATTGTGATTTATGGTCATAACATGAAAGACAATTCAATGTTTGGAAGTTTAAAAAATATTTTAAATTCTGACTGGTATGATAACGAAGAAAATACTAATATTACTTTATATACCGAAAATGAGAAATGTATTTATAAAGTTTTCTCAATTTATAAAATAGAAAGCGAAGATTATTATATAAAAACAGAATTTAGTGATGATAATAACTTTGAACAATTTGTAAACACTATAAAGAAAAGAAGTATAAAAGAATTTAATACAGATGTTTCAAAAGATGATAATATATTAACATTGTCAACTTGTGCTAATAATAACAAATATAGAGTTGTTTTACATGCTAAAAAAATATAAAAAGGGGGAAAATAAATTGAATGAAACTAAAAAAAATAAAATATGGATGATAGTTGCCATTATTGCAATTGCAATAGTAATTGTTCTTGGAGTGATTCTTGTAGTAAATAATAATGGTGGCAAAGAAAGTAGTGATGGAGTGAAGAAAATAGAAAGTAAAGTTAAAAAAGAAGATATAAAAATAGTTGATAATAAAGTTAGTAATTTAGAGCTTGAAGAATATAAAAATGATGCTTTTTCTATGAAAAAACCAAAAGGATGGAAGATTGAAACTGGAGGAACAGGAATTTATTATGCAATTAGAGTTTATGATGAAGAAGATAGTAGAAATCAAATATTTTTAATGTTAAAAATGCAACCACTTTTAAAAAGTAATGAAGCAAAACAAATTTGGCAAAATTATTATAATATGAGTGGAAATAATGCTCAATACAAATTATTTGCTGATAGTGTTGTGTTAAATAACCCTACCACAGAGGGATTTTATCAAAATTTTAATGATATTTCTTCATTTATAAAGTCAATTGACACTAGTTTTTCTACTATAAATTTCCCTAGGTTTAGTAATTTTTCTAAATTAGAAGAATCAGAATCAAGTGCTAGTATGAAAAGTGTTGCATTAGATAGTAAAGTCTTAAGAGCAACATTCAATGATGAAAATAATAAACCTGGTGAAGGTATGTTTATGGCATCTATTGTTAACTTTGGTAATAATAATCTTGGCGGAGTAGACACACTTTATTATATGGTTTATGACATAATGGCAATAACAGCAGTTAAGGATGAATTTATAGATTATAAAGACATTTTATTACAATCAATTAATTCAATAGATTTTAATAGTGCATATGTACAAAAAACTATAGATGATGGTAATGCTCAAACTAAACAAGCTTTAGCATTAAATGCTAGTGTGCAAAAAGCTTTTGATTCATATATGAGTGCTTGGGAAAAAAGAAATACAACATATGATATAATGAGTCAAAAACAAAGTGATGCAACCCTTGGGTATGAAAGAGTATATGACACTGAAACAAATGAAATTTATAAAGCATATAATGGATTTACAGATGATTACGATGGAGAAAGATATAAATCTATAACTGATAATATGTATACTGAAAAAACATCTGGATATATTGAGGAGATTGGTAAATAAATGAAAAAAGGTCGTTACGTTTTACAAATATCTATAATATGTTTAATTGTTATAATGATTATATATTATCTAAAAAAGTAATTGTAAAAAATGGATAATATAACTATTAACAACAACCAATGCGAAATTGAGCAAATTGTATCCATAAAAATGAAAGAAGAAACAGAGGGAGGATATATTTACTATGGAATATAACTTCCTTTGTTTTGGACATTGTTCAATTTTTATGATTAGAGAATTGCTAAAGGCAGAAAAACGCTTACGAAGATATTGATGTTTGACGGAAGTAGAGTTACAAATAACTGCTACTATAAAAGTTTAGTAGTATGCTATATTGTGGATTCTGTGGTGAACATTATGTTAGAAAAAAATTATACCCACAAACAAACTATTCACAAAGAGCTTGGCAATGTATGAAATATGTAAAAAAAGGCAAAAGTTTTGTCCTAATTCAAAAATACTAAAAGAGGAAATAATAGAAAATTGTTTTGTAGAAGCATACAGAATATTAACTAATGACAATAAAGAAATCATCAAAAATTTTATTGATAAAATTGACAATATACTAGAACAAAATAATGCAAAAAGTATAATTGAAAAATTAGAACTAGAAAAACAAAATTTAGAAGATAAACAAAATAATTGCTAAATTTAGTTTTAGATGGTACAATAGATAAGGAAATGTATGCATCAAGAAAAGATGAACTATAATAGGAGAAGTAAAAGATAATGGAGAAAAAGATCCTTATGTAATTAACTTTGTATTTAAAAGTGGTTTTGAATATGATAAAATAAAGGAGAAATAGAAATGTTACATAAAATGAAATTAAATGAAAGTCCATATGAAAAAATAAAAAATGGAACAAAAACAATAGAATTTAGATTATATGATGAAAAAAGACAACACATAAAAATAGGAGACAAAATAGAATTTTCAAAATTACCAGACTTACAAGAAAAAATATTAGTTGATGTTATTGATTTATATAGAGAAGATACATTTGAGAATTTATTTAGAAAATTATGCACTGATGAAAAAGAAATAATAAAAAATGCCAAATCAATGTATGATATATATTCACCAGAGAAAGAGCAACAATATGGAGTTTTAGGTATAAAAATAAAAATCAATATAGATAATTTAAAATCAAATATAGAAAAAATTATTCCATACAACGAGCAAGAACAAGTTGATAAAAAAATAATGCTTAGCTATATTAATGATTTTGATGATGTATTAACTAGACAAAATCTATATGGACATTTTACAAGCTCAGCATTTGTACTTAATAAAGAAAGAACAAAGATTTTAATGATATATCATAAAATATATAATTCATGGGCATGGGTAGGAGGACATAGTGATGGAGATAGTGATCTTTTACATGTTGCAATGAAAGAAGCAAAAGAAGAAACGGGAATAAAAAAGGTTTCGCCAATTTCTAAAGATATATATTCACTGGAAATAATCAATGTAAACGGACATGAAAAAAGAGGAGAATATGTAGGTTCACATGTTCATCTTAATGTAACATATTTATTAGAGGCGAATGAGAATGAAGAAATACATATAAAAGAAGATGAAAATAGTGGAGTAAAATGGGTACCAATTGATAAAATATTAGAAACTTCATCTGAACCATGGGTAAGAGACAGAGTTTATGCTAAAATAATAGATAAAATGAAAAAAGAAGAAATCATTAAGAATAGATAGCTAAAGAATTAGTAAGGGGAGGTTTAGAATGATTTACACATCTAATTATAAATCACCTGTGGGAAGTATACTAATTGCTTCTAAAGACAATAAATTAATAGGATTATGGATTGAAAATCAAAAACATTATTTATCAAATTTTAATGAAGAAATATCACAAAAAGAAAATATCGAAATATTAGAAAAAACAAAAAAGTGGTTAGATAGATATTTTAATAGAGAAAAACCAAAAATAGATGAATTAGATATAAATCCCATTGGAAGCGAATTCAGAAAAAACGTATGGGAAATACTAAAAAACATTCCTTATGGAAAAGTAACCACTTACAATGATATTGCTAAAAAAATTGCTAAACAAAAAGGAATAGCAAAAATGTCAGCCCAAGCAGTTGGAGGAGCAGTAGGACATAATCCTATTTCAATTATACTTCCATGCCATAGAGTAGTCGGAGCAAATGGAAATTTGACTGGATATGCTGGAGGAATAAAAAAGAAAATAGAATTATTAAAACTAGAAGGAAATGATATGAGTAAATACTTTGTCCCAAAACGAGGTACAGCATTATGAGAAGATGTAAATGGTGTAACTTAAATAACCCTAAATATGTAGAATATCACGATAGAGAATGGGGAATACCCGTATATGATGATAAACATTTATATGAGATGTTAATTTTAGAATCCTTCCAAGCAGGGCTATCTTGGGAATGCATTTTAAATAAAAGAGAAGCATTTAGAGAAGCATTTGATAATTTTGAAATAGATAAAGTATGCGATTATGATGATAATAAAATACAAGAATTGCTGAAAAATAAGAATATCATAAGAAACAAATTAAAAATAAATTCAACTATTGGTAATAGTAAAATATTTAGAGAAATACAAAAAGAATATAAAACATTTTCAAATTATATATGGGGATTTACGAATAATAAAATAATATATGAAACAAATAAGACGAGTTCGGAATTATCAGATACAATTTCAAAAGATTTACAAAAAAGAGGAATGAAATTTGTAGGAACAACAATTATATATTCTTACTTACAAGCAATAGGAGTAATATATTCACATGAAAAAGAATGCAACAAAAATATAAATAAAGTTATATAATCATAATTATAACATATAATAAAACAGAGGTGTCATATAAAAAAAACGAGGATTTACATTTGGGATATTAAAAAGAAAAAAATTAGGGAAAAAATGCCAAAATACTTGTAAAAATAAAAAAAGTCATGTATAATATCCAAGAAATAAGGGAGTAATTGGCATATAAAATATGTAATAAAGTCAACATACTGATAAAATAATATCTGGCTTTATTTTAAATAATGAGACTTGTTTGCACATACAAAATGCAGACGAAGTCTTTTTTTTTGTAATAATATACCAACTTTCTTGTTTATTGTTAAATAAAAAAATGAGGGGGAAAGAAAAAATGTTATTATCAGTAACATTAATCCTTGTAGGATTTGTATTTCTGATTGCGAGTGCAAACTTGCTAGTTGACGGGTCAAGTGGAGTAGCAAAAAAATTCCACATACCAGAAATAATAATAGGACTTACAATAGTCTCAATAGGAACATCAATGCCAGAGTTATTTGTAAGTGTAACATCAGCAATTGATGGACATTCAGACATGGCAATAGGAAACATAATTGGAAGCAACCTATGTAATTTACTACTTATTTTGGGATTATCAGCAATTATAAAGCCAGTAAAATTTCAAAAAGAAACAAGAATGTACGAAATACCAATATGTTTAATATCCACAATAGTACTTGCGATATTTTGTAATACCCAAAACGGCATATCAAGACCAGAAGCAATAATACTTTTATTACTATTTGGTGCATTTCTTGGATACACAATTTATATGGGGAAAAAAGAAAGTAAGGAAAAATTAATTGAAATTAATACAAAAGAAAATAGAGAAAACAATACAATAAAAAATATATTTTTTATAATCCTTGGAATCATAGGGCTAAAAGTCGGAGGAGACTTAGTAGTAAACTATTCAGTAAATATAGCAAATTATTTCAATATAAGCGAAAAAATTATAGGATTAACAATACTTGCAGTAGGAACAAGTTTACCAGAACTTATAACAAGTGTAACTGCTGCTGTGAAAGGAAATAGCGATATAGCAATAGGAAACATAATAGGATCAAATATATTTAATATATTGTTAATAATAGGTGTATCTTCAGCAATAACACCAATCACATATAACATTACATACAACTTTGACCTAACTATATTAGTATTATCAACTATAATTTTAGCATTGTTTCCATTTATACCACCAAAAGAAAAAATGAGCAGAGCAAATGGAATAATATATTTTTTAATGTATATAGCATATATAGCAATATTAATGGTAAAATAGGAGAAAAATAATTATAATTTTGGACTATGTCGACTCTTATTAAAAATGTGACAATACATAGATACATAATCTGTGACTTTAGGAAGGAATGAAATTAAATATGGGAATAGTAGAAATAACATTATTAGGAATAGGCTTGGCAATGGATGCTTTTGCAGTATCAATTTGCAAAGGATTATCTATGAAAAAAATGAATTGGAAAAATACAATAATAATCGCATTATACTTTGGAATATTTCAAGCACTGATGCCAGTAATAGGATATTTTCTAGGGACAACATTTGAAGGTCTTGTAACAAAATTTGATCATTGGCTTGCTTTTGCATTATTACTAGCATCAAAGCAAAGCAGAACTTATGGGAGGAATTATACTAATATTGCTTGGGATTAAAATATTATTAGAACATTTAAATATAATTTCATTTTAGAACAAAGCGACATAGTAGTCCTTTGTTCTTTTTATATTTAAGACCACAATCGCTAACTTTTTGAGTTTTTCTTTTTTAGTCGAAAACTCAAATTGGGATAGAGCAAATCAAAGAAAAATACAAAAATTATAAATCAGTATTGACAAATAAAAAATAAAATAGTATTATTGTACTATGCAAGTAATACAATAATGAAAGGAGATAATTATGGAATATATTTTTGATAATGAAAGACCTATTTACATTCAACTAGTTGAAATGATAAGAATAGACATAGTTTCAGGGAAATATCAAAAAGGGCAAAAACTACCATCTGTAAGAGAATTAGCATTAATAATGAAAGTAAATCCAAACACTATGCAAAAAGCACTAGCAGAACTTGAAAGTGAAAAGCTAATTTATACAGAAAGAACAAATGGAAAGTATGTAACAGAAGATGAAAAGCAAATAGAAAAAACAAAAAAAGAACTAGCACAAGAAAAAGTAAATAATTATCTAAAAAGTATGGAAAACATAGGCATAAATCAAGAATTAGCAATAAAATACTTGCAAGAATTAGGAGGAAAAAATGGAATTAGTTAAGTGCAATAATTTATGCAAAGAATTTGACGGCAAACAAATTCTTCGTAACATTAATTTAACCATTCCCAAAGGAAAAATTATAGGATTACTAGGAAAAAATGGAATGGGAAAAACAACATTAATAAAATTAATGAATGATTTATTAACTCCAACAAGTGGAGAAATATTAATTAATGGTGAAAAACCAGGGGTAAAATCAAAAACAATAATATCATATTTGCCAGAAAGAACATATTTAGATAAAAGTATGACTATTTCACAGACAATAACATATTTTGATGAATTTTATGAAAATTTCAACAAAGAAAAAGCTATAAAATTATTAAATGATTTAGACTTAGACATAAGCTCAAAAATAAGCAAAATGTCAAAAGGAATGCAAGAAAAATTGCAACTAATACTAGTAATGAGTAGAGATGCAGAACTGTATGTATTAGATGAGCCGTTAGGTGGAGTTGATCCTGCAACACGAGATTATATATTAGACACTATATTATCAAACTTCAATGAAGGGGCAAGTGTAATAATATCAACACACTTGATAAGTGATATAGAAAGAATATTAGATGAAGTTATTTTCATAGACAAAGGAGAAATCATATTAACATCATCAGCTGATGAATTAAGAAAAAAAGAAAATGCATCAATAGACGAAGTATTTAGGAGGTGCTTTAAATGTTAAAAAAATTATTAAAATATGATTTAAAATGGTGTTATAAACCATTAATAGTATTTTATATACTTACTGTTTTCTTTGCAATAATTACAAGAATAGTAGAGAGTTTTGAAAAAACATTAATAATAGTAATAATAGACAAAATATGTTCAGGTATTATAATTGCAATGGTAATTAATATAATAATAAATTGTTTTATGAGAAATTGGGCAAGATTTATAAAAAACATATATAAAGATGAATCATATTTAACACATACACTTCCTGTAAGTAAAAGTGAAATATATACATCAAAAATTTTAACAGCAATAATAACACTGTTAACATCATTTGTGGTTATAGCATTAAGTCTTGCTATATGTTGCTTAAATAAAGAAACATGGGAATCATTTAAAATTGCATTAGAACAATCAGCCATATATTTTGATTGTTCAGTATTTAGTTTGATAATAACACTAATAGCTACAATATTTTTTGAATTTCTATTTATGATAATGACAGGTATATTAGGAATTATAATAGGACATAGATCAAACAATTTAAAAATAACAAAATCAATAATTTATGGATTTGCAATATACATGATTTTATCAGCAATATCATTAGGAATAATATATATTTCAGGGCTAATAAATCCAGATATAATGTCAATATTTAATAATATTGAAGTAAGCTCAAATGCTATGAAAAGCACTGCAATAATAGGAATAGTAATATATGCAATATACAGTATTGGAATATATTTTATTGGAAATAAGATATTAAATAAAGGAGTAAATGTTGACTAAGCAGTTTGATAAAAAATAAAGAAAGATTTTGTAAAAAAATTGCATAAAAACTCTTAATATGTTAAAATATATTTATATTAAAACAGAAAGATAATTGCACAAATGAAAAGGGGGAGTTTATATGAATAAAAAAAGAATTTTAAAAATCATTGGAATAATACTATTAATAGTAATCGTAATAGTACTAATCCACACAATTAGAAACTACGCTATAATAACAGATTTACAAAATAAAGTATCAAAATATGCAGAATGTACGAATTACTATACGAAATCTATATCAACAGAAAATGGAACAGAAGTAACAATTGAATATTACAGAAAAGATCAAAAAGAAGTTTTAAAATTAGTAAGAGACTTTGAAGGAAAAACAGCAAAAATGACCTTCTACAATAATGGAGAAAGAGTAGACACATTTTGGGATAATGAAGAAGGAAAAACAGCAAAATTAAACAACAGTACATCATTTATGCAAATAAACATATACAACTTTTTAGAGACAGACAACAAATGGCAAACATTTTTAAGCAGTATAACAGCAAGAATAAAATCAACAGAATGTAATGGTAAACAATGCTATGAAATAAAAGGATTTTTATCAACAACATCATTAACTGAAAAAGACTCAAGAGTATACATAGACAAAGATACAGGACTATATGTAAAAGCGATAGGAGATAATATGACGATGGAAAGAGAATATGAATTTAACAATATAGATGACTCAATATTTGTAGAACCAGATATAAGCCAGTATACTTTAAAATAAAAAATAATTAAGAACGAGGTTATTTAACAGATAGCTTCGTTTTTTTTACTTTAATTCATTATATAGTTCTGTAAAAAAATTAAATCAATGTATAGAAAAAGAGAATGTATTATGATATAATTCAAAAAGTAAAAAAATAAAGAATGAGGAGAAGAAAATTGGATAAATTAGTATTAATAGATGGTAATAGTATAATGAATAGAGCATTTTATGGAATAATGGGAAGTAAAATGCTAACAACAAAAGATGGAAAATATACAAATGCGATATATGGTTTTTTAGCAATATTATTTAAAATATTAGAAGATATAAAACCACAATATATTGCTGTAGCATTTGACTTAAAAGGTCCAACAAAAAGGCATAAATTATATGATGGATATAAAGCAAATAGACATGGAATGCCAGATGAATTGGCAGAGCAAATGCCAATAATAAAAGAAATACTAAAAGCAATGAATATAGACATAATAGAAAAACAGGGATATGAGGGTGATGATATACTAGGAACACTTGCAAAATATGGAGAAAAGCAGGGACTAGAAGTAACAATACTTTCAGGAGATAGAGACACATTCCAATTAGCAAGCGACAATATAACAATAAGAATACCAAGAACAAAAGGAGGAAAAACTGAAACAGAAGATTATGACAGAAAAAAAATATTAGAAGAATACGGGCTAGAGCCAGAACAATTAATAGAAGTAAAAGCATTACAAGGAGATACATCTGACAACATACCAGGAGTACCAGGAATAGGACCAAAAACAGCAATCTCTCTAATACAAAAATATAATACAGTAAAAGAACTATATGAAAAAATAGAATCAGGAGAAGATGACCTAAAAGGAAAACAAAAAGAAAACATTATAAATAATAAAGAAAATGCAGAACTTTCACGAGTACTTGGAGAAATAGATACAAATGTGCCATTAGAAGATACACTTGAAGAAATAAAACTTGAAGAGTGGGATAGACCAAAAGTATTAGAGATATTTGAAGAACTAAGATTTAATAGATATATAGAAAGATTTGGACTAAAAGAAGAAGCACAACCAAATCAGACAAATGCCCAAAACAGAAAAGAAATAATAGAAACAACAGAAATACCAGAAATAGATGAAAAACTATACTATTACTTGGAATGTAAAGAAAATAACGATGTAAGCCTAATAATAAAAGAAGAAATCACAGGAATAAGCATATATGACCAAAACAAGATATATTATATAAAAAGAAGTGAAAACTTTACAAAACAAATAAAGAAAATATTTGAAAATGATAAAATAGAAAAATATGGATATGATATATCAAGAGACTATATATTATTAAAACAAATAGGAATAACAATGAAAAACATGAAATATGATGCAAAAATTGCAACATATATATTAAATCCAACAAGCAAATATACAATAGATATACTAGCAAGGGACTATCTTGAAATAGATAATCAGGAATACTTAAAAGAAAAAGGGGTAAAAGAAGAAAGTCAAACAAGTTTATTTGAAGAACAAGCAGACCAAGAAAATAATGAAAAAATAAAAAACAGCTTATATGTACAAGAAATATATGAACTATCAGAACTAACATTAAGAAAGCTAGAAGAGGTTAATGCGATAGAGCTATTTGATAACATTGACATGCCAACAGTAGAAGTGTTAGCAGAAATGCAATGGAATGGAATGTATGTTGATATAAATGAACTTGAGGAATATGGAAACGAAATAAAAGGAAGACTAGAAATACTAACACAAGAAATACACGAATTATGTGGAGAAGAATTTAATATAAATTCTACAAAACAATTAGGAGAAGTATTGTTTGAAAAATTAAAACTACCTGTAGTAAAAAAGACAAAAAGTGGATACTCAACAGACATGGATGTATTAGAAAAATTAAAAGAAGAACATCCTGTAATAGAAAGATTACTTGAATATAGACAATTGATGAAGTTAAACTCGACATATGTAGAGGGAATGAAACAATACATAAACCCTAAAACACATAGGATACACTCATTTTTCCACCAAACAATAACAGCAACGGGTAGAATAAGTTCAACAGAACCAAACTTACAAAACATACCTACAAGATTTGAATTAGGAAAAAGATTAAGAAAAATATTTAAACCATCTGAGGGATGTTTATATATAGATGCAGATTACTCACAAATTGAACTAAGGGTATTAGCACATATATCAAAAGACAAACACATGGTGCAAGCATTCAAAAATGGAGAAGATATACATAAACAAGCAGCATCAAAAGTATTCAATATTCCACTAGAAGAAGTAACAAAAGAACAAAGAAGCAGTGCAAAAGCAGTAAACTTTGGAATAGTATATGGAATAAGTGACTTTGGACTAGGAGAACAATTAGGAATATCACGAAAAGAAGCAAAAAAATATATTGAACAATATTTAGAAGAATATTCAGGAATAAAAAAATTCATGGATAAAATTGTCGAAAAAGCAAAAAAAGAAGGATATGTTGAAACTCTATTTAAAAGAAGAAGATATATACCAGAACTTAAATCAAATAATTATATAGTAAGACAATTTGGACAACGAGTTGCAATGAACACTCCTATACAGGGAACAGCGGCAGACATAATGAAAATAGCGATGATAAACGTATTAAAAGAGCTAAAGACAAGAAACATGAAGTCAAAAATAATACTTCAAGTACATGATGAAGTGATAATAGAGGCAACAATTGATGAATTAAATGAAGTTGCAGACATTTTAAAAAATTGCATGGAAAAAGCAGTAAAATTAAGTGTCCCATTAATTGTAGATGTATCAGAAGCAAGCAACTGGTATGACTGTAAATAATAACATCAAAAAGGAGAATGAAAATTGACAAAATATGCTAGAAAAAAAATAATAAAAGCGATTATAATGTTAATAATGACCATAATAATTGTAATAGGATTAAAAGAACTTATGATGAAACAAATGTATAAAAAAGAATATGCAGAATATGTTAGCAAATATTCAAGTGAATATGAAATAGACGAAAACTTAATATATGCATTAATAAAAGTAGAAAGCAATTTCAATAGTAATGCAATCTCAAGAAGCAATGCACAAGGATTAATGCAATTATTATATTCTACAGCAGAAGAAATAGCAGGAAAAAATGGAATAGAATTAACAGAAGAAAAAATATTAGAACCAGAAACAAATATTAATTTAGGAACAATATATATATCGGAGTTAATAAATAAATATGATAACATTGAAGTTGCACTTGCAGCATATAATGCAGGAAGTGGAAATGTCGACAAATGGATAAAAAATGGTGTAATAAAAGCAGATGGATCAGATATAGAAAAAATACCATATAAAGAAACAAACACTTATGTAAGAAAAATAATGAGAGACTATAAAATATATACAGATGTAAATTAATATTGACAAAATAGAATTAGATTGTTAATATATAGAGGTAAAAGAGGAGGCAAAAATGATACTATATCCAGATGCACATTTCCAGAGTGTAAAAGAAATAAAATTAGACTTTCTTCAAAAAAACAAAATAAAAGCATTAATATTGGATGTAGACAATACATTAATAGATTATGACAAAAACTTAGAAGAAGATGTAATAAAATGGGCAAAGGGACTAAAAGAACAAGGTATAAAATTATACATATTATCTAATTCAAACAAAAAAGAAAAAGTCCAAAAAGTTGCGAAAAAATTAGAAATAGAATATGAATATTTCGCAAAAAAGCCACTAAAAGGTGGGTTCAAAAAAGTCCAAAAAAAATTAGACGAGAAATCAGAAAACATAGCAATTGTTGGAGACCAAATATTCACAGATGTAATTGGTGGAAATAGATGCAAAATGTTTACAATATTAGTAGAGCCAATTGACCAAAAAGACATTTGGATAACAATGATAAAAAGACCAATAGAAGAACTGATAAAAAATAAATATAAAAAAACAACAGAAAAATAGTGAAGAGAGGGGTGTATGGGAAACCATACAAAAAGAAAAATGTATATAAATGAAACACATATAGGATTTTATTTAGTGGCAGTCTTGCTAGGTGCAATTGTTGGACAACTATGTGACTGGATGAATAAAAGATTGCCTGAATATAAAAAAGTATTTACAAAAGAAATCATACAAGAATACAAAATAAACTTTAGACCAAATTACATACTAATAGTCATAAATATACTAATATATGTAATGCTTGTATATCATTATGGAATACAGGATGGATTAATATCAAACTTGACATTAATAAAATATATGGTATTAACGCCAATGCTAGTATCAGCATTAGTAATAGACTATAAATCACAAATAATACCAAATAGATTAAACCTTACAATGGCAGAAATAGGAATGGCAATAGCATTTCTGTATGGAACATCAAATGTTGCAATCACAATAGACATGCTATTAGGAATGTTAGCAGGAGGAGGAATATTTTTAGCAATAACATTAATAGGAAGCTTGATATATGGAAAAGAAGCGATGGGACTAGGTGATGTAAAGCTAATGGGAGCATTAGGTCTATATTTTGGACTAAGTAATATAATAATAATAGCAGTAATTTCATTTTTAATAGGAGCAGTTATAGGAATAATACTTATAGCATCAAAAATAAAAAAATCAAACGAATATATACCATTTGGACCATTTATAGTAATAGCAACATTTATATGTATGTTTATACCAACAGAAATACTATTAACAATGTTAATGACTATATTTACATTAGGTATGTATCAAGGATAAGGGGAGAAAAGAATGAACCAAAAAATGCAATGGCTTAGAAACACGATGTCAGGATTAGACTTACAAGGAATGATAATTTCAAATCCAGTAAATATCAAATACTTAACAAATATAAATGCAGAAGGAATACTACTTGTTACAAGAAAAGAAAATGTATTTATAACAGATGGAAGATATATTGAAGATGTGCATAATACATTAACTTTATTTGATGAAATAGTAGTATATGATGCAAGAGGACTAACAAGAGATGATTATGAAAACTTTTTCATGTTTTGTGAAAATGTAGGATTTGAAGAAAAATATGTAACATACTCAAAGTATAAAGAATATATAAGAAAATACAAAATAAACAATTTTGTTGAAACAGAAGAATTAATTGAAAAACAAAGAATGATAAAAGACGAAGAAGAAATAGAAAACATAAAAAAAGCCTGCAAAATAACAGATGAATGTTTTTCTTATATATTAAATTATATAAAAGTTGGAATGACAGAAAAAGAAATTGCAAGAAAAATAGATGAGTATTATGAAAAGAATGCAGATGGGAAATCATTTGAAACAATAGTTGCATCTGGAGAAAATTCATCTAAGCCACATGCAATACCATCAGAAAGAAAAATACAAAAAACAGACATAATAACAATAGATATGGGATGTAAAATAAATGGATACTGTTCAGATATGACAAGAACAATATTTGTAGGGGAAGTATCAGAAGAAATAAAAAATGTATATGATTTAGTATTGAAAAACCAAGAACAGGTACTAAAAGACTTAAAAGAAAATGTTAATACGAAACAAATAAGCAAAATGGTTGATAATGATTTTAGGTTACACGACTATGACCTAATACATGCACTTGGACATGGAGTGGGGTTAGACATACATGAAGGACCAATACTAAGTTGTAATTCAGAAAATATATTAAAAGAAAACATGATAGTAACAGATGAACCAGGGATATATATTGCAGGGAACTTTGGAGTCAGAATAGAAGACACAGTATTAATAACAAAAAATGGATGTGAACAACTGACAAAATCTGACAAAAAATATATCGTAATCAAATAAAAATGCGTAAAAAGCTTGATTTTTGAAATAAAATGGTGTAAAATGGAAAAAGCGTAAAAATTATGTAAAGAAAAATGAAGGGAGAATTAATATGGCAGGAGTATATATGGCAGGAGATTTTAGAAATGGAACAACATTTGAAATGGATGGAGGAGTATTCAGAGTAGTAGAATTTCAACATGTAAAACCAGGAAAAGGAGCAGCATTTGTAAGAACAAAACTAAAAAATGTAATAACAGGAGCAGTATTAGAAAAAACATTTAACCCATCAGACAAATATCCAGGAGCAGAAATAGAAAAGAAAACAATGCAATACTTATACAATGATGGAGATTTATATTATTTTATGGACAATCAAACATATGATCAAATGCCATTAAATAAAGAAGACTTAGGAGACTGCTTAAAATACTTAAAAGAGAACATGGAAGTAACAATACTTTCATTCAAGGGAAAAGTATTTGCAGTAGAACCACCAATATTTGTAGAATTAGAAGTAACATATACAGAACCAGGATTTGCTGGAAACACAACAACAACATCTGGAAAGCCAGCAACACTTGAAACAGGGCTTGAACTACAAGTACCAATGTTCGTAAATATTGGAGATATTTTAAGAATAGACACACGTACATGTGAATATATGGAAAGAGTATAAAACTTTTCAAGAACATGATGTGTTTAAAGAAAGGAATACAAATATGTCAGAAAAAGAAATGTTAGAGAAAATAGAAATGCTAGAAAAAAGAATAGCAACATTAGAAAAAGAAATAGCACAAATTGAAGAAGACATATATGAATATGTTGAAGATGATGAAGAATGCCAAGGGCATTGTTCAGGGTGCTGTGGATGTGACGAAGACAAATAAAATAAAATAAACTTGAATTATTAAATAGCATAATAATAATTTGAGTTTATTTTTATATAAAGGGGAAGATAAAAATGAAACAAATAATAGCACCACTTTTTTGCATGACAATATCGGTATTTTTTATATGTAGTATATTTGGTGTGGCAATATTCCATGAAAGAAGGATGGAAAGAGCCGAGATATGGAACAAAATAGTAAGTCCAGATAGAATAGTATATAGAACATCAAAAGGAGATTACTATCAATTTGAAAAAGACACAGAGCAATATAATGACATAATGAAAACAATGAAAAAATCCATAGAAAAATATAATGAAAATGGAAGAGAAGTAAAAGAAGAAGAAATAAAAGAAATTCATGAAAAAAGCTTTGTCGAATTTGATTATAATACTGCAAGTAAAAATTACATATTCTATTTAGACACAAATGAAGGAAAAGTAATAAAACTTGCTTCATCAGGTGGAAACATAGTATCAGAGAGAGTATATAACCAAACCAAAATAAAAAATACCATAAAAAAGTACATAAAAGATATTGAACCAAAGAAAATAGAATACAAAACAATGGTATCAAGAAAATCACTAAATTACTTTACTTATGAAAATAGGCAAAAATTCAAAGAAGTAAACTATAAAATACATCAAGTAAAAATAACAAATATTGAAGACTACAACAAATATGCAGAAATGTGTGATTTGGTATTTGAAGAAAAAATAACTGAAGACACATTCAAAGATAATGTAGTTATACTAACAATATCAAGTGTGCCTAAAATTAATGTAGAAGTAAACTTAGGCAATATAAAATATACATATACGTATAAAGACTTGGATGAACTTTATGGAACATATACATCACATGTACTAATAGTAAGCAAAATTGTAAATTCAAATTGTATATATAATATAGATGAATCTGAAATTGAAAACAAAGTATATTTAGACAAAACAAATGTTGATTATGATAAAGCAGTAGAAAACATAGATGAAGAAATATTTGTAAAAGACTATGACAAATTTTTATCAGAATACACTAACTCAAAATCACAAATAACAAAAGAACAAGCGAAGGAAATTGCAGAAAAAGGATTTAAAGAAGCAGAAAGAATATGTGGAAAAGTCGAAGAAGAAACGCAAACAGTTAAAGAAGAGAATGTTAGAGCCAATAACTTCTTCACAAGAAAAACAAAAGAAGGAGACAAAACATATAAAGATTTAATAGAATGTTATGTATTTACAAGAACAGATGATATGTTAAATGGAGTATCAATATATGTTGACAAAAGGCTTGGCAAAATCATAGGAGGAGATGCATTTGGTGACTAAAATAATAGTAAAAGAAGCAATATATATAGCAATAGTTACAATAGTACCACTAATAATATTATGGATTGCGATAGCAAAAAGCAAAAAAAATAGAAAAGTAGTAATAACAATAGTAGGAATATTAATTATTGCAACATATGCAATATTTGCTAAAAGCTTAATATATTCAGCAGAGAGAATAGTACATACAATATCAGTTCAAGATAAAAAGTCAGAAGATATAGGGACAGACATCACATATCTAAAAAATTATAAAGAAAAAATGGGAAAGACAGGATATATAACAAAATGGGATGTTGAACAAATTATAAATATAACAGATGCTAAATCAAAATTAATAAGTATAAAGTATAAAGACCAAGATGAAAATATTGATATAACCGTATCAAATAAAGAAGATGAAAAAATAAAAGATTTAAAAGAACTGTTAAAAGCAGAATACTATAAATTTGATTACAAAATAGACGACGACAAAGAAATAACAATAAATATAGAAAGATATGTTCTAGAAAATGATTAATTAGTCGAAAAAAATCACTTGACATTAATAAAAATTAAGAATATACTGAAAGCAAGTTTTAAAAAATATAAAACTTGCTTTATTTTATACCAAAATATAAAATAAAAAACAAAAAAGGAGGCTAAATTCAATGAACAATTTAATTGAAATTAGATGGCACGGAAGAGGTGGCCAAGGTGCAAAAACTGCGTCATTACTATTAGCAGATGCAGCATTCAATACAGGGAAATATATACAAGGATTTCCTGAATATGGACCAGAAAGAATGGGAGCACCAATAACAGCATATAACAGAATAAGCGACAAACCAATAACAATACATAGCAATATCTATGAACCAGACTATGTAGTAGTTGTTGATGATACATTATTATCATCAGTACCAGTTACATCAGGACTAAAAAAAGAAGGCGCAATTGTAATAAACACTACAAAAGGAAGAGAAGAATTAAATGAATTATTGCAAGGATATGAAGGAAACGTATATACAATAGATGCCAGAAAAGTATCTGAAGAAACGCTAGGAAAATATTTTCCAAATACACCAATGCTAGCAGCAATAGTAAAAGTTACAGGAATAATGTCAGATGAAGAATTACTTAATGATATGCAAAAATCATTCCAACATAAATTTGCTAAAAAACCAGAAGTAATAGAAGGAAATATGAAAGCATTAGAACTAGCATTAAAAGAAGTAAAAAAGATATAAAGGAGGGATAATAAATGTCTGAAATAAATACAAAAACACCTATGGAAGAAATGACAATAGGAGGAAATATATATGAAGCTGGAAATGCAAAAAAATTTAAAACAGGGGACTGGAGAAGCATGAGACCGATTTGGCACTCAGAGAAATGTACACAATGTGGATTATGTTTCCCTGTGTGTCCAGATAATTCGATTCCAGTTGGAAAAGACCTAAACAGAGCAGACTTCAATTATGACTTTTGCAAAGGTTGTGGAGTTTGTGCCAAAGTTTGCCCTTTTAAGGCGATTGAAATGAAAGAGGAAGGAGTCTAATTTAAACAATCTTGTTCAAATTAGAAAGATAGGAAGGAGATAAAAAAATGAGTATAAGAGAGAGATTAAGTGGAAACGAAGCAACAGCAATAGCAATGAAGCAAATAAATCCTGATGTAGTTGCAGCATTTCCAATAACACCATCAACAGAAATACCACAATATTTTTCAACATTTGTGGCAAATGGAGATGTAGATACAGAATTTGTAGCTGTAGAAAGTGAACATAGTGCCATGTCAGCAACAATAGGTGCATCAGCAGCGGGAGCAAGAGCAATGACAGCAACATCAGCAAATGGACTATCACTAATGTGGGAAATGATATATATTGCATCAAGTTTAAGACTACCAATAGTTTTAGCATTAGTAAATAGAGCAGTATCAGGTCCACTAAATATACATAATGACCAATCAGACGCAATGGGAGTTAGAGATGCAGGTTGGATAATGTTATTTTCAGAAAATAACCAAGAAGCATATGATAATATGTTAATGGCACATAGAATAGCAGAACATAAAGACGTATTATTACCAGTAATGGTATGTCAAGATGGATTTATAACATCACACTCAATAGAAAACATTGAGCTAGAAAGTGATGAAGAAGTAAAGAAATTTGTTGGACAATATAAACCAGAGCACTATTTATTAAATAGAGAAGAACCAATGGCAGTTGGACCACTTGACCTACAAGCATATTTATTTGAACATAAAGCACAACAAGCAGAGGCAATGAAAAAGGCAAAAGAAATCATAAAAGAAGTTGCAATTGATTTTGAACAATGGACAGGCAGACATTATGACTTTTTTGAAGAATATAAATTAGATGATGCAGAATATGCGATAGTATGTATGAATTCAACAGCAGGAACAACAAAAGCAGTTGTAGATAGATTAAGAGAACAAGGAATAAAAGCAGGATTATTAAAAGTAAGAATGTTTAGACCATTTCCAGTAGATGAAATAGCTACAGCTCTTGAACATTTAAAAGCAGTTGCAATATTAGATAAAGCAGCCTCATTAAATGGAGCAGGTGGAGCATTATTTGAAGATGTAACATCAGCAATGTATGTAAATGAAAAACATGTACCAATGGTGAATTATGTTTATGGAATTGGTGGAAGAGACACAACGGAAAAACAATTAGAATCAGTATATGCTGATTTAGAAAAAATTGCAGAAGAAGGAAAAGTAGAAAATCCATATAGATACTTAGGACTAAGAAAGGGGGAAAACTAATATGCCATATAATGTAAAAGATGTAGTAGCAAATAAACCTTCAAGATTTACAGAAGGACATAGAATGTGTGCAGGTTGTGGTGCTCCTGTAGTAGGAAGAATGGTATTAAGAGCACTAAAACCAGAAGACCATGCAGTTATTACAAATGCAACGGGATGTATGGAAGTTTCAACATTTATATATCCATATACAGCATGGACAGACTCATTTATACATACTGCGTTTGAGTGTGCAGGTGCAACATGTGCTGGAACAGAAGCAGCATATAAATCACTAAAAAAACAAGGAAAATTACCACAAGATAAAGATACAAAATTCATAGCATTTGGTGGAGATGGTGGAACATATGACATCGGTCTACAAAGCTTATCAGGTGCAATGGAAAGAGGACATGACATGGTATATGTATGCTATGATAATGAGGCATACATGAATACAGGAATACAACGTTCATCTGCAACACCAAGATTTGCAGATACAACAACATCACCTGCTGGAAAAGTCATTGCAGGTAAAGCACAACAAAGAAAAGACTTAGCTAAAATAATGGTTGGTCATCATATACCATATGTTGCTCAAACAGCAGGATATGGAAACTTCAAAGATTTATATGAAAAGTCTGAAAAAGCTATATATACAGAAGGCCCAGCATTTTTAAATGTATTAGCCCCTTGTCCAAGAGGTTGGGGATATGCGACAGAGGATTTAATGTTAATAAATAAATTAGCTGTTGAGACATGTTATTGGCCATTATATGAAGTTGTTGATGGAAAATATCATATAACATATAAACCAGCAAATAAGAGACCAATTGAGGAATTTCTAAAACCACAAAAAAGATTTAAACATTTATTCAAACCTGGAAATGAGTGGATGATAGAAGAGTTACAAAAAGAAGTTGATGAGAGATGGCAAGAACTTCTTGATTTAGAAGAATTAACAAATAAATAATAGTAAGAAACCTATGTGATTTGCATAGGTTTTTTGATATGATTAAAAAAGTCTAGAAAAATGAAAAATAAAATTTAAAATTTCTTGACAGCCCAAGCAAATAAATATATAATTTAAGCAGATTAGAAGCAAAGGAGAAAGAAAGCCATGGAAACTAAAGTTAAGACACAAACCTGCGAAAGCATTGGGGCTGTATATATATATATATATATTGGGTATAGCTTTATTAAACATGGTATTTGCGAACTAATAAAAAACACAAAAAATTTAATAATGAAAATAAAAGATAGTGATAAAAGCCAAACACAAAATGGCTTATTAAGTCACTGTCTTTTTGTCGTTTAAAAACAGAGGAGGAGTTGCCAATGAAAAACATGAAAAGTAAAAAGATAAATAAGAAAATGATAGCTATAATAGCAATAGTATTGGTAGTAATAATACTAATAACAACAGTAATTTGTTTGGTTACCAAAAAGGATGGAAATGTAGAAGTAGAAAATACAGGAAGAATACAAAAGCAAGCAATGAACCCTAATAATTATACAATGGTAAAAAGCAAAGATGGAATAGATGTGCCAGTACCAAAAGGATATACAGCATCATCAGTAGAAAGCGAGTCATATGTAAATGGAACATTTGAAACATTGTACTTAAATAAAAACATAACAGATACATTTACATCAGAAGGAACATATCCTTGGTCAAAAAATAGCAATGGAATATGGACGAGTGGTAATTATAACATAGATAGTTCAACAAGTGAAATGACATCAGAAGAGTTTACAGTAAGTGAAGATGGAGGAATATTACAGTTAAATTGGACAGTGTCATGTGAAAGGTATAATGACTATTTATATGGAGAAATAATAAATACAACAACAAATAGCACAGAAAAAACAACAATAAAACTAAATGGAACATATTATGGAACATCAGAATCAAGTATAACATACATGAACACGAAAGTAGAACTAAACCAAGGAACGTATAAACTAAAGATAATATATAGTAAAAATGCCTCAACAAATAAAGAGCTAGATAAAGGATATGTAAAAGAAGTAAAAATATATGACAGAAAAAACAATGGAAATACAGATACAATGCAAAACCATAAATATGGAGGATTTGTAATATATGAGGGAACAGAAGAAATAACAAATAGTAATCAATGGACAGCTCAATGTGAAAGAAACCAATGGGTATGGATACCAATAGAAGATGTAAGTGATATGTATTGGGAAGATAAAACAGATGG
>CAKPJC010000012.1 GCA_934162535.1 uncultured Clostridia bacterium | reverse complement strand
ATATATATATATATATATATATACAGCCCCAACGCTTTCACAGGTTTGTGTCTTAACTTTAGTTTCCATGGCTTTCCTTCTCCTTTGCTTCTAATCTGTTTAAATTATATATTTATTTGCTTGGGCTGTCAAGAGGCTTGGTTTTATTTTTTCATATTGGACTATGTTACTCAAACAAATCCAAAATTTCTTCTTTAGTCATCTTACTAATAAATGTTTCCTCTGTTGAAAGAACATCTTTAGATAATTTTTCCTTTCTCTCTTGCATTCAAGGATCATAATGTATTACAACATCTACCGAAGTTAGGTTAAGTCCTGTTCCACCTACTTTAAGAGAAATTAAAAACACCTTAATATCCTCATTATCATTAAATTCATCAACCATTTCTATTCTTTTATTAACAGGTGTGTTTCCCACTAGCTTGAAATACTTTATTTCCTTTTTTCTAACTCTTTTTCTATTATCTCAAACATAGATGTGTAACTAGAAAATAGTAATATTTTTTTTCAACTTAGAAGCTAATTCTTGTACTATTATTATATATAGTTTTTCCCCTATTATATCTAGCTGTACTATACTTTTTGCTAAATTGAAGATTATTTAATTTCAAATCTATTACATCTATTATCATGTTTACTACTCCCTTTATATAAAAAAACAATAATTATAGTTTGTATCTTCTATAATTATTGTTTTTTCATGTGTTATTATGCTCTTGGATGAGCTTTTTTATATACATTTTTTATTGTTTCATCTTGAAATTGCATATATATTTGTGTTGACAATATATCTGAATGTCCTAACATTGTCTGTATTGATTTTAAATCTGCACCATTTTGCAATAAATGTGTTGCAAATGAGTGTCTTAAAACATGTGGTGTAATATCTTTTTCAATATGTGCTTGGTCTTTGTAATATTTTATAATTTTCCAAAAGCCTTGTCTTGTAAGTCTTTGACCATTTACATTTACAAATAATGCTTTTTCATTTTCATCTTTTATCATTATTTCTCTTGCATTTTGTGTGTAGTCTTTTAGTGCTTTTAATGACATGTTGCCTAATGGTATTGTTCTTTCTTTTTTACCACTTTTGCATGTTACATATCCTCTTTCTAAATTGACATCTTCTATGTTTAGTGAAATTATTTCTGTAACTCTCATCCCTGTTGCATAAGCAAATTCTAACATTGCTTTGTCTCTTGTTCCTTTTAAATCAACATTTTTTGGTTGATCTAATAATAGTGCAACTTCTTTTGATGTAAGTACACTTGGTACTCTTTTTTCTATTTTAGGTGATTGTATTCCTTCTGTAGGATCTGTTTCTGTTTTTTTATTTTTAGCTTCATATTGATAGAATGACCTTATTGAAGCTAACCCCCTTGATATTGTTGATGTTTTTTTACCTATTTCTTGCATATATTTTATATATGTTTTGATTTCTTCGTCTGTAATTTTTGCATAGTTCTTTCCGTTTTCTTCTAGGTATCTTTCAAACTGTTTTAAATCTCTTCTGTAAGATTGGAGTGTGTTGTTAGATACCTTTTTATCGTTCTCTAAAAATCCAAAAAATAAGTTTAATTGTTCTTCCATTTTTTCCCCCACCTATAATTAATTATTGTCTTTATATATTTTAATTTTACATAACTGATATACTTCCTATGTTATATCAAATTTTGCTCAAAAAGTAAATATGTTTTCCCTATTTTTCTAAAAATATTTTATTAAATTTATTATTAATCTATATGATACTTCAATTTTTATTATTGATGCAATTATAAATGATATTAATACCATCATTGTAATTATGCTGTGTTTTAATATTGAAATTTTTATGTTTTCTTTTCTTCTATCTTTTATTATTGATTTGTATAATTTTATACTACTTACTCCTAATACAATTATTGCAGGAATGAATATTATATTTTGCAGTAATGTTGTTGTAAGTATGAATACTATTCCCTTTATTTTTCCTAGTGACATTATGCATGCAGATATTGTATATCCGAGACAAAATCCTCTAAACAGTATAATTCCTAACACTATTGGTATCCCTATTATCGTCGTTCCTGCAAACCATAGTAATACTGTCAATATTATATCTGATTTTATCTCTTTTGATATTTCAATTAAATAATCTCCATTTTGTATCATTTTTGTTTCATCAATATATGTGTTTATGTATTTTTCAATGTCACTCTTTGTATCTGTTTTGTTTATAAATAACACTCCCATAAATATTCCTGATAAAAATATTATGGTAATTATTATATATGATTTTATATTATTTGCTATTTCTTCTTTTATTATTGAAGAAATTTGAGATTTTTTCTTTCGCATTTTTTTCTCCTTACCAAATAGTTTCTTTTATACATAATATCTATTCAATAAAGAGTCTTTTAGAACAAATACTAAAACTTGTTCTATTATGATGATGTTACTTTTCCGTAGTTTCCACCACCACCAGCTTCAACTTTTATTTTTCCTTCTCTAGCTAAAACAATATTTTTTGCTAATTTTTCACCAACAATCGCCTCAATGTCATCTTCTGATAATTTATGTAATATATTCATTTCTGTTTCAAAAGCATCTAATAGTTTGTCTATTGTTTTTCCCCCTATTCCTGGCATAAATGTTAGTGGTATTTGATATATATATGGTGGTCTGTTTTCAGGGCTTTTTGTTTTTTCTTTATCTTTTATTAGTTCTATTCTGTCAAACACTCCAAATGTAACTTTGTTGCTTCCACACTTTGGGCATACTTCCACTGGTTCTTTTGTGTCTATAGTTGTGTTACAGTTGTCGCAATATGTTCTATGATATTTACCTAATTTAGGGTCTAGCCCATAATTAGCTATAATCCTACGTCCATCTTCGTTTTTTAGAGCTTTTACAACTTCTTTGAAGCTAATGTCTTCCACCAACATTTTGTTATATTCCCTTGCTATTTTTGGTAATGAATGTGCATCTGAATTTGTAACAAATGTTTTCCCTTCTAATTCTGATATTGTATCTGCTAAAAATGTGTCTGAACTTAATCCTAATTCTACTGCAAATATTTTATCGTACTTTTCTTTGAATATGTCTTGTAATCTATCTGAACAATTGCCATAATAGCTTTTAAATGGTGTGAATATATGTGCTGGTATTAATATACCATTATATTTTTCTACAATGTCTATTAATTCATACCCAGATAAGTCTGATCTTTGAGTACTTAATGTTATGTTTTTTATATGTTTACTCATTTCATTTGAGAACTCTTTTATGTCTTTAAGGTGTGGGAAAAAGCATACATTATGTGCACTACCACTTTTTCCGTTTCTGCCCTTTTCAGATGTTTCTACTTCACTTCCAAGTAAAATACATACTTTGTCTTTATATATAATTCCTCCATCTTGTAATTCATATGCATCTCCAGTTTTTAAGAAGTTTTCAATATCTTCTATTACATATGGTGATGCACAGTCTATAATTCCTACAATATTTATTCCTTTTCTTTCTGCACATTCTTTTGCAATGTTTGCAAAATTCAAACTTCGTGCTGCTGTTATTTTTATTGGTTTTCCATTTTCACTTCTTCCTATGTGAACATGTAAATCTGCAAATACTTCGTACATTTTATTCCCCTTTTTGTTAGTTTTTTATTTGACTTAATATTTTTTCTTCTGTGTCACTACTGAACATGGCTCTATTTTTTGTATCTTTTAGTTCTATTTGTTTTACTACTTCTTCTAATTTTTCGTCAACATTTGCTGAATAATCTATTGAGATTTTTTTGACAAAACTTGGGATGTCTTTTGCATCTCTGATTAGTTTTTGCAATCTTGCAAATACAGTAGTATTTACATTCCCCTGTATTTCTATTTTTTCCATAGCCTCAACAAAGTCTCTAAATGTTCCTAAATATCTGTTATATTCAGTTTTTAAATTTCTATGTTCTAACAATACAAGTGCCTCATCTGGTGCAAATCCGACTCTTTCTGGTCTGTCTATTAACATTCCTCCAAATTGGTCTGCTAGTTCAAGTATATCACTTTCTGGTTCTCTTGTTTTTATTTTACTATATCTATTTACACCTTCACATATCTTGCAAAATCTTTCATCAAATCCTAGTTTTTTTAAATGTTGTGCACCTTCTACAGCATATGTTGTTAATTTTCCAATTTTTTGTGCATCATCAACTTTTTTACAGTTACATAATAGACATGCTGTCAATACTAAATTGTTATCTACATTTGGTTTAGAATATTTTAAAAACATTCTTGCAACCTCTGTTTTAAATATTATTGATTTGTCAAAGTTTATCCCAAGTTTAGGTGCCAAAAAGTATATTATTTCTATTTTTGTTATTAAATCTTTCTCATTTAAAATATATTCAGCAAATTCTTCCATTTTTTTCTCCCGTTCCTTTCATTTCCAGATAATTGTTATCTGTTAATTAAAGAATTTATTAAATTCTTCTTCATTTATTTTTTCTTTTGCCATTAGTTCTGTTGCTATTGCATGTAGTGTTTCAATATTTTGTTTTAGTATTTCTTGAGCATTTTTATATGCTACATCTATTAGTCTTTTTACTTCTTTGCCTATTGCATCTTGCATGTCATCACCAAACATTTGGTATTCAAGTTGTCCGTCATTGTCTTTTAATGATATTGGTCCTATTTTGTCACTCATACCATAAACTGTTATCATGTCTTTTGCTATTCTTGTAGCAACCTCAATGTCATTGCTTGCTCCTGTTGAAATATCATTTAGTATAAGTTTTTCGGCAGCTCTACCACCTAGAAGTGCAATTAATTTTTCTTCCATCTCTGTTTTTGATACATAGTATTTGTCTTCATTAGATTTATACATTGTGTATCCACCAGCCATGCCTCTAGGTATTATTGATACTTCTTTTACTGCTGTTTGTGTTGGTAAGAATTGACTTACTATTGCATGTCCAGCTTCATGATATGCAGTTAGTTTTTTATCTCTTTCTGATATTTTTCTGCTTGTTTTTTCAAGTCCTACTGTTACTTTTTTAACTGCTTCATCTAAGTCCTCATTTGTAATTGCTTCATGGTCTTTTTTAGTTGCTATTATTGCTGCCTCGTTTAGTATGTTTGCAAGCTCTGCACCTGTAAATCCTGCCGTGTCTTCTGCAATACTATATAAAGATACTTCATCTGCAAGTTTTTTGTCTCTTGAATGAATTTTTAGTATCTCCTCTCTTCCTTTTAAATCTGGCGCAGGTATTGTTATTTGCCTATCAAATCTTCCTGGTCTTAATAATGCACTATCAAGCATTTCTGGTCTGTTTGTTGCTGCTAGTATTATTACTGTTTCTTCTGATGAGAATCCATCCATTTCTACTAATAATTGATTTAGTGTTTGATTGTTTTCTGTTTCCGCACCACTATTGCTTGTTCTTCTTGATCCTATTGCATCAATTTCATCTATGAATACTATACATGGTGATAATTTCCTTGCTTTGTCAAAAAGTTTTCTAACTCTTGATGCTCCAAGTCCTGCAAACATTTCTATGAATTCTGATCCACTCATTGATATAAATGGTACATCAGCTTCTCCAGCAATTGCTTTTGCTATAAGTGTTTTACCTGTTCCTGGTTTTCCATACAGTAATACTCCTTTAGGAATTTTTGCTCCCATGTCTGTGAACTTTTTTGGTTTTTTAAGAAATTCTACTATTTCTTTTAGTTCTTCTTTTTCTTCATCAAGTCCAGCTATATCATCAAATCTTATTTTTGTTCTTCTTTCCGTGTCATCATATACTTGTCCTTTTTCTCCTAGTCCTTGCATTTTAAATATCATTATAAATAGTGCTAGCATTATTAGTGTTGGCAGTAGTGAGAATATATATGATGGTATTTGTGATATTATACTTGGTGTTTTTGTTTCAAGTTTTATTTCATTTCCCTGTTGAGCTTTTTCTTGCATTAGTTCCATAAATACTTGTACACTTGGTACTATCGCTGTTTTTTCTTTTTCAACATCTTTTAGTTTTACTTTTAAGTTTGTGCTTCCAACTGTTAATTCTATTTTTTCAACTTTTCCTTCTTCTATTTGTTTTACTAAATCTGTGTACGCTATTTTGTATTCTTCTGAATTTTTCTTTTCTTGGTCTTTATATACTAAGAAAACTGTTAGACTCGCTAATGCTACAATTATTATTGTAGATACTATATTAAATAAAATTCTTAATGCTTTATTTGGCTTTTTTTCATTGTCGTTTTTCATTTATTTCATTCCTTTCAGTTTACGCTTCTGAACCTTTTGGTTCTTGCTCATTGTCTTTGTCTTCATCTTCTTTTTTATTTTTCTTTTTTTCTTTATTTTCTTTTTTCTCTTGTTCCTTTTCTCTTTTTTCTTTTTCTTCTTGTTCTAGTATTTCTTGTCTAACTTTTTCCTGTTCTTTTTGTATTTCTGTAACTTCTTGCTGTCTTTTCATAAAATCATCTTTTAATATGAATATTGCTGCTACA
Source organism: uncultured Clostridia bacterium (assembly GCA_934162535.1). Lineage (GTDB taxonomy): Bacteria > Bacillota > Clostridia > TANB77 > CAG-508 > CAG-269. The sequence goes on along the minus strand of CAKPJC010000012.1, from coordinate 41,549 downwards.
AGATATACATATGCTATTGCAATATATGCTATTTGGAAGTAGTTTATTGTAAATTCTGTAAAGTAGTTTATAACAATATATATTATGTTTAATATCATTGGTAATGTTAGTGAATATATTGCCATACTGCAAATTGCCTTTAGTTTCATTTTTATTCTTCCAAGGCTCGTAGATATCCAGCCAAGTGCTGATAATTCTATTACATTTAGAATTGCCACCAATATATTTGCAATAAATAAATATATTGTAAGTGATGTTGCATATCTTAAATAATATGAAAACATCTGAGTACTTCTCATGAATTCAACCACTTGTTGTTTGTTGAATTCTTTATAATCCCCTTGTGTATAGCTTTTTATAAAGTCTGAATATATAAATGGTTGCTCTCTTGCTTCTGATTCTTCTGTTTTAGTTTGTAATATTATTTGGTCTCTGAAAAAGTATATTGTTACTCCATTTACTTGATTTTCTTCTTCTCTTTGTGCCTTTTGCTCATTCGTTTCAGCTAATGGGTCTATGACTATTTTGTCTACTCCATTATATTTAACATCTGATATTATGATAGGTTCTTCAACATTTTCCATTGTTATTTTTCCATCTGAATAACTAAATTCTGGTATGTTGTTTTCTATATATGTTGCTAGGTTTTCTACCATTTTTTGCATTTCTATCATTGAATTTATTATTACAAACACTGTTACTATTGCTGTCATTATAACTAAATATTTTATTGCAATTCTTATGCCTTCTGTTGCCATATCTGGATATTTATCAAATTTTGTTATTGAATACCACACTTTTTTGAAAAAGTTTATATTTTTTGTTTTATTTTCTTCCATTTTTATTGCGTCCTTTCTTATTCATAGTCTCTTAATATCTCACTATTGACTAATAGTGGATTTACATCAAATATAACTTCATCGTTTATATCTATGTTTTTGTTTGTTATATCTGCTGTAACATGGAACATTCCTATTCTTCCTAATATTTTGCATTTTTCTCCATTTATTTTAACATATAAAGCTTGTTTTTTGAATAGGTTTGATATACCATTTTTTATATATCTTATTTTGTCTACATTTCTAAACATATCTGTATCAACTTTCACATTAAATCCATCTGCATATCCACATGGAATTACTGCAACTCTTGTTTTTCTATCTGTTCTGTATGTGTTTGAATATCCAATATTATAGTTTTTTGGTAATGTTTTTATTTCTGCAACATTTGACCTTAAATATCCAATCTTTTTAAATCCCCATACATTTGGCATTGAAAGCCTACCTAAAAATGCTGACCCTATTCTTACAGCATTTAAATGCATGTCTTTGAATCTTAAAAATCCTGATGAGTTACATATATGTAACATTCCTGGGTCAATATCATTCATCTTTAATACTTCTATACATTGCATAAATCTCTGGAATTGTTCTATTGATTCCTTTCCAGTTCCAAAAAAAGCTATTGATAAGTGTGAAAATGTACCTTCTATTTTTATGTGTTTCCAACTTTTGATTTCTTCAACCATCTCTTCTCTATTTGTGTAAATAAATCCATACCTACCAAATCCTGTATCTATTTTTATGTGTGCTTTTATTTTTTTGTTTAGCTTTTTACCGATTGCTTCAACTGTTTGTCCCGCTTCTTTTGAACCAATTGTAAGTATTATATTATTTTCCACTAGTGCTTCTATGTCTTCTTTTATTGCTGTTGATGATAACATAAGTATCTCTTCTTTTATACCATTTTCACGCATTTTTAGTGCTTCTTCAACTGTTGCAACTGCAAAGAAATTTATTCCATTATCTATTAAAAAGTTAGTGTATTCTATAAGTCCTAGTCCGTATCCATTTCCTTTGACTACAGCTATTATTTTTGTTCTTTGCCCTTTGTCATCTTTATCTTGCTTTTTTATTATATCTTTTATTATTTTGATATTATTTTTTAAATCACTTTTGTTTACCACTAATGATTTCATCTGTTCTCCTCATTTATATTATTTTTTGAATTTTGTTTTTAATCCTCTTAAATTTCTGAATGTTTTTTCTGAAAATTTGTATAAAGAATATGTGAATGGCTTAAATGGAATATATATCTCTCCTATAAATTCTGTAAATGTTGCTCCAAATCCTTTTTTAAATCTATATAAACCATATTGTGGATGGTTTTCGTCAACAACTCCTGACACACCCCTAAAATCATAAATGTCATCTTTTCTTTCTAATGCTATTTTTATCATTTCCCATTGTAATAAATAGTTTGGCATTAGGTTTCTGTGACTATTACTACTTGCTCCATACAAATACCATGTTTTGTTTCCATACATTATAGGAATTACTCCTGATATTGGTTTTCCATCATAATATGCCATAAGCAATTTCATGTGTTTTGGTGCAAGTTCATCATACATTTTTTCGAAATATGATAATGGTCTTATTATAAATCCATCCCTCGCTCCTGTTTCTACCATTATTCTATGAAAATCTTTTAAATCCTCTCTTGTTCCCTCTTTTACTGTTACTCCCTTTTTTGTTGCTAGTCTTACATTATATCTTGTTTTTGAATGAAATCCTGCAAATATTTCTTCTTCTGTTTTTCCTTTTATGTCTAGTCTAAATACATATCTTGGTTGTATTTCTTCTCTGAAATTTTTCGCATCATCTTTTATCATATATCCTAGATTTGTAACTACTTTTCTAAATTCTTCATCACTACTTTCAACGTCTGGCTCAGCTTTATATACTATTGCTTTATATTTTTTGGCAAGTTCTTTTATTCCATCTGTCAATTGTTTCATTACTTCCATATCGTGAATATCACAAATAGGTCCTCTTGATGAATACATTATGTATCCAAATATAGGTATTTTTCTTATAAGCACACTTACTGCACCTATTATGTTTTTATTTTCATCTTCTGCTAATACTACTTCATTTATCCAGTTTGATTTTACTTTTGCCCATTCTGGTGATTGTTGAAAGTTACATCTTTCATGTTTTTCTAAAAATTCTTTATATATTTTTTTATCTTTTTCATCAGTTATTATCCTCATGTATTCTCCTCCTAGTTATTATTTACTTTTTGTCATTATTTTACACTAAATATCTTAATTTTACAATAGTTTTTTATTATTTATTTAACCCTTCTACTATTTCAACAATATCATATATATACTTTCCTATTATAGGTATATTTAATCTTACAAGCCTTTGTAGAAAATATATTATAATCGCTGTTATAATGGTAACTCCAATTCCTATTCCAATTCCTCTAAACGTGCCTGCTATAAAATTTCTTTTGGCTATTTCTTTTTTGCTACCTAATACATATATCATTTCTTCTATTTCTTTACTTTCTAATTTATTTAATAGCTTTTCTATATTTTCATTCTCTTTTTTTCTATTTTTAAACATAAAAATCCATCCTAACTTTATTGTTAGAATGGACTATTTTTATCCTATTTATTCTTAATTATTTATATCTGTATTTTGATTTAATGTATTTGTATCCTTATTGTTTGTTATTTTCTCTAATGCTTTTATTAATCCTTGTAATTCTTTAATATCCTTGCCCATCATTTCCCAGTCATTTCTGTTGTTTGACTCTGTTAAATTGTTGTTTGCATCTATTATTTCTTTTACTAGCCCTTGTACATCTTCTGTTGTTTCAACTTGTATGTTTACAGCTGACTGTGATAAAAGATTTGTAATTGCTTTTGTTAATGTATCTCCTATTGCAACTTTTGTTCCTGATGCAACTATTACTTTTTTTAGTGTGGTTGGTTTGTTTGGTTCATTTGCCATTGTTTGATATATATTTTCGACATATAACATTGAGTTGTTTATAGGAATTATTTTCATTTCCTTTGTTATTCTGCTTCCTGTAACATTTAGTGCCGATAATTCTTTTGATATGGTTTCATCTTGTTCAATTTGATTATCTAATTGTGTTGGTCCTAATATATTACTATCTGCTGGATATTTGTATATTTTTAATTTATTTTCTAGTCCATCACATGTTCCAATTAAACATGATATTATATTTGATTTTTGATTTGGTGTATATACTTGTATTAATCCTATTTGTGATTTTTCTTCATCAGGTGCTTTTATCTTTGCATAATATGGCTGTAATGTTGCTACTTTTGATTTTGATGATACTGTTTTTGCAAGCACTATTTTTGAAGAATTCGTTGTTGTTGAACCATATTTAGCAAATGACCATATATCATTATTTCTGTATAATACATCTTCTTTTACATTATGATATACACTTAGCATATCTGATTGTATATTATATAAGAATTCAGGATATTTTAGTTGTTCTTTTATGTCTTCTGGTATTTCTTCATCATTATATTCTGCAAACATTTTTGGATATAGTTTTAAATATGCCATTATTATTGGATCTGTTCTATCTGTTATATAAAATTTCATTTCTCCACTATATGCATTAATTATTATTTTTACAGAATTCCTTATATAGTTTATCTTAAATTTGTAGTTGTCTTTTATTAACTCTGTATATGTTGAATATGGATATCTATCTGATGTTGTATATGCATCTAATACCCAATATATGTTTCCATTACTTACAACTGTATATGGATTTTCATCATATAGTAAATTTGGTAGTGCTTTTCTTGCTCTTTCAATTACATTTCTGTTTATTAATATTTTACTTTCATCTGTAACTGAATTTGATAATGCTAATTTCAAGTCTTTATTGTTCATTGCTAATATAAGTCTATCTATAAATCCTACTTGTATTCCTGAATTTCCTTCATAATTGTATATATGTTCTATTCCATCATTATCTGTATAATCATATTCTGTTTTGTTTTTTGTGTTTGTTACAACTGTACTGTTTGTTTCCATTCCATAATATATTCTTGGTTCATTAATTTGATATATGTTGTCTTTTCCTTCAATGTCCTTTTGAAGGTATTGAATATTACCATCTTCAGTTACTTGTGTTGCTGATGCTACTATTTGCCCTATACCATGTGTGTATTCATATGTTTTGTTATTATATGATATTGAAGAGTTTTCTATTTCTCTTGGTGCAACATATACTAATTGTTCTTCATTGTTTATTTTGTATTTTGCTAATGCTACATTTCTAAATGTGTAATGTCCTGTTTCTGTTTGCGTGTCTTCTAGCTTTTTCATAACGATATCTTTGCTTATTAGTGTTATATTGTTTATTACATCACTATTATTATATACATCTGCTTCATTTACTGTTCCTGAATATTCAACATTTGTTTCATCTGCATTTATATTATATGCATTTTTAGTGAATTCTATATTTGTGTTTATATATGCTCTTTCTTTGTCAAATTCATTTGGTTTTACAAATATTAGGTCATATCCTACCATTACAATAAATAGTAATACTAAATACGCAGGTATTGAAAGCATTGTTATTAGTATTTTCTTGTATTGTGCCTTTTTGAAGAATTTTATTGATATTGCTACCGATATTACTATTATAAATGCTAATATTATATATCCCCATACTTGTATTGTTGCTTCAATAAATCCTGCTCCTGTTAATTCTGTACCATTACTTAGTGTTAAAAATTTTCCTAATACAACATTTTGTACATTTAGTACTGTTAGTATTGCAACACTTAATGCAAGTACAAATGCATTTTTTTGTAATCTTTTTGATAATCTACTTTTTAATAGCATGTCTTTGTCCACTGCATCAAAGTAGTAATTAAATATTATTACATAATATGCTGTAATGTATATACTAATTGCTATTACAAGTTTTAAAAATACCATTATTATTTCTTCTATTAATGGTTTTATGAACATGAAATATGATATGTCCATATTAAATAGTATATCTGTTTTTTCAAATGATACATTGCTTGTGCATAGTAATATTTTTTCTAATAATGTGTTTGATAATATTACACTTACTATTGCTGCAATTATTAGTGTTATTGATTTGTTTGGAATCTTAGGCATTTCTTTTTTTTCTGCTTCAAAGAATGGTTTTAAACCTTTTTTTATTCCTATATTTGTTAAGTATACTACTATGCTTATTACTACAAAGCTTATTGCCATTATTAAATATTTACATTTCATGTTTGTAATAAATGTATCAACATACTGTGTTCCTAATTCAGAATATTGTAAATATTGTCCTCTAAGTGATATATATGTAATAAGCAAATATATTGCTATAAATGATATTACAAATATTGCTCTCATTTTTTTGCTGAATTTTAATTTATTTTCCATCATTTTCTCCTATTTTTTATATTATTGCTTTTGCAAAGTCTTTTGAGCTAAAGATTTCCATATCATCTATTTGTTCTCCAACTCCTATAAATTTTATTGGTATTTGGTTTTCTTCTACAATACCTACAACAGCTCCTCCTTTGGCTGTTCCATCAAGCTTTGTAAGTACTATTCCTGTAATATCTGTTTCTTGTTTGAATGCTTTTACTTGTGATATTGCATTTTGCCCTGTTCCCGCATCTATTACAAGTAACACTTCTTTTGATGAATCTGGCATTTCTTTGTTTATTACTTTTTGTATTTTGTTAAGTTCATCCATTAGGTATTTTTTGTTATGTAGTCTACCTGCTGTATCACATATTAATATGTCAGCTCCTGTCTCTTTTGTTTTGGCAATTGCATCATATACTACTGATGCTGGGTCTATTCCCTCTTCTCTTTTTACTATTTCTGCTCCTGCTCTATTGGCCCATATTTCTAATTGTTCTACTGCTGCTGCTCTAAATGTATCTGCTGCTGCTATTACTACTTTCTTCCCATCTCTTGCAAGTCTTGCCGCTATTTTTCCTATTGATGTTGTTTTTCCAACTCCATTTACACCTACTACTAGTATTACAGATGGCTTTGTTTCTAATTTTAATGAATTATCTGATATTTCTAGTATTTTTTCTATTTCTTCTCTAAGTGCCGTTTTTACAGCTTCTTCGTCTTCTATTTTTTCCTTTTTCATTCTATTTCTTAGATTTTCTATTATTTTTGTAGATGTTTCTATCCCTATATCTGACATTATTAGTATTTCTTCAAGTTCTTCTAAAAATTCTTCGTCTACTTTTCTAAAGTTACTGAATACATTATTTATTTTTTTATCTATTGATTCTTTTGTTTTTGTTAACCCTTGTTTTAATTTATCAAAAAAGCCCATTTTTACCCTTCTTTCTATTTTTATATCGTTTTTAATTTTAACATTTTTTGTTCAAAAAATCAACTCATACTTAAAAGGACTTATATATTTTTTATATAAGCCCCTATTTCATAATTTTCTTATACTTCCTTCCAAAACCATTCTAAACTATTATCTATACTCTTTTTGTTCATTTTTTTAGCTTCAATATCATCTACCCATAAATATGATATAAATGATATAAATATAAATGCAAAATCTATTATTACACACCATGTTAATGTTGAACTCATATCGCTATATTCTGCTGATAATGTCATTAATTGAACTACATGCATAACAAGTAATGCTAGAAATGCAAACAATGGTATTGCAGTTATAATACTTTTTTTGAATTCACGCCCTAGAAATATTAGTAATACTGTAACTATCACTAATAACAGTAACGTAACGACATTTGTTATGTCTAAAATAAACATTTTTATTCCTCCTTTGTTTTTTTCGTGCTTTCTCCTTATGTACATAATAATATTAACACTATTTCTTTTTTTTAGCAATAGTTATTTACAATTTTTTTCGATTAATTCTGCTAATTTTTCTGCTTTAGTCTGTATTTCTTTTTCGTCTTTTCCCTCTATCATTACTCTTACAAGTGGTTCTGTTCCTGATGGTCTTATTAATACTCTTCCATTTCCCAAAAACTCTTTTTCTAGTTCTTCAATTGCTTTTTTTATTGCTCCATTTTTTTCATAGTCATGTTTCTTTTCTGTTGTAACCTTTGCATTTACAAGCACTTGTGGATATTTTTTTACTAAACTTCCTAATTCTGATGCTTTTTTCCCACTTTCTAATATTGCTTGTATTAACATTAGTGATGTTAATATTCCATCTCCTGTTGGATTATAATCTAATAAGATTACATGCCCTGATTGTTCACCACCAAGATTGTATCCGTTTTTTAGCATTTCTTCTAATACATATCTGTCTCCAACTTTGGTTTGTATTAGATTTATATTTTCTTTTTCAGCAAATTTGTTAAGTCCTAAGTTACTCATTACTGTTGCTACTATTGTGTCCTTTTCTAGTTTATTCTCTTTTTTTAGATAACTTCCTATTATTGCCAATAATTTGTCTCCATCTATTTCTTCTCCGTTTTCATCAACAGCAAGGCATCTGTCTCCATCTCCGTCATATGCAATCCCCAAACTCATTTTGTTTTCTACAATATATTTTTTTAGCATTTCTAAATGTGTTGAGCCACAATTATGATTTATATTTATACCATCTGGTTCATCATTTAATATTATATGATTTATTCCTAATGTTTCAAATACTTTGTGTGCTACTTTATAAGTTGCACCATTTGCTGTGTCTATAGCAACTTTAAAATTAGGATTGTTGTATTTTTCTATATTATCATCAAATGTTTTTCTGAAGAAATATACATATTCGTCTAATAAATCTGTTCTTATTTCTGATACTCCTATTTTATCTTTTACTGCTGATAGCTCATCAAGCTTACCAGAGTCCATTACTTCTTCTATTTCTTCTTCTATTTCATCTGATATTTTCATTCCTTTATTGCTAAAATATTTTATACCGTTGAATTCATAGGTGTTGTGTGATGCTGATATTACAACTCCTGCATCTGCTTGTAATTTTCTTGTTAGGTATGCTACAGCTGGTGTTGGCATTACTTCTAGTAATTTTACATTTGCACCATAACTTAGGAACCCTGAAACCATTGCACTCTCTATTAGTGTTCCTGATAAACGAGTATCTCTACCTATTAATATTGTAGGTGTTTTTTCACTATGCTTTGATAATACATATGCACCTGCTTTTGCAACTCTGTACACTAGCTCTGGTGATAACTCAGTGTTTGCAATTCTACGAATTCCGTCTGTACCAAAGTATTTTCTCATTATTAATTCCCCCTAATCTAATTAGTCTAATAGCTCATTAACTAAATTATAATATTCTGTCATTTTGCTTATATTACTAAATTGTACTTTATTATCATTTATTGTCCAAAATTCTTTATTGTTTTTTAAATATTTTTCTATATTTTTTAACTTTTCTAGTTTATTATATATTTGTTGTTCTTTTTTGTCAATCTCACTTGTTATTGTTTCATATTGTTTTTTCATTGTTTCACTTAACATTATTGTTTTATATAAGTCTTCATAATAGTTCTTTCTTTGTTTTATGTTTTTACTCTCAATATTTTTTATTATATTTTCTTCTTTTATTTGCTCTTTACATTCTAATGATATTTTTTGTGTCTGATTTTTGTATTTGTCTATTATTTTGTTTATATCATCCATATTTGAATCTTGCAATTTTTTTGCAGAAAATATTTCATTAGGATTAAGTTCAGAATCTATTTTATTTATTTCTATATATTTATTTCTTATTTCTGATGTATATTCTTTTATTGCCTTTTCAACAATTCCAAAGTTTTTGTCTGCTTTTATTTCAGAATTTATTTCGTCTGTTACTATATTAGATTGTAATATAGTATTTGTTTCTTCTTTTAAAATATTCAATTGTTTATTACTGAATTCACTATACAAATATGATACTATTACTAATGCTATAATTAAAACTATTACTATTATTATTCCAATTATTGTTTTTTTGTTTTCCATTTTTTATTTCTTCCCTTTCTAAAGGCACAAACCTGGTTGAAGAAAGATTAAATTATTATAAATATTTTCAATCTTTCTTCCTTTTTCAAGATTTATCCTACTTTTTCTTTAGAATTCTATTTTCTCGGCAATCCATTTTTCTAATTCATTTATATTAATTCTGACTTGCTCCATTGTATCTCTGTCTCTTATTGTTACACAGTTATCTTCTAATGTGTCAAAGTCTACTGTTATACAATATGGTGTTCCTATCTCATCTTGCCTTCTATATCTTTTTCCTATTGAACCAGCTTCATCATAGTCACACATAAATTTCTTTGATAGTTGTGTATATACCTCATCTGCTTTTTCTGATAGTTTTTTTGACAATGGTAATATTGCAACTTTATATGGTGCCAATGCTGGATGTAAATGTAATACAACTCTTGTATCTCCTTCTGCTATCTCTTCTTCATCATAACTATTACATAAAAATGCTAATGCAACTCTATCTGCTCCTAATGATGGCTCTATACAATATGGTACATATTTTTCGTTTGTTTCTGGGTCTGTATATGTAAAATCTTCTTTTGATTCTTTCATGTGACATTTTAAGTCAAAGTCTGTTCTATCTGCAATTCCCCATAGTTCTCCCCATCCAAATGGAAATGCAAATTCTATGTCTGTTGTCGCATTACTGTAATGTGATAGTTCTTCTTTTGAGTGGTCTCTAAGTCTTATATTTTCTTCTTTCATTCCTAGTCCTAGCAACCAGTTTTTACAATATTTTTTCCAATATTCGTGCCATTCTAAGTCTGTTCCTGGTTTGCAGAAAAATTCTAGTTCCATTTGTTCAAATTCTCTTGTTCTGAATGTGAAGTTTCCTGGTGTTATTTCATTTCTAAATGCTTTTCCTATTTGTGCTATTCCCATAGGTATTTTTTTTCTTGTTGTTCTTATTACATTTTTGAAGTTTACAAATATTCCTTGTGCTGTTTCTGGTCTTAAATATATTTCTGCTTTTGCATCTTCAGTAACTCCTTGGAATGTTTTAAACATCAAGTTAAATTTACGAATTGATGTGAAGTTGTGTTTTCCACATTTAGGGCAACATATATTGTTATCATCCATAAATTTTATTAGTTGTTCATCTGTCATACCATCTGCTACCATGTCTCTTCCATGATCATGTGCCCATTCTTCTATTAGCTTGTCTGCTCTATGTCTTGTTTTGCATTCTTTACAGTCTATAAGTGGGTCTGAAAATCCTCCAACATGTCCTGATGCTACCCATGTTTGTGGATTCATTAATATTGCTGCGTCTAGTCCTACATTATGTTTGTTTTCTTGTATGAATTTCTTTCTCCATAATGCTTTTACATTGTTTTTTAGCTCTACACCTAAAGGTCCATAATCCCATGTATTTGCTAATCCCCCATATATTTCTGATCCTGGATATATATATCCTCTTGCTTTACACAAATTTACTATTGTGTCCATTGATTTTACCATTTTAATTCCTCCCTTTTTTCTTGCTAAAGATATAAATTCAAAAAAACTTTCACCTCTAGCAAATATTAATAATACTGCTAGGGACGAAAGTTATTGTTCCGCGTTTCCACCCTAATTCATAAAGCTCTTTGCTTTATGCACCTTAATTACATGTTACTCCAAAGCTCCCCTTATATTTTATACTACTAACTTCCACCTTTTATTAGCTCTCTATAAGTATTCTATATAATTTTTCTTTTTCTTCGTAACTATTAAACTTACTGTATTATAATCTTAATTATTTTTTTTGTCAATATTTTTTAAAAAATATCTTGTCAAACTATTTTTTTTGTGTTAAGATGTTATTGTTATTTATTTAGGGGTATAGTGTCAATGGTAGCACATCGGTCTCCAAAACCGCCTGTGAGGGTTCGAATCCTTCTACCCCTGCCATTTACTTTGCACTCGTTATAGAGTTTTTTATTCAATTTTTTTTATCGGAGGTGTTATTTATTCAAAAAATAATTATTCAAGTCATAGTTTTTTCGATATTAATATGTACTTTTTTTATCCCAACAATTACTTTTGGTAATAATTTACTTAATACAGAAATAGACAGTTCTCAACTGATTTTTTATGGTAATCAAAATTTTGCATGGCCTATTCCTGGCTATACTCGTATTTCCTCTCCCTTTGGTAAAAGGAATGCTCCAACTGGTGGTGCATCAACATATCATAAAGGTGTAGATATTCCAGCACCAGAAGGTACAAAGTTGATAGCAACTGCAAATGGTGAAATCACTTTCACAGGTTTTTTTGGTGGTGGTGGTTATACTATTACATTAACAACACAAGATAATTTAAAAATTTCTTATTGCCATGTTTCTCCTAATTACATAGTTTCTGAAGGTGATATTATCAGTCAAGGACAAGTAATTGGTCATGTTGGTCCAAAATATGTTGATGGAGTTATTGGAAATAAATATTCTGATTATACTGGTCGACATACAAATGGTGCAACAACTGGCTGTCACTTACACATTGGTTTTAGGTTTAATAACAATTATCTTAACCCTTTAGATTATTTACAATAGGCAGATTTTATGTTATCATATTTTTATCAAAAATTAGGAGATGATTATATGGCATTTGATGGAATTGTAACAAAATCAATCATTCAAGAACTTGATGATATTATTGGAGGAAAGGTTGATAAAATATATGAGCCTGATAAAAATACAGTTGTTTTGGGCATATATTCAAAAGGTATTAATTACTTGCTTAATTTATGTATAGATTCTCATAATTGTAGAATTAATCTATCAACTCATTCTAAAATTAATCCACTTGTAGCACCAAATTTTTGTATGCTATTACGAAAGCATTTGATAAATGCAAGACTCTCAAGAATATATATGTTTGGATTAGAAAGAATTGTTAATTTAGAATTTGAAACAATAAATGAATTTAATGAAATTGAAACAAAAACTCTTATTCTTGAGATTATGGGCAAACATAGTAATATTATATTAATAAATCAGAATAATGTTATTATTGATGCTAAACGACGCACTGATTCTAATAAAAATTCATATAGAGATATATTGCCCTCGCATTTATATACATTGCCAAAATCTGAAAAGTTTGATTTTACACAATTATCAAATTTTGAAGAGTTTTATGCAAAAATATATAATAGTGAACTATCTTTATGTAAATCCATAGTAAATAGTTTTACTGGTTTCAGTACATCTTTTGTGAACTACTCTATCGAAAAATGTGGTAGTTTAACAATGTCTTTTTCAAAAGAAGAACTTATAAAGCTTTATACTTATTTTTGTAATATTATCAATTCTACGGATTTAGTTTTTGAAAATATTTATAAAAATAATGTTATATCTGATTATGTTTTAACTTTAGGACACAAGAATAATAAATATAGTTTGAATTATTTTATTGATGATTTTTATTTTGCAAAAGAAACAAATGAGCAGTTTGTTAATTACAGAAATAGCATTTTGAGATTAATATTAGATGTTTTGAAAAAGTATAATACTCGATTATTAAATATCAATTCAAAACTTACAGAATGTGATGATATGGATACTTATAAATTATATGGAGAGCTTATTACTGCTAATTTGTATAAATTAAATAATGTCCATGCCAATTCTGTAGAATTAGAGAATTATTATGATAATAATAACCTAATCTCTATTCCACTAGATATTAAATATACTGCTAATATTAATGCTAAAAATTATTTTAAGAAATATAATAAGTTAAAAAATGCTCTTGAAATTGTAACAAAACAGAAATATGATACTGAATTGGAACTTGATTATATTGAAAGTATTGTTTATGAATTAAATAATTGCACTTGTTTGGAAGATATTCAGTCTATATTTGAAGAAATAAATGAAAATGTTATTTTTAAGGATAAATTTCCAAATAACAAAAAGAAGAGCAAAACTGTTAGAAAGAAAAAGTCTCCTTCTTTTTCTCCTATTGAATATTGTTTTGATGGATTTAAAATATATGTTGGAAGAAATAATAAAGAAAATGATAAATTAACTTTTTCTTTTGCAAATAAAAACGATATTTGGTTCCATGCAAAAGATATTCATGGAAGTCATGTAATATTAAAAGTTGATAAGCCTATTACTGATGATATTCTTGTTAAATGTGCACAATTGGCAGCTAAACATAGCAAAGCTTTTGCCTCTTCTAATGTTCCTGTGGATTATTGCCAAGTACAGTATGTCAAAAAACCTAATGGTGCTAAACCCGGAATGGTCATTTTTACAAATAATAAGACTTTAAATGTGAATCCTCAAGATGTTTAATTTTGAAGATAAAAGAGATTGCTATTTTTTCGCAATCTCTTTGTTTTCTGTTTTTTCTATTTGTTCCAAACATTTTTTCTTTGGCTCTTCAAATGTTAAGTACCAACTCAAACCATTATTGCTTTCCTGTATATATTCTTGCCTTTCTTTCAATTTTGGAAATGTTCGTGGTGGTGGCATTATTACTGGTCCACCTGGTATCCAGTTTGCAGGTATTGATGAGTTGTTACATTCTGACATTTGTAGTGCTTGAATTATTCTTATTATTTCTGGTATGAATCTCCCTATGTTTAGTGGATATATTAGTATTACTCTTACTGTTCCTTTATCATCTATTATGAATACATTTCTTACTGTTTCTGTTGTGCTTACATCATTTGCTATCATTCCATATCTTCTTGATATTTCTCCATTCCTGTCTGCTATTATTGGAAATGGCAATACTATTCCTGTCATATTATAAATGTTATTCATCCATTCTAAGTGTGATGGATTACTGTCAATGCTTATTCCTAACAGCTTGGTGTTTAAGCTTTCAAAGTATTTGTTGGCTCTTGCAAATGCAATCATTTCTGTTGTGCATACGGGGGTAAAAGCCTTCAATTTGGGGATATTATATTAATCGGCTAATTTCAGGTTTTAGCTCGAATTTCACGCTTTTATCGTGATAAATCCATATTTTATCAATTAAACACTCTAAAATATATCTATTAGGTTCATTAGATTTTAGAATATCATCAAAATATTCTATTGCCGTTTTTAATTTTTTTATTTTTTCTGTGTCTAAATCTTCTTGCTGTTGTTCTAATAGTTTTTGTAATTGTTCTATACGATTAGTCTTGTCTTTTTCCACTTCTTTATATGCATTTTCAACCATTTCTCGTTGATACTCATTTGTAGTATTAGTTAAATCTTTAATTTTTTGACTAATCAAAACTTTGTATTCAGCATTTAAGTTTTCGATTTCAAATTTGATTTTTTCTTTATTATTTGTTTTAGTATTAGTTTTTGTTTGAAGCTGTATTTTATTTATTTCATCTATGTATTTATTTTTAGTAAATTTTAAAAATTCCTTAAAATGTATAATTATATCTGATTCTTTAATTTCATGGCATTTGCATCTAGCTTTACCATAAGTTCTATATTGTGAACATTCATAACCTTTTTGAGATTGTTTTCTAGTTATAGTTATGCCACTTACTCCAAATCCACAATCACCACATCTGCAAAGTCCTGAAAAGTAATAATTTCTTTTTCTCGTACTTGATGTACTTTTTGTATTTAGTTTTCTTTTTCTTATTTCTTGAGCTAAATTAAATGTCTCTTTAGATATAATTGCTTCATGATGATTTTCAAATACAAAATGTTCTTCCTCTGGAAGCTTTATTGCTTTGCCTCTTATGGATACAGTCTTTTTCTTATGAGTTCTAAGTGTGCCACAATATACATCATTTTCTAAAATATTTCTTACCATATATATGGACCATAATTTTTGAACAGGATGTTTATATATTCTGCCTCTTTCCAAGTGTTTCATTTGATAGTAAACTGATGGAGTTGGATAATTATATTTACTATTTAGAATATCGCAAATTTTCTTTCTTCCAATTCCTTCTTCGGTATATAGCTTATATATCAATTCTATAACAGGTCGTAGTTCTTCATCAACATATAGCTTTGTTATATCCTCTGGATCTTTTATATATCCATAATAATTTCCCATAATTAATCTTCCTGTTTTTTGTTTAGAATACATGTGGTCTCTAGTTTTTCTTGAACAATCTTTAACATATCTTTCATTAAACCATGTTGTTATTCCAATAGTATCATCTCTATCATTTAAAACATCATAAGTTCCACCCATTTCAGAAACTAATATTAAATTCTTTTGAATATTCTTAAACTCATCTATTAAAACTAACACTCGTCCGTTATGTCTTCCAATTCTTGATAAATCCTTTGCTATGACTACATCAATTTTTCCTCCTTTTACTTTTTCAATCATTTTTGAAAATGCAGGTCTGTTAAAGGTATATCCCGAAACATTGTCATCTATATAGAAGTCTGAGATAGTCCAATTACGAGAAGTTGCATAGTCTTGAATAATTCTTTTCTGTTCTTCAATACTTGCATAGTTTTCTTTATCTTCATCTCTAGACAATCTACAATATCCGTACAACTGTCATTTCATCCTCCAAATCTCGCCTGATATTGCTTGTTTTCATGTTAGCATACATTTTTGTTTAATTCCACTTGTTTCGTAATTATTTTTTCAAGAATCTCGGGATAATTCTCTTTTCCACTTACGAAAATAGCCACACTATATTTTTCTTGTTTATACTTTTGGGCTAAATCTTTTGTTTCTTTTTTTTGGAGTTCATCTTCTGTCAAATAAATTTGAACATACTTCGTGCCTTGTGTTTCTGTATTTGTAATTTGCATTACTTTTTAACTCCTTCATAACACTTCTAATAAATGTTATGCTAAAAAGAGAATTGTTATCTCTTTTTATTTTAAATTACAATATAGAAATACAGTAAAACTTTTTCATATTTCTCAAATTTCATCACCTCACATTTCTATATATATGAAGCCAAAAATTTTATCAAATGTTGCATTTTTTTTTTATTTTTTATTTTTTCAAACTTTTTTAAAGTTTACAGGAGCATGGAGTCGCCCCGAATCCAAATAAGAGCCTAAAAGCGTGGCTTTTAGCGGGATACTTGAAAAATATAGAGGCGACATTTTGACGCCTCTATAAAATTTATATATATTGATTGAAAAAATCATTTCTATTTTTCTTTATCTACTAGTTCAAATACCGCCTTTGTATATTTTAATAATTCCTTTTTGTTTTCAAATCCACAAGTTTTTGCAAAATAGTCTGCATAACTTGTATCTTCTTTTACTACTCCTGTTTGTATTGCTTTATTTATGTTATAGCTTTCTTTTGAAGATATATCTCCTAATCTTAAATATTCTGTTACAGTTAGATTGTAGATATTATCATTATTTTTTAACTTTTCATAGATTTCGGTTGTTATTATTCCATTATCTATTAACTCATAGCCATTTTTAAATTCTACAATTTTTTTGTCTGGATATTTTGTTACATTTGCAACTCGTTCTATATATTCCGCTTTACCTTCTTTGTTTATTTTTCCTACATTTACAGGTTTGAATATCATTATAATTGCAAATACTAAGGCTATTATCAATATTAGAACACCTATGGTACTTAACTGCTTTTTATTTAGCTTTACTCTCTTTTTAGTTTTAGCTCTTTTTCCTGCCATATAATCGCTCCCTTTATTTTTAAAAGAGAACTAGAAAGTTCTAGTTCTCTCCTATATAGTATTTTAGTTTGTTTTGTTCTTTTTTGCAGCTACTGTTGTCGCTCCAAGCCCTATTATTGACATACTTACTATTGCTATATAAAGCATTACATTGTCGCCTGTTTTTGGATTAGAAGCATTATCTTTCATTTCTTCTTTATTTTCTGTATTTAATGAAACGTTTTCGTTATTATTGTTTTCTTCAAATTGTCTTGCTATTGTAAATGTTGTTTCTGCTTCTCCTCCATCTGTAAACGCTACTTTTAATGTATGTTGTCCAATTGCAAGTGTATCTACATAGTCTTTGTTTAATACAATTATTGTACTTCCACTTTCTGATGTATAATTTGCACTATCTACAAGTATATCATCTACATATACTTTTTTATCAAATAAGCTATAATCTGCATTTATTCTAAATCTTGCCTCTGTACTTTGATCAATGGTATATGTTTGATCTGCACCTTCTATTACTTTGTATTCTATTTTTTCTACTACTGCTTTAATTTTCATATTTGACGTAATATTCTTTAGATTTAATGTATTGCCATCTAATGCTTTTTCTTCATCATTTACCAATACTTTTACTAGTTTATAGCCTGTGTTTGCTGTTATTGTAAAGTCTTTGTTATCGCCATAATTTACTGTAACTATTCCATTTGGATCTACTGTTGCTCCTGTTACTTCTTCTACTGTTATTGTAAATGGTATTTTTTTATAACTTACTTCAATTTCTTTGTTTTCATTTACTATAAGTTCTAGTTCATTACCAGTAACTTCTACTTTTTTCCCATTAACTAAGACTTTATCAACCATATATCCTGTATTTGGTGTAAATTCAATTATTACTTTACTTCCTTCTATAACATCTATTTTGCTTGGAGTAATAGTTCCATTACCACCACTAATACCACCATCAACCGCTGTCATTACATCAAATAAATCTTTTACTTTTACTTTAATTTCTATATCGTTTACTGTCTTGTAATTTGCTGTATCTTCTGGTGTGTATGTTGCTGTATATGTATTAGTTCCTGCTGTTAATATTGTTGCAGGTGCATTCCAAGTAAATCCTTTAGGTAATGCTATATCTGCTAATACCTTTCCTTTTACAGAAGATAAGTTTGTTGGAATTGTGTATTTTGGTGTTCCTTGTATTATAGACCAATTTACAGTATAATCATCAGTTGTACTATCATTCCACTCATAGTTATCTTTATCTACTAATGAACAAGCAAAACTATAGTCCCCAACTTTTAGAGCCGCTAAAGTACCAGTTATTTCTTGTATACCTACAATTTGTCCATAGTCATATCCATGAATCATTCCATCATATTCAAATGTTGTTTTTTCTGGATATTCCTTTGTTACTTGTGCTTTCTTAATTGTAAAAGCATAAGTTACACTTCCTACATAATCTGGATTATCTTCTGGTACACTATATGTTACAGTATAAGTTCCTGCATTTTTTGGAGCTTCTGCACTATCATAATTTGTAGTTCCTGTTCCTTTATATTTGGTATCTAGCATTTTTACATTTCCACCTATAACTTCAATTCTACCAATCGGTTTTTGTTTTTTTCCGTTATAAGTAAATACTTGATTATCTTCTATACCACTAAATGTTACAGTTTCTTTTTCTACAACATTTATATAGAATGTTTTTGTTGCTTCAGCATATTCATTTACTCCATCATTATTTTCATCTTTTGCTGGTGCAATAACTTCCATTGTTACTTTTCCATCTGTTGTTCCTGCTGTAAATCCTGTAGTTTCATCAAATGTTCCTGCACTTCCACTTATATATTTAATTTTATAATCAGTTAAATTACAATTTAATAGTTCTTTAATTTTATCTATTGTTAGATTTCCACCAACTTTAACATATAAGTTTTCTTCTGCAGTAAATACTTGTGATGATTGTTCTACTTTTAATGTACCATTTACATGAGTACCAAAAGTATAGTTAGAAGTAATATCTTTTCCATCCCTTGTTACTTTTACACCTGTTACTTTATTATCAGAAGTTCCAACATATTTTTGCTTACCTGTAATAGTAGCAGTTAACTCATCTCCTACAAGTAAAACATCATTAGTATATGTATAACTCTTATTAGTTAAATCTTCTCCATCATAATTTTTATTCTCACTATTTGCAGTTACTATTATTGGAGTTGTAATTGGTGTAATAGAAAGTGTTCCTTTTTCTATTGTTACATTACTATAACTATTTGCATTTAGTAACATATAATCAAATATACCATTTTCAACTATTCCATCAGATACATCTTTAACTTTTCCTGATGGTAGTAATAATAATCTATCTTGTTTTTTATTTGGTAACTCATACATCTTAACATCAGATAAATATTCAAGTTTTGTGCCACCATAATATACATCATAGTCATCTTCTTTATGTTCTTTTCCATCATATTCCCATGAATTTGATTTAATTACTATCTTAATTTCTGTGTCATTTTTGAAAATTTCAAAATAAACTATCTTTTCTGGAATGATATATTTTTCATTAGCAGCATCAGATAATTTGAATTTTATTTTATATTTACCAGCTGTTGTTGGAGGTCTCCAAGTCCAGTAATCACTATCTTCAGAAGCATACCTAATATCGCCATCATTTTTTGTAAGTGTTGAACCATAATTTATAACTGGCATCTTTTCATCATCAACACCATAAGTCCAACTATCAATTGAAATATCAAGGTCTGTTATTTCTTTTTTATCAACTTTTAATGTAACTTTTGATGTATAAGTATTATCATTTATATCAGTTACAGTTATGTTTGCTGTATATTTTCCTACCATTAGCCCTTTTTTAGCTTTAATCTTGAAATCTGTATTTGTTGCTCCAACAACTACTGTTGGAGTTCCAGTACCATCTACTATAAAATTAGCATCATCTACTGAAACATTTTTAATTTGTAAATCAGTTGCTCCTCTATTATATATTGGAATTTCTTTTACATCGGTAGATTCTGTATATCCATAAATTTCATTTAAACTAACATCTGTAATATCAAATCCTGTTTTCTTTCTTACAATAATAGAGCGAGTTTTATCATCATCATAACGATCAACAAATGGCTCAGAAATTAATCGATTTCTATCTGCTACGACTTGCTTATCATTAATGTTATAATATAAAAACTCAGAATCCTCTGGTATTACATTACCTATTAACATTTCTTTTTCAAACTCATTATTTGAGTTACGTGCCATAACTGCCATACTTTGACCTGAATATGTATAAAGTTTAATTGTTTCAATACTTAAATCAACTTTTACATTATCATCACTACGTAACAAATAAGTCAAGCCATTCAATGTAGTATCTTTTACAGTTAACTTATAATTGCTCTTTCCCATAAATACAGTACTAGGTTTTTCTGGTTGTTTTTCTCTTTCTATTTTTATCCCATCAACCAAAACAGCAATATCATGCTTTTGAGTTGCATCATTCTCTTGAACAGTAAAGAAATAAAATATTTCATTATTTTTCTTTTTATAAATCTTACCTGTTTTTCCATTGCTAGAGTCAGTTATTTTAAGAGTTGCATTATCATGATATATTAGATTAATTGATTTATCATTTACGAGTGTTAATGTGTTTCCATTTAAATCTAGTATAGTGTCTTTATATATATGCCAATTTAACTCATCATTCTCACCCATATTAATATCATTTTGTAATTTTATTAAATCGGCTGAATTTTCTGCGTTAGTTTTATTTACAGCATTAATAAAATCTGTAGCATCTGTAACTAAAACATTATTTTTAGCACTTGGATCTACTACTTTTAGAGTTACAGTTGTTTCCATAGTATAACCTGACATAGTAGCTACTGTTATCTTTCCTGTATATGTTCCAGCAGGAAGTCCTGTTTCAGCCGTTACATAATACTGCTCGTAACTATCATATGCTGGTTCAACATAATCGTGATTGGTTCCATTAATGTTAAAAATATCCTCTTTATCAACTGTAACATTCCAGATAGCCCATGCTTCAGTACCATTGTTATGAACATTAATATAGCCCATTGGTTCTTCTGAATATCCAACATTAACAGTTCCTAAATCAACCTTATATGCTATACCTGATTCTGCTGCATTTACTTTATTTGTTCCTACCAACAAAAAGGCTACTAGCATAACTAATATTGATAGAAGGTATTTTGTTTTATTTTTCATAAAGCTCTTGCTCCTTTCATTTTTTTCTCATTATTCACATTGTCCTTTTGTATATAAAGGCTAGCCAATAACTTATAGCTAGCCTAAATATATCGCCTTACTATTCTCTTACTTTTTTTCTTTTTAATAATGTTAGTGTTCCAATAGTTGCTATAGAAGCTACAAATAGCATTATATTTGTTGTAATATTATCTCCTGTTTTTGGATTGTTTGTTTCATTTTTTGTTTGTTCTGTTTTTCCTTCAACATTTGTTGCAATAATTCCATATTGACTTAAATGTGATGTTTCAAATACTATATATCCATCTTCTACTGTTGCTGGTATTGTTTCTTTTATTTCATCATTTGAAATATATACTACTTCATATTTGTTAAATCCTTTTAAGTCTTCTGGCAATGCAATTCTTATTTTCATTTTAGTATCACTAATTTTAACTATTTGGTTATTTTCTAATACATTTATATCTACTACATATTTAACATTTTTGTTTGTTAAGTCCTTTTTAACTTCTACAGGTTTTATATCTAATTTGTAGTCTTTGCTAACTTCTTTTGCGAATTCAATTTTTGCTTTTGTTTCTCCTGTACTTTGAATTTCTTTTACTGTTTCTTTAACTGGTTGTTCTGGTTCTCCTGAAGTTTTAGTCCAAGAAGCATATAGATTTACATTTTTATATCTCTCATAACCGTTTTCTTCTTTTATTAAAGTATCTTTGTCAAATTCTTTGTCTGTTTTTTCATCCTTATCCCAGAATCTCCAGTAAACATAATTATAGATTTCTCCGCTACCATCTTTTTTTGTATTCCAACCGTTAAATGTATATCCTTCTCTTACTGGAATGTATGGTAATAATGACATTGTTGTTCCTGAATTATTTCCTCCTATGTAGTCATAACTATTAGATTCTTTGCCATCTATTTTACCACCATTAGCATTTAATTTTAGTACAATTCCATCACCTTTAAAAGTATCTTGAGTATATGTAGCAGTTATTTCTATACAATCACGTTTAGCAAAATAACTAGAATCAATAGAAGTTACAATTTTTCCATCTAACTCCCATCCTTTAAATGTGTATCCTTCTCTTACAGGTATATATTTTGTTAAATCAACTGTTTTAAATTCAGCGCTTTTACTTGTTAATTTTATAATGCTTTCTCCATTTACTTTACCTGCAAATGGATCAAGTGTTAAATAATATGTACCAGTTCCTTGTAATGGCTTTTCAGAAAATCTTGCATAAAGAGTTAATCCATTCGTATATGTTTCGCCTTCTGCTAACTTTCCACTCCAGCTAAAATCAGTTATTGCTATATCATCACTAACTTTTTCACCACATGTTTTTTCCCAGTGTGAGAATTCTGTTCTACCATTAAAAATTACAACATTTTTTGTTAATTCAGATAATTTAACTGTAGTTTCTCCTTCTGCAACATTGAATTTTATAATTTTCTGGTCTTTACCATCAATACTGGCATTTTCTGCTGTGCTAGTCAATATTAATGTATATTTTCCATCATCACTAATTGTTGCTGCATTTACTCTGTTTGAAAAAATAAATAGACATATACTAGCTAAAATAATCGCTAAAAATATTAAACTTTTTTTAATTTTCATTTTACTTTTCCTCCTTAATGTTTTTTTGAACTTTTACTTTTTTTAACATTAACTATTATTAATGTTATAATTCCTAATATAGCAATTGCAAATAATACAATGTATATTATAATATTATCACCTGTTTTTGGATTTGTTATTCTTTTTTTCCCCCCTTTTAACATATTTTTTATTTATTCTATCACACAAAAATACTTATTGCACTCTTTTCGCCAAAGTTTCAGTTGTTTTTTTGGCGATTGTGTTTTTTATATTTTTATGATATATTATAATAAAAATTGTATTATAAATATGGAGGTTTTCTTATGACTTTTTGTGAGCAATTAAATACATATATAAAACATATTGGATGTTCTTCTAAAGAACTTATAAATGCTTCAGGTCTATCTACTTCTGTTATTAGTCGTTATCGTAGAGGAGATAGAAGTCCTAATATAAGGGGTAAACAATTAGAACAATTAGTAGATGGTTTATATAAACTTTCTAGCTCTAAAAAATTGAATATAACAAGAGATGAAATTTACAGCAACCTTTCTAGTACTTTAAATGATGTTTCTATTGACTTTGAACAATTAAGTAAAAATTTCAATGAGCTTATTTCAACTTTAAATATCAATCTGACTGAATTAGCTCGTTCAAGTTCTTGTGATTCTTCATTGCTTTCTAAAATTCGTACTGGAAGTACAAATCCATCAAAGCCTAAAATTTTTATTGAAAATGTTTGTAATTTTGTTGTTAAAAAATACAAATCAGAAGATGATAAAAAGGCTGTGGCTATCCTTATTGGTTGTAGTTTAAGAGATTTAAAAGATAATTCTAGCTATTACAATAAATTATTCAAATGGTTTTCTACTAATTTAGTTCCATCTCATAATTATATAGATGATTTTTTAAATCATTTAGATAAATTCGACTTAAATGAATATATAAAAGCTGTACATTTTGATGAAATGAAAGTACCTGCTATTCCTTTTTACAAAGCAATTTCTAAAACATATTATGGTATAGAAGAAATGAAAAAAGGAGAATTAGACTTTTTTAAAGCAACCGTCCTTTCAAAAAATAATGAACCTGTTTTTATGTGTAGCGATATGCCAATGGAAGATATGGCACAGGATATTGAGTTTGGGAAAAAATGGATGTATGCTATCGCTATAATGTTAAAAAAAGGCTTACACTTAAATATTATTCATAATGTTGATAGACCATTTAATGAGATGATGTTAGGTTTAGAAAGCTGGTTACCAATTTACATGACAGGGCAGGTTTCTCCATACTTTTTAAAAGGATTACAAAATAATATATATTGCCACTTTACTTATGTTTCTGGAACTGTTGCTTTATGTGGAGAATGTATCAATGGTTATCATGATAAAGGAAAATACACATTAACTACTAATAAAAATGATATATCATATTATAAGACAAAAGCAGATTGTTTATTAAAAAAGGCTACGCCCCTAATGAAAATATATAAAGAAGATTCTAAAAATGCTTATTTTGCATTTTTATCTTCAAGTGTAAAAATAAAAGCTAATCGTAGAAGAATTTTATCTTCTTTACCAATTCATACTATTTCTGATGATTTACTTTTAAGAATTTTAAAACATAACAACATTTCAAATGAAGATATTAAAAAAATACAAGAATCTGTGAAGGTATTCAAAAATATGGCAATAGATGCAACAGAAAACAATTTACTTGAAGATGAAATATCTAAATTTTCAAAAGAAGAATTTGAAAAATCACCTCTTTTGCTTTTTCTTGCAGATAGTTTTTATGATAAAAAAATTTATTATACATACAAAGAATATTTAGAGCATTTGGATTTGACTAAAAAATATGAAAAAAATAATAAAAATTATAAGTTAAGAATAAACAATAACCATACATTCAAAAACATACAGGTTTTAATTTGCGAGAAAAATTGGGTTATGATTTCAAAAGCCAATAGTCCTTCTATTCATTTTGTAATTCATCATCCTAAACTACGAAATGCAATTGAGAGTTTTATTCCACCTATTGTTGAATAAAGTAAATAAATTTAGTAAAGAACTACTTATTCAGAATGAAGTAGTTCTTTATTTTTAACTAAATGTTTTTTTATATATAGTTTTTTTCTTGTAACCATTTTATTGTATCTTTAATTGTATCTTTCATATCTCTATTCTTATAATTTAATTCTCTTTTAGCTTTCTCTTTACTAAAGTTGGAGTTTGATGACAATGTATATAGAGAATATTTTGTAAATAATGGTGTTTGCTTTTTTATGTTATAATATAATTCGCAAATTGGAGCTACTAATTCTGCCAACCATAGTGGTAACACTATCTTAATTCTTTTTTTCTCCTCTAAATCACAAACAAAATCAGTCAATTCTTTTATTGTAATATATTTATTAGATAAAATATAACATTCTCCTCTATTATTTTTATCACAAGCACTAATAATACCATCTGCCACATCTCTAACATCTACAAAATTATACCCTCCTTTTACACAAGCAAAGAGTTTTCCTGTCGCTACTTCTTTTATTAATTGTGTTAAGTGACTATTTCCATAATCATTTGGTCCAATAATTCCAGAAGGATGAATAATACAAGCATTTAGCTTCTTATTTTTTATTGCATCAATAACATATTTCGCTGCCTCTGCCTTTGTTTTTGCATATAATCCTACTACTTTCTCAGAATCAAAGTTAGTAATCTCTGTTATTGTTTCATTATTAGGCTTTTCGGTAATTGAATGTACACTACTTACATAAATAAGTTTTGCATCTATTTCTAAAACTTTATCTACAATATTTTTTGTGCCATTAACATTAACATCATATACAATTGGGTTATATTTAGATTTTATATCCACAACTCCTGCACAATGTATTACATAAACTTCTTTTCCATCAACATTTTCAAAAACTGACGATAAACTTTCCTTTTTAGTAACATCTACATAATAAATTTTACAATTCAAGTTATCCAATGCCTTTATAGAATCATTAGGTAATACAAGTGCTCTTATTTCATTTTCACTATTTTGCTCTAATTTTCTTATTATATTATTTCCTAGAAAACCATTTGCACCAGTTATTATATATAATTTTTTCATACCACACCTCCAACATTTACAGATAGTTGCTAATTAAAAATGCTAGTGTTAATATAGCTTTCTTTTTCATAAATACCTCCACAATAACTTACTAATTCATATAATACCACAAACTCATTTATCCTGTCAAAATTATCTATTGGACAACCTTATTTTATTGCTTCTGCCATTAATTTTATTCCAGTTTTTACTTTGTGGCAATTTTTATTCATTCTAGAGTAAGTTATCGATTAAAGAAATGTTAAGCAATATCAAGCGTTTCTGATATTTCCCCAAATTGTATGCTCATACGGGGGTAAAATCTCCTGGGTGTGAAAAGAACACTAACCATTTTCCTTTATAGTCATCAAGAGAAATTGTACCATATGTAGTATCTGCCGTAAAGTCAGGTGCCTTCTGTCCAATTTTAACAGTGCCATTCATCATTAATTCATAATTCATATAAATAACCTCCATTCATTAGTATTATATTTTCATGGATTTTTTTGGTTACATATAAATGTATGAAAAAAATGGACATTTTACTGCCCATTTTTATGAATTATTCTGGTAATTTCTCATATTCTTCATCTGTGACTTTTTCACACCATTTGTTGGAAGTGTTTGCTCCTGGCACTTCAACAGCAATATGCCTAAACCATGAATTTTTCTTCGCACCATGCCAATGTTTAACATTAGCAGGAATTGTAATAACCATTCCTGGTTTTAGACTACCTGCTTCTTTTCCTTCTTCTTGATACCATCCTTCTCCAAATAATACATCATCATTTAGTTCTGTAAATTTTGGAGCTAATTCTCCTAAATTATCTCTACCTGCTGTTTGTTTTTTCATAATTAATCCTTCTTTTAAAATTTTTATAATCTTTGAATTTATTTTTGCTTTTTGCATATTTCTAATATTCGCTTCATAGTATTAGCTGTCCTTATTGTAATCCTATCCTTTATATTTGTACTTGCTGTTTTGTTCCACCAATTTGATTTTCTATAATTTTTCAAATCATAAGACCAAAATATAGAATTTTTAAACTCCTTTATTTTTTCAATTTCTTCTCTTGGGTTTCCAATAGTGTTATACACTTCTTCATACTTTGTGGGAGTGATTATAAAAATTAAATTATCATATATCTCTTTATTTTCTGTTCCCCACCATTCTGGATTATTATTTAATATATCCTCAAATTCTAACTGGCTTATAATAAAGATAGGTATCTCAAGATTAAATTTATTTTTTACTATTTTGTAAATATCTTGCATCATATTTTCTTTATTATCTGTATTACTTTCAAAAATAACATTACCACTATTAAGATAAGTGATAACATTTTTGTATCTATTTTCTTCTAATTTTTTTTTAATTCACTCATTGAGATTTTATTTTTACCACTTATATTTATCCCTCTTAATAATGCTATGTATTTCATGATTTTTCTCCTTGTATTATTTTTTTATTAGCTTCTCAAATGAATTAACATTTGATATTGTTGTATATTATTATATCAGTCCTCTATTTAGTATTCAATATGTTTAATTCTTTTTTATAAAAATCTAACTTGACTAATTATCTAAATAAATTATATAATTAGAAAAAAATAATGAATGGAGCAAAAAATGAACCTAATTTATAGTAATATTGAATTAACAAAACAATTAGATAAGTCAAATTGTATAACTCATTCAGGAAAATTCCATGTAGATGACGTTATATCAACTATTTTTTTAAGTAAAATTTTGGATAGAGTCACTCTTATTAGACTACCAAGTGTAAATAACATAGATGTCAAAAGCAAAATTGTGTATGATATAGGTTTAGGTGAATTTGACCACCATCAAAAAAATAGAAATGGTCAAAGAAAAAATGGTATATATTATTCTTCTATAGGTTTATTGTGGAAAAAATTTGGCAAAAAATATCTGGAAGATTTACATGTCAAATATGTTGATAAATTGTTTGATTATATTGATACAGAATTAATCCAATATATTGATGCCACAGATAATATCCAACTAGAATATTTGGAGAATAAAACATCTCCTGATTTTATAAAATTGTGTAATCCTGAATGGAATGAAAATATTTCAGAAGATGAAGCTTTTGTCAATGCTATTCAGCTTGCAAATTCCTTTTGGAATATATATATTAAACACGCTATCGCTGAAGTTGAAGCAATTGAAATAATTATGTCAAAATTAAATAGTTGCACACAAAATTATTTGTTTTTTGATAAGGAAATGCCATATAAAAAAGCAATGAAACTTTCTACTAATACTACTGTTAAATACTTAATATTCAAATCTCGCAGAGAAGGTTATGATATTAGGATAGTTGCTAATTCTCTTATGTTCAAACCTGAACTGATTAAATCTGATGATATATCTATTACACAAAAAATAACAGGTATAGATGGCTTAATCTATGCAGATGTAAATGGCAAATTCTGTTGCACTAAGACATTAGAAAGTGCAATAAAGCTTATTTTTTACAATGAAAGTTAAACAGTGTAATACAACAGTTAGAGAGGCTACTAATTTCTTAGTAACCTCTCTCATTGTTCTTTGTTTTCACCATGCTTTATTTTTTCAATATAAGAAAAGAACCTTCTGAGAACATAGCTATTATAAATCTTTACTTTTCAAAATTTATTTCTTTTACATCATCTTGGATTAAATAGCACATCTCCTCATGAGAATCTATTCCTCCAACAATTTTATTAACATCTAACTTTATATATTTTACTTCTGCATTTGCTAATAAATCTCCAGATGTATTAAATATTTCTGTGTCTATTGTTATAAATTTTGATGTTTCTTTTTTTACAAGACCCTTTCCAATTAATATTTCATTATATGGCACAGGTTTTCTGAATTTTGATTCCATAGATAGTGTTACTCCAAATCTTTCTTCTGAACCTTTAGCCCATAACGCTCTTAGTCCAAGTTCATCTAGCATTGTAGCAATTAGTCCTCCATGTACTCTTTGTGGAAAGCTTTGATGCTCTTCTCTATATTGAAATTTTGTCATAACACTTCCATCTTCCATATTATAAAATTGTGCTTTTAGTCCTATTGGATTATCCATGCCACATATGAAACACATTTTGCTATTACGTTGTTTTCCTACTACTTTCATTATTTATCTTGCTCCTTTTATTTGTTTTCTAGATAATAGTATTTCTGATTAAATATACAAACATATTCATTAAATATATTTATTTTATAAACACTATCTTTTTTTGTTTTTTCCTCTTTTATAAATTCTTCTATTGTATTTTGAAATTCTTGTTTTTGATTTTCGTCAAATGATAATTTTTTCTCATCATTTGTCAAATATATAAACAAAAAGTTTCCTTTCGAAGCTATTTCAACATCATTTATATTATCCTTAAAATTATTATTGACTTCATTTATAAATTGTATCACATCTTCATATGTATATTGCTTGTTATGCCCATATTCTTTTAAAATACTTAAATCTATAAATTCATTTCCATCAATATCTCGTACTTCTTTGCCATTTTTATCATAGAATGTTGTTCCTGCATATTCACTTTCTGATATTGTATCATCATAACTCATAAATACTCTTTCTTGTTCACTTCTCACAAATGGATTTGTGTAATCATAATATTTTATATAGTTTAAGTTATATACTTCTCTTGTTTCTTTTATCATTTTTCTGTCTTCATATTCTGTTATTTCTTCTTCATTAAGCATAAATACACCTATAAACAAGTCTACACATATTATTACTAACGTAAATATAATTGCACCAAAATATAATATAAATTTTAATATCTTATTATCTTTGCCATTTTTTATTACTATAAATGTGAATATGACTATTCCCAATGATATTATTATAAGTGATAATTGCTTTATCCACACAAGAAAGGTTAAATTAAATTTTTCAAGTATATAATATAATATTGCATATATAATTGCATATACTACTGTAAATATAAATATTTTTTTATCCATGTTTTCTCCTTTTTTTTCATATTTATATCACAATTAATTATATTTTTCAACCCTCTCGTGATGTTATGTAACCTATTGCAAAACATTGGAAAATATAGTATAATAAGAATGTAGAAAAAAGGAGAATGTTTATGGATAGATTAAAAACTTTTGGAAAATATATATTATGGATCGTTTTATTTTGGATTTTTTCAGATATATTGATATATGCTGGTATTAATTCTACATACAAAGACATATATTCTAAAAATCCAATTCCTGACGGAGTACAAGTTGTACAGTTTCAAGCCACTAAAGTAAACGGTAGAGCTAAGTTACAAGTTACAAACCCTGAATTAAGTGGTAAATATTTAAAATTAGAATTGTTTTCTGAGTCTGGAAAAAGTTTAGGTCAAGAATATCTAGAAATTGGAACAATTGCTGAAGGAAACACAAAAAGTTTAGAAAAATACTTCAAAATAACTGATGCAAAACATTATACTATTACGGTTGTTGACCAAGCAGGAGAAAGCACTGAAGGATTTATGGATACAGCAATGTCAACAATAACTGTTGTATTGATTTTAATTAAATTATTATTTATATAAATAGAGTAGAGGATAAACTTTCCTCTACTCTATTTGAAATTCAAAGACCATATAAGGTTCTTTCTATTCATCTTTTGCCGTATTAACTTTGAAAAATTTTATTATTTCTACAATTACAATAGGTGCAAATATTAATGCAACCGTTTCTACAATGTTTCCTACTGGTAATATTGGTATACTAAATGCTGTTCTTAGTCCTGGTATTACTAATATTATTCCCATTAATATTGCTGATGCTAATACAGCATATATTAATATTGGATTTCCTAGTATTCCTGTTTTAAATATTGAATTTTTATTGTCTCTTACATTGAATACATGTATTAATTCTGAAAATGCTAATACAGTGAATGCCATTGTTTGTGCGACTTCAACTTTTGTTTCTTCTAATGTAAGTCCATCTATCGCTGTTGTTGTTGTTCCAAGTCCTACTAAATATGCTATTAATGTAAGTATTCCTATCATAGCACCTTGATATATTATTCTAAATGTTCTACCTTTTGTAAATATTCCTTCGTTCTTTTTTATTGGCTTCCTATCCATTATGTCTTTATTTGCTGGATCGAATGCTAATGCTAATGCAGGGAATGTGTCTGTTACAAGGTTTATCCATAATATTTGTATTGGTAATAATACCTGTATTAGTGTTATATCAGATATTCCAAATGCACTTCCTATAGCTGGTGCAAATAATGTTGCCAATAACAATACTATTACTTCTCCAACATTGCATGATAATAAAAATTGAATTACTTTTAATATATTATCATATATACGTCTTCCTTCTTCTACTGCTGATACTATTGTTGCAAAGTTGTCATCTGTAAGTATGACATCTGCTGCTTCTTTTGCAACCTCTGTTCCAACTTGCCCCATTGCACAACCTATATCTGATTTTTTTAGTGCTGGACTGTCATTTACTCCATCTCCTGTCATTGCTACAATTGCGCCGTTTTTTTGCCATGCACCTACTATACGAACTTTATGTTCTGGTGATACTCTGGCATATACTGAGTATTTTTTTACGTTCTTTATTAGCTCTTCATCTGACATTTGATTTAATTCTACTCCTGTTAATGCTTCGTTGTCATTTTCCAGTATTCCTAATTTTTTAGCTATTGCAACTGCTGTAATTTTATGGTCTCCTGTAATCATTACTGTTTTTATTCCTGCATGTTTACACTTTTCTACCGCTCTTTTTGCTTCTTCTCTTGGTGGATCTATCATTCCTACCATACCAACAAATGTCAAATTACTTTCGATTGTTTTCATTTCTTCTTTTGATGGTATGTGGTCCAATTCTTTATACGCAAATGCCAATACTCTTAGTGCTTCTTTTGCCATGCTTTCATTGTTTGTTCTAATCCATTCTGAGTATTCATTTAAGTTTGTTCTTTTTTGACCTTTATATAAATATGAATCACATTTTTGTAATACCTCATCTAGCCCACCTTTTGTATATACTATGTATTTTCCATTTTTCTCATTTACAGTTGTCATTAGCTTTCTTTCAGAGTCAAATGGAACCTCTTCTACTCTTGGGTTTTCTCTTGGAATTGATTTTCTATAATCAAGTTTTAATGCTA
The DNA here is from genome assembly GCA_934162535.1 of uncultured Clostridia bacterium. GTDB lineage: Bacteria > Bacillota > Clostridia > TANB77 > CAG-508 > CAG-269. The sequence continues at coordinate 9,009 of CAKPJC010000012.1, read as the reverse complement.
AGTCTATTAGTGCTGTTTCTGTTGGGTCACCTGCAAGTTCTCCGTTTTCTAATACTCTTGCATCATTGCATAATATACAGTCATATATTAATTTTTCAAAGTCATCGTTCATTTCTATTTTATCAATGGTCGTTGTTACATCATTGCAAAATACTTTTTCTACTGTCATCTTATTTTGTGTTAGTGTTCCTGTTTTGTCTGAACATATTACTGTACTACTTCCTAATGTTTCAACTGCTGGTAGTTTTTTTACTATTGCATTTTTCTTTACCATTTTTTGCACACCAATTGCTAATACTATTGTTGATACTGCGACTAAACCTTCTGGTATTACTGCAACTGCAAGTGATACAGCTGTCATGAACATATTTATTATGTCTTTTCCTTGTAGTAATCCTATTACAAATATTACTGCACATATTGCTAATGCTGCAATCCCTAATGTTTTTCCTAAGCTATTTAGTCTTTGCTGTAATGGTGTTTCTTGTTTCTCTGTTTCATTTATCATCCCCGCTATTTTTCCAACTTCTGTATTCATTCCTGTTTCTACAACTATTGCTTTTCCCCTACCATATGTTATTAAGCTAGATGAGAATAACATATTGGTTCTATCGCCAATTCCTACTTCTTGTTCTGTGATTTCTTTTGACTTTTTTTCTACTGGTACAGATTCACCTGTTAATGATGCTTCTTGTGATTTTAAGTTCACTGCTTCTATTATTCTTAAGTCTGCTGATACATAGTCTCCTGTTTCAATTATTACTATATCTCCTGGTACTAGATTTCTCGCTGGAATTACTTGTTCTTTTCCATCTCTTATTACTTTTACAGCATGTGCACTTAGTCTTTTTAATGCTTCTAGTGATTTTTCTGCCTTATTTTCTTGCGCCACTCCTATTATTGCATTTAATACTACTACTATCATTATTATTATTGTGTCTGTTATTCCTTCTTCTTGTGCTACTCCAACTGCTCCTGATACTATCGCCGCTATTATTAATACTATTATTGAAAAATCTTTGAATTGTGCTATGAATTTTTTTAATAGTGAATCTTTTTTCTTTCCTTCTAATTCATTAAATCCATATTTTTTTCTATTTTCTTCGACTTTTTTTGAGTTTAGTCCTTTTTCTAGGTTTGTTCCTAATTCTTCTTGTGTTTCCTTTACAGTTTTGTTAAACCACTTTTTCTCCATTAATCTCTTCCTCCTCCATCCGCATCATTATATCATTATCCTTTTTTACTTTCAATATTTTTCAGTTATTTGTTGCAAATTTTTTCGGTCATTTATGGCTATTTTTTTCGACTATTTGTGGATTTTCGATAAAAAAATAGTTAGTGTTAAAAAAGTGTTAAACGTAAAAATAGAGTATCAAGATCATTTGCCATAATCGTTGATACTCTAAGTTTATATTATTTGGTGACCCGTACGAGAATCGAACTCATGATTCCACCTTGAGAGGGTGGCGTCTTAACCGCTTGACCAACGGGCCATTTTGTACTTTATATTTATACCATATTTATAGTTGTAAGTCAATATTTTTAAGCCAATTTTTGTCAAAATCGTAGTTTTTATATAATATGAACCCTCTAGTATTTAACCACTAGAGGGCTTTTTCTATACTAAAATTTAATTTTCTTTTTTGCCTTTTCTAAAGTTTACAACAATTGCATCTTCATTATCAAATACGAAATTAGCATCTGTTGTATCTGTTTGAACTGGATTTATTTCATCACGTTCATCTGTAAAATCCATATGTTTTAAATCAAATTTTGGTTTAATTTCATTATCTGAATCATCATTACTTCCAGCAAGACCTGGTGTGAATTTTTCAAAATTATACTTTTTAATTTGCTGTTCTTCTTTATACTTTGAACCTATAAAATTGAATGTACCTTCCCCAATATCACATTTTCCATCATCTTGTTTAAGTTTAACAGCTAAATGTTTGAATTTTAATGTTGCCAACTTATTTTTTGGAAAGTATGCAGACCAGTCATATTTTACACTACTGTATTTTGAATCATATTCAAGTTTATTCATATCCATAGAATTACTATAAGACCAATCTCTTCTCTTTATAAATTCTTTTTCCCACCAATCTAAATCTTCTGGTATACCATTTCCTGTGAATATTTTGCTACCACAGTTGGCTAAAATAGTATCTTTATATTTCAATTTTGAGAAATCGCCATTTAATTGTGCAAGGTTTTGTGATGTGATTACAGGTGCTACTTTATACTTACGATATAGTGTCAATATTGCTTCCGTATCTTTGCAAATAAAATCTGGGAATTCGTCTATATATAAGAAATGTGGTATTCTACTGTTTTCTCCACCTGGTCTCCTTAATACTGCATTTTGCATTGATAATATAAAGAATAGACCAAATGCTCTATGGCTTGTTCTTCCTAAATCGCCTCTACGAGTACATACTAGCGTAATTTCTCCATTTTCTAATGCTTTGTCAAAGTCTATATTGTTTGTTCTATTGCATAATATCGTTTTAACACCTGGTAGTCTCAATAAGTTATCTAATTGAGAAATTGCCGTATATATGTGTTTTTCTGTTTGCTCTCTACCTACACTGTTTGCATAGAAGTTCTTTTTAAAATATCGTATTTGCGATGCATATTTTTCGGCAAGTTCTTCATTTGCCTCCATTATTTTACACATCTTTTCTATTAAATCAAAGTTTGAAAACATCTTTAACATATCTTCAAGATTTGGCAAACTTCCCCCATTCATCCTTGGGTACATCTCTTTTAACATTATCGTGATGTTTTCTATCGCTTGTATAATAAATTCTTCTCTATATATTTCATCAAATTCCATGTTCGCATTTGTATTCATACCTTTTAACACTGATGAAATTGTAACTGCTATTTTGTTTACATCATCATATATAAATGGATTTAATCCTATTGAATCTCTGTTTGATGGATCTATAATATTATATCTTATATGGAAATTTTTACATACTGACATTATCCTTTTTGTTGATTCAATATCTGGTGATATTGATGTAAGTCCTAAATTTCTGTATATATATTCCCCATCTGAACCGGATAATATCATTTTACTCATATATGCTTTATACACTGATTCTTTTCCAAGTGCAGGTGTTATCATGTTTAATGTAAAATTTTTGTTTAAGTATTCATTATCATATGGTTTATTTAATGTTGCTATTCCAGTTTTTAGTGCTGTATAGCCCATTTCTTTTGCATTTGCTATATAAAAAGCCTTTTTCTCTATGTCTTTAGCCATCATTGGTTCTAATACCAATGATGTTTTTCCAGTACCTGAACCACCACATGCCAGTAATGATTGATATCTTGCCTTTTCTGGAAATCTCATAGTCTTTCCTGTTTCATAGTCTTTACACATTACCATGTCACATGTAAATGGACCGTGTCCAACACTTTTGTCTGATAAGCTTATTCCTTTATAATCCCATATAGATTTTCTTTGGTTTTTATCATCTTCTATTCCTAGTCTTATGAATTTAATTACACTGTAAAATGTTGTTAGTGGTAAATATATCGCTAATGATGTAAATGCTGGTCTTATTAATTCTGAGAAGTTTGTAACTAGTTCTGTGTATCCTGGCAATGATATTAGAAATAGCCACGCCGCTTCATTTATCCATTGTACAAACATTGACAGTGATACTATATAAAGTGTTATTACATATGTGTATAATAATGTTACTTTTGCTTTCTTTGATGTCGCAAATTCTGAAGCTGGTGCAAATAAATATGCAAATATTGGGCATGCTAATGCTATTGTGTATTGAATTGGTCCCCAATATGATACAGATACACCTGAGAATATCATGAATAACATTTCAACTACTCTGTCTACTACTATATATGCTGAAAATAATGTTAATATATATGTTGCAAATGTGTTTCGACTTGCTTTTATTTTCTTTAAAAACTTATCTATTAATTTCATTATCTTTTCCTTTCATTTTCATTTCCTACATTTATATTATCCTATAAATGAATTAAAATTACAAGCTTTTTTACTAAATTTTATATTATTAATTGTAATATTCCCCCTGAGATTACTCCTATAAAATACAATATTGTAACTATCACCATATTTTCCTTTAGGTTCTTATTTGTTTTAAATAATACCAATATTCCTACACCTGCATTTACCAATAGTCCTGATAACATTATTGGCATCGATATTACATTTTCAATAAACAATTCTGTTAATATTACTGATGATGCACAATTTGGTATTAACCCTATTGCACTTGATATTACTGGTCCAAGTATTTCGTTTTTGCTTATTAAGTTTGATATATTGTCTTCCCCTATCAGACTAATAATGTAGTTTATAATCAATGTTGTAATAAATATAAATACAAATATGTTTATTGTATGCTTTATTGAAGATTTTACAATACCTTTCTCACAATGACAGTGCTCATGCTCACATAGCTCTTCAATTTTTTCTTCTTCTTTGTTTTTCCTTATAACCAAATCTATTATTAATCCTGCTATAATTCCTATTACAAGTTTTATTCCTAATATTGTGAATATTGTTTTTGCTGGAACTGCTTCTGTTATTAAAATAGGTAACATTTCATCTGATGTTGTTAGATATACAGATATTAATGTTCCTAATGTTATGACTCTTGCTGAATACAAGTTTGTTGCAGATACCGAAAAACCACATTGTGGAAATATTCCTGCAAGCCCTCCTATTATTGGTCCAAATCTGCCTGATTTTTTTACAGTAGTTTTTACATGGTTGCTTGTTTTGTGCTCTATATATTCCATTATTAGATATGTTATAAATAGAAATGGTAATAGTTTTAAACTGTCTATTGTTGTTTCTAGTATTATTTCTAATATTGTCTGCATTGCTCTTCCTTTCTATATTCTTCCATCTTCTATATCTTGAACTAATTTTTCTTTTATTTCATCTGGAAGTAATGTTATATTTTTTACTTCTTCTTTTTTGATTATTTCTGGTAAGTATTGTCCTCTATGTGTATATTTAGGGTCACCAGAAAACTCTGGTCCTTTTCCTGTTCCAAATTTCCCATCAATATATTTACAAAGAAAAAAGTATTCTTCTTTTTCTTCATTTTTTAAATAATATAGTTGTTTTACAATTTCAACATTTATTCCGAATTCTTCTTGGATTTCTCTTTTTGTTCCTTCTTCTATTGTTTCTCCTTCTTCTTTTCCTCCCCCTGGGAATGTGTAATAGTTTCCTATTGGATGGTTTTGTACTCCAACTCTATGCATAAATGCAAATCCATCTCCCATTGGAATTATTCCTGCTACTCTTGTTCTCATTTGTTCCTCACTTTCTATCTTTTTATTCATACCATTCAAACGTCCAATTTAAGATTTTTACTGGGTCTCCTTCTTTTATTCCTTGTCTCTTTAATTCGTCTTCTATTCCAAGACTTTTTAGATTCTTTTGGAAGTAGTACATTGATTCATTGTCATCTATGTTTATTCTACCCATTAGTCTGTTTATTGCTTTTCCTTCTATTATAAATGTATCTCCTTCTTTTCTTACAGTGAATTCGTTTTTATCCTCTTCAAGAGTATATACTACTCTTTCTTCTATTTCTATCAATTCTTCTTTTGGAAGTGTTTTTAATACTTCTGATACTCTATTTAAAAGTGTTTCGACTCCTTCTCCTGTTACTCCTGAAATTTTATATATTTCTAGCTTTTTCTTTTTCGCAAGTTCTTCTAATTTCTTGTAGTTTGTTTCATCTTGCATTATATCTATTTTGTTTGCAACTATTATTTGTTTTCTTGTACTTAACTTTTCACTATATTTTTTTAATTCTTCGTTTATTGTATAGAAGTCTTGTACTGGGTCTCTACCTTCTGTTCCTGATACATCTATTACATGTAATAATAGTCTTGTTCTTTCTACATGTCTAAGGAATTGTGTTCCTAATCCTACTCCATCACTTGCACCCTCAATTATTCCTGGAATATCGGCTATTACAAAGCTGTCTCCATTTTTTGTTTTTACAACTCCTAAATTTGGCTCTATTGTTGTAAAATGATAGTTTGCTATTTTAGGCTTAGCATCTGTTACTACTGATAAAAATGTTGATTTGCCTACATTTGGAAATCCTAGTAGTCCAACATCTGCTAATAATTTTAGTTCAAGTATTACTTCTTTTTCTTCTCCTTCTTCTCCTGCTTGTGCAAATCTAGGTACCTGTCTTGTTGATGTAGCAAAGTGTGAGTTTCCTTTTCCTCCTCTACCACCTTTTAAAACAAGTTCTTCTTGTCCTTGTTTTGATAAGTCTGCAACAACTTTTCCTGTTTCTACATCTTTTATTATTGTTCCTATTGGCACATTTATGTATAAATCGTCTCCTGATTTTCCATATTTGTTTGCTCCACTACCATTTTCTCCATTTTGTGCTTTGAATTTTTTGGTGTATCTAAAGTCTATTAGTGTGTTTGCATTTGGGTCAACTTTGAAATATATACTTCCACCTCTGCCACCATCTCCTCCATCTGGTCCTCCTGCTGCTACATATTTTTCTCTTCTGAATGTTACTGCACCATCTCCACCATTTCCGGATTTTATGGTTATTTTCGCATAATCTGTGAACATTTTATTCTCCTTTTCTATTCAAAATAATTTAACATCATTGCCTTTTTTATGTCTTTCATTGTTTCTTTTGCTTGCTCTCTTGCTTTTTCTGTTCCTTTTTTTAGTATTTCATCAACTAGTTCTGGTCTTTCTTCATAATATTTTCTTTTTTGTCTTATTGGTTCTAATGTTTGATTTATGTTTTTTGCAAGTTGTTTTTTACATGCCACACATCCTCTTTTTCCTGCTTTGCATTCTTCACATACTATTTTTGTCTCTTCTTCACTGCTAAATAGATTATGATAATATGCTACCATACATATGTCAGGATTTCCTAAATCATCTTTTTTTATTCTGTTTGGGTCTGTTACAGCTCCCATTACTTTTTTTTTCACTTCTTCTTCAGTATCTGATAAATATATTGCATTCCCCAATGATTTACCCATTTTTTCATTACCATCTAGACCTTTTATTCTTTTTTGCTTTGATAATACTGCTTCTGGTTCTTTTAGTATTTCTCCATATATACTGTTGAATTTTCTTACTATTTCTCTACATTGCTCTATTAATGGTAATTGATCTTCTCCTACAGGAATTAATTCTCCACCTAATGCAGTTATGTCTGCTGCTTGACTTACTGGGTATCCTAAAAATCCATATGTTACACTTTCTCCAAAGATATTTCTTTTTTGAGCAATCTCTGTTTTTACTGTTGGATTTCTTTCAAGTCTTGCTATTGTTACTAAGTTTGAGTAAAATACAGTTAGTTCTGCAACCTCTGGTATCATTGATTGTATATATATTGTTGTTTTTTCTGGGTCTATTCCTACTGATAGGTAGTCCATTACTACTTCTCTCACATTTTTTCTTACTTTTTCTGGATTGTTGAAGTTGTCTGTTAGTGCTTGTACATCTGCTACTAATATGTATGGGTCATATTTTCCCATTTCTTGCATTTCTACTCTATTTTTTAAAGAACCAAAATAATGACCTATATGCAGTCTACCTGTTGGTCTATCTCCTGTTACTATTCTTTTTTTATTCATTGTATTGACCTCCCTATCATTTTTACATATTTTAACATCATTTATTATACTACATTTTTTTCCAAAAATAAAGTATTTTTTAGTATTTTTTTATATAAAGAAAAGACCCACATTGTGAGTCTTTTCTAAAGGAAGTGGTGACTGGTTTATTCTATAGTTTCAGTCGTCACTGATTCCACGGAATAAGCTCTACCACCTTTACCCCATACCAGTAAGGCAAGGGATAAATCCGAATCTCCCACCCTCTCTGATGGAGGGCTCTTTGTGCACTCCAGAGTGCACGCTGGAGTACATAGTTCTTCTGCTCAGGACTAAGTCCGTAGCAGAACGTGTTGAGAGATTCAAGCATGTGATCATAGACCATTGATACTTTTCCCTCTTTCAGGAATTCATCCTGTTTGCTAATAATCGCATCCGACGCTTGCTTCAAGATGCGCTCTTGAACCATCTTAATTTCCTTTGACAGGAAATTGACCCGGATGACTTCTGATTCTTTTTTTACCTGCTTGGGAGTAGGTAACTGTGAGTTGTTGATCTGGGGAAATTCCGTGATGTTTTTGTCTCTAGACATTTTTAACTTCCTTTCTTTGTTCGTTGAGAAAATTATTTCTCAATAAATCGGTTACTAGCTTACTAATTATAAGTATATCATATGGTATCTTTTTTTGCAATTTTTTTTGAATATTTTTCGCTTTTTTATTGTCAAGATTTCTTTATTTCATCATGTCGTTATAAACTTCTTGTATGCAAAAAATAAATTTTATGTATACTTATTGACATTTTTTGATAGATATTGTATAATAATGGAAGTGTGCAAAAGCACATGAGTACATTGAAAACCTAGGGAAAAAACAAAAAGGAGGAAGTTCTCATGAAAGAGCAGAACTCGAAAGCACGACATCAACCCCGAATTAGGTCTAAAATCGCTTCTATGCTCGCTGTGACCATGGCTGTAACTTTGTTACTGCCGGTTCACTCCGTAGCAGCAGAACCGGAAGATGGTACGAGCAGCACTCCTGCTCAAATCATCGAAGTCGACAACGGAACTCCCAATACTGCTAACAGCAATGATGGTAGTTCCAACAGTGGTGGTTCCACCACTGATACAAGTGGTGGCAGTTCTGTCAGTACTGGAGATGTAGGCGTATCCGTTGGCAACAACGGTAGCACTAACTCTGGTAACGATGGTTCCAATCCTAGCACTGGTGGTTCTGACCCTGGTACTGATCCTGGTGCTGGTGGTTCTGACCCCGGTACTGATCCTGGTGCTGGTGGTTCTGACCCTGGTACTGATCCTGGTGCTGGTGGTTCTGACCCCGGTACTGATCCTGGTGCTGGTGGTTCTGACCCCGGTACTGATCC
>CAKPJC010000011.1 GCA_934162535.1 uncultured Clostridia bacterium | reverse complement strand
AAATTGGTATCAAGGATATAAAAAATGTAAAAAATTATCAGGGACAAATACAAATGTAAAAACAAGTATGATATGGGAAACACAATATGACCAAGTAATGAAATGGCTAATAAGAACAGGAGAGAAAACACCATTGGATATTTATGAGGGTTCAGTAGAGTGGGGAAATTACAGGGATAATGAATTTGAATATTATACAAACACATCAAAAGAAACTGCAACAAAGAACTTAGGAAGTTCAACAATAATTGCAAGTGGAGCCTATGAAGGAGCAAAAGCGAATAACATATACGACCTAGCAGGGAATGTAAGTCTATGGACGTTTGGGGCCAATAGTTCGGGGTCTGGCAGCTACAGAGGCAGCAGGGGGCGGTTATTATGATAATAAAGGGGACAGAGTAACTAATGCATATGTTAGAGCTGGTCGCAGTCCGTACAGCCAATTTTTGTACTATGACATGCGGAGTTGAAGGCACATTTTACATAAAACAGTAGCGAACTTTGCATAGTAATGCACCATGATAGGTATAGCAAAAAAAAAGGCGAGCTACGGAAGAGAATGTTCTGATATTCCATACTTGAGTATTTTTTACAGTACACTGTATATCAAATAGACTTTTTGAAAAATTGAATAAAATGGAAAAACTTGCACATACTAACAACATAAAAAACAAGAAAGGGTGATAAAAATGGCAGACTTAACACAAGCAGAGCTACAGCATCTAAGACATCTAATAGGAGCACACGAGACAGCATACCAAAAACTATCAGCGTACTCAGGACAAGTGCAAGATGCTCAAATAAAGCAAATGTTCACAAAATCAGCACAAGATGCATTAAACACAAAGCAAAAACTAATGAGTTTTTTAAATAATTAGAGGGAGAGATGAAAATGGACGAAAAAACAATGGTAAATGACATATTAGGAAATGTCAAGGCAGACTTAAATGCATATCAAACAGCAATAGCAGAAACAGAAAATATGCAACTAAGACAAACATTTCAACAAATAAGAAATGGAGACGAAAGTTTCCAATATGAACTATTCAAAGTTGCAAATGCAAAAGGATACTACAAGCCAGCTCAAAAAGCAACAACAACAGAAATACAAACACTAAAAACAGAACTACAACAATAAAAGTAAGAAGTAAATTAGAGAAAACAACCTCTAATTTACTTTTTTGTCTAAAAAACACACTTAAATCAAAAATATAAACGGTCTAAGCACAAAATAGAGAAAAGGAGAGAAAAGAAAAGCAAAGAAAAGAAGACAAAAGAAAAAGCAAAGAAAATCGCTTATGATTATAATTGCTAAAATAAGGTTAATTCATATACAATACAAGAAAAATGTGTATTGAAAGGAAAAATAATGATAAAAAATATATTAGTATTTGCAAGAAAATCAATGAAGCTCACAATACTTATAACTGCATCAGTATTCTTAATAATATGTGCTGTAGCACTATTTTTTAAGCCAATATATAGTGTTACAATAAATGGTGAATTTGTTGGATATAGCAAAGACAAAAGTAAACTACAAACAAAAATAAACAAATACATAGAAAATGGCGAAGGAGAAAATGGAAGTATAGCATTTGTACAGGTAGACAACCTACCAGAATACAAAATGTGTTTACTAAAAAGAAACATAGTAACAAATGATGACGAAATATTCAAAAAAATAAAAGAATCAGGAACAACATATTATAAATACTATGCAATACTTGATGGACAAGAAGAAAAAGCATTTGTAGCAGATTTTCAAACAGCAGAACAAGTAGTACAAGAATTAAAAAGTAAAGAAAGTAATAATATAGCATCAATATCAATATTAGAATTATATGAAACAGAAATGATAGACTTTACATCAAAAGATGATGCGGTTGCTTCTTTATATGTAAAAAAAGAAGTGGTAGTAGCAAAACCAAAAGTTGCAACAACAGGAAAACTAAGAACATCATCACAAATATCATATCAAAAAGTAGGATTAAGTGGAGTAAACCTAATAAGACCAATATCAGGAAAAATAACATCAAGATTTGGAGCAAAAAGTAGTATAAGGTCAAGCGACCATACAGGACTAGATATCGCAGCACCAAAGGGAACAGTAATAAAAGCAGCAGCATCAGGAACAGTAACATTTTCAGGACGTAAAGGGTCATATGGATATATGACAGCAATATCACATGGAAATGGCGTAGAAACATGGTATGCACACTGTAGTAAACTATATTTAAGTGCGGGGGCAACAGTAGAACAGGGACAAGCAATAGCAGAAGTCGGCTCAACAGGAAATAGTACAGGTAGCCACTTACACTTAGAAGTTAGAATAAATGGGGTTGCATATAACCCACAAAATTATGTATATTAAAAAAAGTGAGGAAATTCTGTAACAAATTTCCTCACTTCGACTATGTAATATAAAAAAATTTAAAATTACTCAACAGTACTTGCCCACTTAATACAATTATCTATTCCGGAGCTATCTAAAAGTTTCTTTCCATACTCCTGAAAAGCACCAATTAAATAATCAGAAAAAGGCATAACATCTCCAAACTCAACAAGAGAATTAAGCAAATGTTGAGGAGCAAAGGGATAATTATAAATGCACAAATAATACTCACCATTATATAAATAAAGTGACAAACATCCTAAAAAATCTTTGTTATCAATATTATTAACATATGTACAAAAACCAATAAAATCTCCTAAATTTTTCAATTTTAAAATAACAACATTATGTAGAAATACAGTATTATCAAAATCAGTACAAAGCTTAGTAACAGTGAAAACAAAATCACCATTACTAGAAAGAACAGACTCAACAACCAAATCATCATCAGCTGTTTTAAAATCAATCTTTTTTTCAGCCTCTAAAAGCAAATCCTGAACAACAGATTGAACCTCCAAATGATTAGACAACAAAGCCTTATCTTCTATATTTCTAACTTTCATATCTTCCTTAGAAAGAATAATCTTAATTTTATTATCAGACAACTTTTCAAAAACCATAATAGCCTCCCATCACTAACTATATTATACTACGAAACCAACCAGAATTAAAGTTGAAAAAAATGGTAAAAAAAGAACACAATAAACTAATGTGAAAAATGTGTTAAAAAATTCACATAATACTTGAAAAAATCACAAAATCAATATATAATATTAGCATGGAAAAATTAAAAATCCGTAGGGGGCAAATACAAAAAGGAGGAAAAAGTATTGCCTATAAAAATGAAAGAACTACCAAAAACAGAAAGACCGTATGAAAAACTAGAAAAATATGGAGAAAAATCATTAACAAATGCAGAACTAATAGCAATAATAATAAAAACAGGAACAAAAGAAGAAACATCAATAGGACTAGCACAAAAAATACTAAAACTAAACGACTGTGAAGAAAAAGGTCTAAACTTTCTAAGAGAACTAACAATAGAAGAATTTATGAAAATAAAAGGAATAGGAAAAGTAAAAGCTATTCAACTAAAAGCAGTATGTGAATTATCAAGTAGAATGAATCAAGACATAAACTATCAAACAACAAAAATAACAAACCCAAAAGATGTAGCAAACATATTAATGGACAAAATGAGATTTGAAAAACAAGAGATACTACAGACAATAATGTTAGACAACAGAAACAACATAATAAAAATAAAGGAAATAGCAAAAGGAACAGGAAACTATGTAAAAGCTTCGATAAAATCAATACTAAGCGAAGCAATAAAAATAGAAGCACCAAAAATAATTTTAGTACATAATCATCCAGGTGGAGACCCAACACCAAGTCAAAAAGACATAGAATTTACTAGAAAAGTAAAACAAGCATCAGAAATAATGGGGATAGAACTAATAGACCATGTAATAATAGGCAGGGTGCAATATAAAAGCATATTTTCTCAGGGATTTTAAAAAATGAAAGGAAGGAATAAAAATGGATTTTTTGTCATTCAAATCTAGAGATATTGGAATAGATTTAGGAACAGCAAACATATTAGTCACAATAAAAGGGAAAGGAATAGTATTAAGAGAACCAGCAGTTATTGCAATAGATAATAAAAATGGGGAAATATTAGCAACAGGATTTGAGGCAAAAGAAATGTTAGGAAGAACGCCAAAAGATATAAGTGCAATAAGACCACTAAAAGATGGAGTAATAGCAGACTTTACAGCAACAAAACTATTACTAAAAAACATATTAGAAAGAGTATGTAAAAAATACAATGCAATAAGACCAAGAGTAATAGTAGGAGTGCCATCAGGGATAACAGAGGTAGAAGAAAGAGCAGTTGAAGAATCAGTATTACATGCAGGAGCAAGAGAAGTATATTTAATAGAAGAACCAATGGCAGCAGCAATAGGTGCAGGAATAGAAATAGAAGAGCCAAGTGGTAACATTATAGTGGACATTGGAGGAGGAACAACAGAAGTAGCTGTAATATCATTAGGAGGAATAGTAATAAGCAATTCATTAAGAATAGCAGGAGATGAACTTGACGAAGATATAGTAAACTATGCAAAAAGAGAACTAAACCTAGCAATTGGAGAAGCAACAGCAGAACAAGTAAAAAAAGAACTGGGATGTGCAATGCCACTAATGACACAAATGACTATGGAAATAAAAGGAAGAGACCTAAATAATGGATTACCAAGAACAGAAGTAATATCATCAGACCAAGTTGAAGAAGCATTAAAAGAATCAATAGAAAAAATAGTAGAGATGGTAAAAATAACACTTGAAAAAACACCACCAGAACTTGCATCAGATATAATGGAAAAAGGAATTATATTAGCAGGAGGAGGAGCACTGATACAAAATCTGGACAAGCTAATAAGTCTTGAAACAGGAATGCCAGTATATATCGCCGAAGAACCATTAGACAGTGTAGTAAAAGGAACAGAAAAAACATTACAAGAAATAGACAAACTAAAAACTGTTTTAAAAAATTCCAGAAAAAGAAGATAAAGGAAGAGAATAGATGGAAAGAGAAAAGCAAAATGGAATTATAGGAGTAGTAATCACTATAATTGTATTAATAATATTAGTAATATTTACAAATACAAAAAAAGAAGACACAACAATAATAGAAAATATTGCGAATACCGTTGTTGTGCCAATTGAAAATGGACTAACATATTTAAAAAACAAGGTAAACAACAACGAAAAATTCTTTGAAAACATAAATGAACTAAAGCAAGAAAATGAACAATTAAAACAAAGAACAAGTGAACTCGAACAAAGTCTAAGAGAATATGAAATAATAAAAAACGAAAATGAACAACTAAAACAAGAACTAAACTTATCCGAAAAATATGGACAATACACAACAGTACCAGGAACAATAATATCAAGAGACATAAGCAACTATTCAAAAACAATAGTAATAAATGTTGGACGTGAAGACGGAATAGCAGAAAAAATGACTGTAATTGCAAATGAAGGATTAGTTGGGTATGTTGTATCTGTGACATCACATACAGCAAAAATACAAATAATAACAGACAGTGCAAGTTCGACAAGTTGTTTAACAAGCACTACAAGAGAAAGTATGGTAAGTAAAGGAACTATTGAGAAAAAATCATCATTAAAAGCAACATATATATCTGCAAATGCAAACATCATACAAGGAGATAGTGTAGAGACATCAGGACTTGGAGGAATATATATAAAAGGAATACATGTTGGAAAGATAAAGAAAATTGTAGAAGGTACAAACAAAATTGATTCATATGCGATAATTGAAACAGCAGTTGACTTTGAAAAACTAGAAACAGTACTTGTAATAACAAATCAGTAGAGAGGTAAAAATGAAAAAAATAATAATATATATATCTTTAGTATTAACATTTATACTAATATATTTGCTACAAGTTACTGTATTCACAAATGTAACTATAGCAGGAATAATGCCAAACGTAATGGTAGTTTTAATGTTATTTATCGGACTATATATGGGAAGAAGCAGGGGAGTTATATTTGGAATAATATTTGGAATTTTAATAGATATATGGATTGGAAGAAAATTCGGAATAACATCAGTATGTCTTGCTTTTATCGGATTTCTAGCAGGAATATTTGACAAAAACTTCTCTAAAGAAAGTAGAATAACAGTAATACTAATGGTAATAGTAAGCACAATATTATTTGAAATACTATCATTGGTATTAAGAAATATCACAGTAGGAATAAATATTGAATTTATGCAAATCTTAAAAATACTAGGTATAGAAGTAATATACAATGTGTTAATAACAATCATTCTATACCCACTAATACGAAAAGCAGGATATGAGGCAGAAAGTGAGATAAAAGGAAATAAATTATTTACAAGATATTTTTAATATAATAGGAAAGTATCACATTCCTATTATATTAAAAGCTACAATCGCTAGTCCTTTGAGGTTTTTGTCTTTTGGTCGAAAACTCAAATCGGGCGAGAACAAACAGAAAGAAGGTGAAAAATTGAACAATAGAATAAGCTTTGACAGAGATACATCATGGAAAAAGGAAACAGGAAATGAACAAATAAACTTCAGGTTTAACATAATAGTAGTAATAGTGTACATAATTGGAATTATACTAATTGTTCAATTATTCAACCTACAAGTACTAAATGGAGAAACATATAGAGAACAGTCAAATACAAGACTATCAAGAGTAACATCAATAAAATCAGCAAGAGGTTCAATAGTTGATAGAACAGGAACAGAATTGGCAGGAATAGCGACACAATACAGTATAGAAATGTATAAAACAAATATAGCAAATGAACAACTAAACACATCTATATTAAAATTAGTCAATTTATTAAATGAATATCAAGTTGCATATACAGATACATTTCCAGTAAATATTAACCCATATGAATATACAATTAGTGGGGATGAATTAGCAACATGGAAAGCCAAATATAAAATAAAAGAAGATGCTACACCAGAAGAAGCAATAAATAAATTTAAAAGCAAATATGAAATATCAAATGAAAATATAGAAGATGTAAGAAAGATAATAGCGATAAGATATAAAATATCCACAACAGGATATAGTACAACGAAATCAATACAAATAGCTGAAAATGTCGGGCAAGATTTAATTGCACAAATCAGCGAAAGAAATAGTGAATTCCCAGGAATAAGCATAGAACAAAAAGCAATAAGAACATATTTAACAGGAAGTTTAGCATCACATGTAATAGGATATACTGGAAAAATAAGTCAAGAAGAATACGAGAAAAAGAAAGATACATATAGTAGTGACGATATTGTAGGAAAAACAGGAATAGAAGCACTATTTGAAAAATATCTAAAAGGTCAAGATGGAGAGAAACAAGTTGACATGTCAGTTGACGGAACAATTACAGGAGAATGTATTACGAAAGACGCAAAAGTTGGGGATGATATTGTATTAACAATAGATGCCAACCTACAAAGTGTAACAGAAAGTGCATTGGAAAATTGCATAAACAAAATTAGAGATGGGGGATTTTCACAAACATATGATGCAAAAGGTGGAGCTGCAGTTGTAATGAATGTAAATACAGGTGAAGTCTTAGCAACAGCAAGTAATCCAACTTATGAGCCACAATGGTTTAGTGGGGGAATAGATCCAAATAGATGGAAAGAACTTAGGGATAATCCATCACATCCAATGTTAAACAAAACAATACAATCTGCATATGCACCAGGTTCAATATTTAAAATGGTAACAGCTATTGCAGGATTAGAAACAGGTACAATATCAACAAAGGAGAAAATAAATGATACAGGTGTATATAGAAAATATAACACGGAATGGAAATGTTGGTATTATACAAGTTATCATAGAGGACATGGATACCAAAATGTAACACAAGCATTACAACATTCATGTAACTACTTCTTCTATGAAGTTGGAGACAGAATGGGAATATCAACATTATCAAAATATGCACTACATTTTGGACTTGGAAAAAAGACAGGAATAGAGTTACCTAGTGAATCAGCAGGTTCAGTAGCTTCTCCAGAAACAAAGGCAAAACTAAAAAACGGAGAATCATGGTATCCGGGAGAGACGCTATCAGCTTCAATAGGACAAAGCTATAATAACTTTACTCCAATGCAAATTGCAAAATACATTTCAACAATTGCAAATGGAGGAACTATTGTAAAACCAACAATAATAAAAACAATATTAGATTCAAATAACACAGAAGTATCAAAGGAGGAAATAGAGAATTATACTAATGAAAAATTAGGAATAGATACATCGGATGATGGAATAGAAATAAATCCAGAAAATATAAATATCGCAAAAGAAGGAATGAGAATGGCAACAAGTGAAGCAGGAGGAACAGCATATAATATTTTCAAAAACTTCAATGTTGAAGTTGCAGGAAAAACAGGTTCGGCAGAAGCGGGAACAGATAGCAATGGCAATGATAAAGTAAATGCATGGTTTGTATGTTTTGCCCCATTTGAAAATCCAGAGGTTGCTGTAGTTGTAATGATAGAAAATGGTGGACATGGTAACTATGCGGCAGAGGTTGCAAGAGACATACTTGTACAATACTTCGGAAAAAATGAAGTCGCAGAAGTTAATGAAAATATCAAAGCAATTCCATATACAGAAGAGATAAGATAGCAGTGTGAAAGGATATATAAAGATGAATTGTGTTAGTATAAATTTAAAAAAAGATGAAATATTAATAAAAATAGATGAAGATTCTAAACAAGAAGATATATTGAATGAATTAAGCTCAAAATTAATTGAACTAAAAAAACTATACCAAGATGAAAAAACACCTATTAGAGTTACTGGCAAGATACTAAAAAATGTGGAAATGGAAGAACTAAAAGAAACGATTAAAAAAGAAATAGATGTTGAGGTAAGATTCGATACTCCACAAACAATGGGGCTACATAGTATAACAAAAAGCTATAAAAAAGACATAGGAATATCAGAAACAAGATTTCATAAAGGATCTTTACGTTCAGGCCAAAGAGTGGAAGTTGAAGGAAGTATAGTAATAATAGGAGATGTGAATTCTGGAGCAGAAGTAATAGCAACAGATAACATAGTAGTAATTGGAACATTAAGAGGTCTTGCACACGCAGGAGCAAAAGGAAATAAAGAAGCAATAATAGCTGCAAGTACTTTAGATGCTGTACAATTAAGAATATCAAATATAGTAAAAGAAATTGACAAAGATAAAGAAGAAATGCAGGAACATGCATACATATATGTTGAAGGAGATGAAATAGTCGGCAAATTCTTGCATTCAACTTATTAGAAGCAAAAGCAGTGATATAAAAAGACTTTCATCTTTCACTTCTTCTTTATATAAAAAGAATAAAAGACTCAAAATTAAAACATCATCAAAATATAATTTGATTCCAAACAGGTCAAGCCAAACTGTATCATTCACATTTTGGGGTTTGGGTTTATGAGAATGAGATTTATTGTTGACTTCACTACAAGTTACTGTGGTGGAGTCTTTTTGATTATTAACAGAATGGTTAAAATTATTATAATAATAAGGATTATAATAATTATTGTAATATGGCAAATACCTAGGATAACGTGAAAATCTATTCATTTTTATTATCTTCTTTCTTATTCATAATATCAGCAATTTTAGAAATATTAAGCATATTAACATATTGATCAAGTTTGTTTTTTTTACTATTTCGCAGATATGGTTTCAATGAATATAATAAATTGGCACGAGGGTCATTTTTATTATTCATATTATCCATTATAGACTTCATTTTCAAAACAGTATTCATATCAATATTTATATTATTAGAATCAGAAGAGCTTTGGTTAGAATTATTATTTGAGCTATTCATCATATTACTAAAATTATTAAGCATATCTGGAGAAATCTGACTAAGAATATTATTTATATTAGTATTGTTTAATGAACTGCTATTGGACTCACTTTTATTAGATGCTCCTTGTAAATTATTCATCATTTGTTTAACATCATCAGGAATATTTCCACTATCAATTGCCTTTTTAAAATTAGCAAATAAATCTTCCATTTTATCAGACATCAATATCACCTCAAAACAATTTATTCATTATTAAATATTATATGAATAAAAAGAAAAACAGTTAATAAAAAAGTGGATAAAATTTTGATAAAACCTTGTAATTTTCAACAATCTATAATAAAATATAGAGCGTAAAACAACAGAAAAAAGGATAAAAAAAATATAAATATCACAAAATGTAAAAAACTTTTTTGTAGTAGAGTACTAAAAAAGACAAAAAACACAAAAGAAAAAGATTAAAATGTTACTATATTATGAAGAAGTATGAGGTGGTAAGGATGTTAAAAAACAATATAAAAAAAGAAGTACTTATAAATCTAGTAAATATTAAGAATATAATAATATATATAATATCATTTATGGTATCAACAATAAATTTGGGACAAGAAGTTTCACCATTTAGTATAGCAATAGTAGGAGCTAGTTTGGCAAGTGGAATACCTGCAATAGGTGTTGTAATAGCAGGACTAATAGGAAACATAATAGGAGCAGGTGTAGTAGGAGCACTAAATTATATATTAATAATATTAATGTTAATGATAATATTATGCATAAAACCTCCAAGAGAAAGTGATGAATACAAAAATGAGCAAATACAAATATCATCACATATATTTATTAGTGTCATATTAGTAATGATAGCAAAATTAATATTAACTAAATTCACAATAGGAGATTTATTGTTACATATAATGTTAGCAGTACTTTCAGTAGTATTTTATAAAATATTTGTAAACTCATTAGTAGTTATGCAAGAATTTACTGAAAAAAGAGCATTTTCTATAGAAGAAGTAATAGGAGCAAACCTATTGTTAGCAATAGCAGTATCAGCAATAGGAGACTTTGGAATATTTGGATTATCAATAAGAAATATATTAAGTATATTAATAGTATTAATATTAGGATGGAAAAATGGAATACTTATAGGTGCTACATCGGGAATAACAATAGGTGTAACACTTGGAATAATATCACAAGGAGAGCCAATTATAATAGCAGTATATGCATTATCAGGAATGATAGCAGGAATACTTAACAAATTTGGAAAAATAGGAGTTATAGTAGGTTTCATTATAGGAAACATAATATTAATATATGCATCAAATGGAATGACAACAGACTTAATACTATTCAAAGAAGTATTAATAGCATCTTTAGGATTATTAGCAATGCCTAAATGGGTAGGAATAAAAATAGAAAATATAGAAAATGATGAAAAATTATTACCAGAATATCAATCTAGAGGATTAGAGCAAAGCAAAGAAACAATAAATAAACTAAACATGGTATCTGAAACAATAAAAGACATGGCAGATACATATGAAGAAAATAATGTAAACAATCAAGAAATGATTGTGAAAAATAGAAATAAATTTATATCTGAGTTATTAAACAACATGGATAGTTTAGAAGAAAACATATTATATGATGATATGACTGAAAATAAAAGTCCGATAGTATATGATTTATTTGATAAACTATTAGAAAAACAAGAAGTAACAAGTGAGGATATAGTAAAAACATTTAGAAAATATAATAATTATATAGTAGAATTCAAAGATGAAAAAGCAGGAAATAAAATAAAACAAGACATAGAAGCAATAGTAAAAGCAGTAAATGATGCATATAAAACAAGTAAAACAGAATTTATATGGGAAGAAAAAATAAAAACAAACAAAAAGAATGTACAAGCACAATTAAATGGTGTATCAAAAGCGATATCAAATATCGCAGTTGAAATAGAAGAAAATATAAAAGAAAAGCCAGAATATGAAGAAGAGAAAAAGAAAATAATATCAGCACTCGAAATAAAAAATATACTTGTAGAAGATATACAAATAAATGTAAAAGAAAAAAGATTTTTCATAGAAATATATATAAAAGATGAGAGCCAAACAAGTGAAACAAAAGACATTGAAAAAATTGAAAAAACATTAGAAAAAATAATGAATGAAAAATTCATGTTAAATGAAACAAAAACAAAGAAATTAAGCAAGCAAAGAAAAAGAGTATTCTGTTATACATCAGCAGACAAATATATAATACAAATTGGACAGGCATCAGCAACAAAAAAAGGAGAAATGGTTTCAGGAGACAGCACATTGCAAATAAGACTAAATGACGGAAAATATTTATTGGCGATAAGTGACGGAATGGGAGCAGGACCAGAAGCTAGAAAGAGTAGCCAAATAGCAATAAAAATGTTGGAAAGACTTTTAATGACAGGCTTTGATAAAGACACATCAATAGATTTAATAAATACAACAATAATGAATGCAAATGAAGAAATATTTGCAACATTAGATATAGTAATAGCAGACTTATACAATGGAAAAATAGAATTTATAAAAAACGGAGCATGCCCAACATATGTAAAAAACAAAAAGAAAGTACAAATAGTAAAATCACTAAGTTTACCTGCTGGAATATTAAAAGATATAAATATAACAACATATGACAAAGACATAGCAAACCAAGATATAATGGTAATGTGTAGTGACGGAATACTAGACTCAAATGTAGAATACAAAAACAAAGAACTATGGCTGAAATATATGTTAGAAGATATAGAAACAGACAACTGTCAAAAGATTGCAGACATAATATTAAATGAATCAATAGACAATAATTATGGAATATCAAGAGATGACATGAGTGTAATAGTATGCAAATTCATAGAAAATGAATAAACAAAAAAATCTTGCTATTTATATGAATTTTTAGTAAAATATAGTAGAAAATATATGCAAAATAGAAAATAAAAGTGGAGGTAAAAATGAGTAAAGGAAAAAGATATGAAACAGAAAAGAAATTAAATTACCAAAAAGTATTTGCAGTAATAATAGCAATAGCAGTAGTAATAATGTTCGTAGTTATTATAAAAAATGCATTAAGTGATAGAAAAGAAACAAATAAAGATTATGAATACTTTGCACTATACTCTGCAAACAAATGGGGAATAATAAATCAAGAAGGAGAAATTGTAATACAACCATCATATCAAGAAATGATAATAGTACCAGACAAAACTAAAGACATATTTATATGCATGTATAATGTAAATGAAGAAACAGGAGAATACAAAACAAAAGTAATAAATAGCAAAAATGAAGAGATATTTAGTAATTATGACAAAGTAGAAGCAATAGAAAATATAGACGAAAATGAAAATGTATGGTATGAAGGAGGGATACTAAGAACAGAAAAAAACCAGAAGTACGGATTAATAGACATGAATGGAAAAGAGCTATTACCATGTGAATATGATAAAATAACAGCAATGGAAGAAATCGAAAATAGCATGATAATCCAAAAAGACAATAAAGTAGGAATAGTTAATTCAAAAGGAAGCATAATAGTAGAACCAATCTACAAGGAAGTAAAAAAATTAGGTGAAACATATAAAGAAGGTTATATAACAATAAATGATGAAAACAAATATGGAATAGTAAGTACAACAAAAAAACAAGTATTAGAAAATAAATATGATAAAATAGAGCAAGTATATTTAGAAAACTATTATGTAGTAACCGAGAATGGTAAAAAGGAATTAATAAATACATCAGGAGAAACAATAATTGAAAATGGATTTGATGAAATAACATCACAAACATCAAGAGGTATAATATATAAAAAAGGTAATTTATATGGGGAAATGACAACAGCGAAAGAAATAACAATAGATCCAAAATATCAATATCTAAAACAAGCTAAAGATGGAATATATATAGCAGAAAAAAATGATAAATTTGGGATAATTGATGAACATGAAGCCGAAAAAATACCATTTGAATATAAAGGAATAAAATACAATGAAAAAGCAAATCTATTTACAGCAGAAACAGAGGAATATAAAACAGCATTAATAAATAAAAACTTTGAAGTAAAGGTAACGGGAGTATTATCAGAAATAAATACAGAAAAATCATACATAAAAATGAGAGTGGATAATGAAAACAAATACTATAATTTCAATTGTGAAGAAAAACAAGGAAAAGACGTTTTACCAGATAATACATTATTCCTAGACAAAAAAGACGGAAAGTATGGGTTTATTAACGAAAAAGGTACAGTAATAGTTGACTATATATATGATGATGCAACAGAGCAAAATCAATATGGATTTGCAGGAATAAAAAAGAATGGGCTATGGGGTTCAATAGACAAACAAGGAAATGTAATAATTGAACCAAAATATAACTTAGAAAACAATTTACAAATAAACTTTATTGGAAAGTGGCACTTAGGACAAGACCTAAACATGAATTATTATTGTGAAAAATAATAAATACGAAAGGAATGTTATAATAAATGGAACTAAAGACGAAATACCAATATACATATTTTATATATCCATATATAATAAAAGAAAGTAAATATACTAAATATCTAGTAAGATTATTGAAAGACCAAAATTGTAAATTAAGAATATTTAAAAAAGATAAAGATTTGGACATATATTCGTACTTTTCACATAGAACAAGAAACTATATGTTCAATAGTTTTAATCTTACAAGGTCAAAAGTTATGAAGCTTGAGGACTTGCCACTGGATACAAAAGCAGCGATATTAGCAAAAAATCCTTGTACAATATTTGAATATACAATAAACAAAGATATTCAAGGAAAAACAGAAGAAAAAAGTGGAATATTTTTTAAAATATCTAAAATAGAGATAATATGTTTTAATACAGGAATATGTTTTTTAGGAATAAAAACAAATATAGAAGATAGTGATAAGTTTACTGATGTACTTAACTTTAACTATAAATTTAGAGATATAAATCAAGAATTTAACAACATGAATAATTATGATAACATAAGAGTACAAACAAACTATTTTAGTGATGTAAAATATTTCAAGGAATTTATTAGAAATATTACAGGAACTAATATTGAAGCAATGAAGCTTGATATAGACACAGAAAGATTTTTAACATATTCATATGTATGTATAAATCAAGAACATTGGGACAATACTCATGAGTTTCATAAAATAAAAGATAATTATATAAAATATTTAAACATATTACCAAGTGATAATAGTGTAAACTATTCAAAAGAGAGTATGAAAATAATCTCTAAGTGGAAATATGCAAGGCTTGGAGTAACAAAGCAAGGAGCAACTCTATTTTGCTCAAGTGCAGATATAAATAATTACACAACATTTCCACAAAAATTTGAGCAACAGTATTTGTACACATATATATTGGCACTATATACTAAAATATACTTAAAAAAAATAAACCTAGAATTTAGACAAGGAAATAAAGTAAAGAAAACAAGAAGAAAGTTCATAAAATTTACACAAACTTTATGGATAAATGAAATAACATCAGATGATACAGGCTCATTGTTTTTCCAATATTTAAAAGATGTACTTGAATTAGATGAAATATATTTTGATACAAAAAATAAATACGATATTTTATATAAAGAACTAAACATAGAGAAAAACACAAAAACAAATATAATTATATCAATAGTATTAGTAATAACACTTATTATAAATGCTTTGAATGTAATATTACTTATTAAATAAAAGCGACATGAGTGTCGCTTTTTTAGATAAAAGGAATGTGATAAAGATGAAAATAAAAACAGGTGTAGATATAATAGAAATAGAAAGAATAAAAGAGAGCATTGAAAGTACAGAAAATGAATTCTGTAAGAGGGTATATACAGAACGTGAGATAGAATATTGTGAAAAGAAAAAGGCACAGAAATATCAACATTATTCAGCGAGGTTTGCAGGTAAAGAAGCAGTATTCAAAGCAATATCGTCTATATTAGAAAGCAAATATGATATTACTTGGAAAGATATAGAAATCCTTAATATGGAGAATGGTAGGCCATATGTTAAAATACCAGAGAAATATAGGGGAGAAATAGAAGATATAGACATAAGCATTTCACACTGCAAAAAATATGCAGTTGCAAGTGTGGTTGTTATATATAAATGAGGAGGAGAATATGGAACTATTTGATACACATGCACATTATAATGACGAGAAATTTGATGAAGATAGAGAGAAAATTATAAAAGATACATATGAATCAGGAGTTACAAAATTTGTTGTAGCAGGGTATAATATAGAATCATCAAAAAAGGCAATAGAATTATCAAATAAATATGAATTTATGTATTCGATTTGTGGTATTTCTCCCAATGACATTCCACAATTTGAAGAAGAATTGTGGAAAAGTATAAGTGAAATATCAAAAATTGTGAAAGAAAATATGAATAAAAAAATTGTTGCAATAGGAGAAATAGGGCTTGACTATTATTGGGAGAAAGAAAATAAAGAATTACAAAAAAGGGCTTTTATAGAACAAATAAAAATAGCTAATGAGTTAGACTTGCCAATAGTAATACACTCAAGAGATGCTTCTGTTGATACAATAGAAATACTAAAACAAAATACAGTAAATAAAAAAGGAATATTTCATTGTTGTCAATTAAATCAAGAATTAGTTAGACAAGCACTTGAGTTAGAATTTTATATATCATTTGCAGGACCAATAACATTTAAGAATTCAAAGAATGCACCAGATGTTGTAAAAATGGTACCACTAGATAAGATATTAGTTGAAACAGACAGTCCATATTTGTCACCAGAACCAAATAGAGGAAAAAGAAACGACTCAAGGAATGTGAAATACGTTGCACAAAAAATAGCAGAAATAAAAAAAATGAGTATTGATGAAATAGCGAAAATTACATATGAAAATGCTATGAAAATTTTTAATATATAGGATGTGAAAAGAATGTACAATAATTGGGAACAACTTGAAGAACAGACTAAACAATGTAAAAAATGCAAATTATATAAGAATAGAAATAATGTTGTATTTGGAACAGGAAATAAAGAAGCGAAATTGATGTTTATAGGAGAAGGACCAGGTGCAGACGAAGACATACAAGGAGAACCATTTGTGGGAAAAGCAGGCAAATTGATGAATATGGCTTTTGAAGCAATAGGATTAAAAAGAGAAGAAGTATATATTGCAAATATAGTGAAATGTAGACCACCATCTAACAGAAATCCTGAGGAAGATGAAGCAAATGCATGTCTTGACTATTTAAGAAATCAAGTAATACTTGTAAAACCACAAATAATAGTATTATTAGGTAGTGTTGCATTAAAAAACATACTAGGTAAAGAATATGGAATTACTGGAAGTAGAGGCAAGTGGATAGAGAAAAAGGGAATTATGTATATGCCAACATGGCATCCTGCTGCATTATTGCGTGATGAAACTAAAAAAATAGACTTTATAAGAGACCTAGAAAAAGTCATGGAAAAACTAAAATAGAAAATGGAGATAAAAATGGAAAAATTAAAAGAAAAATCAGAATATTGTTTAAACTGTAAAATAAAACCTTGCTCAAAAAAAGGATGTCCTTTAGGAAATGATATACCAACATTTATAAAAGCGATTAAAGAGGCAAATTATCCAAAAGCATATGAGATATTATCAGAAACTACTGTATTAGAAGCTGTATGTGGTAGAATATGTCCACATACTAAACAATGTGAAGGCTCATGTGTTAGAGGAGTAAAATCTAAGCCTGTAAGTATAGGGGAATTAGAAGCATTTGTAGGAGACATTTCAATAAAAGAAAAATACAAAATGCAAAAAACGAAAGACAGAAAAAACAAAAAAATCGCAGTAATAGGTGGAGGACCAGCCGGACTTACAGCAAGTGCATTTTTATTAAAAAATGGGTATTCTGTTACATTATATGAGAAATATAATTATCTTGGAGGACTATTGATACATGGAATACCAGAATTTAGATTACCTAAAAAAATTGTACAAGAAACAGTCCAAAAAATATTAGATTTGGGATTAGATGTGAAGTACAATATGGAACTTGGAAAAAATCTTAATTTAGCCGGACTTGAAAAAGAATATGATGCAATATTCTTAGCGATAGGTGCAAATATATCAATTGAAATGGGAGTAGAAGGAGAAAAACTAGAAGGAGTATATGGTGGTAACCAGTTATTAGAAAAAGGAAAGCATCCTGAATATAATAACAAAAAGGTTGCAATTATAGGTGGTGGAAATGTTGCAATGGACTGTGCTAGGACGATAAAAAGGCTTGGTGCAGAAAAAGTATATGTAATATACAGGAGAACAGAGGAAGAGATGCCAGCAGAAGAAAAAGAGGTAAATGAGGCAAAAGAAGAGGAAATTGAATTTTTATTTCAAAATAATTTAGTTAAAATACATGGAAAAGACAAAGTAAAACAAATAGAACTAATAAAAACAGAACTAGTCGAAAAAGAAGGAGAAAATAGAAAAGTCCCAGTGAATATACCCAATAGTAATTATAGTATGGATATTGATTATGTTGTAATGGCATTGGGGTCAAGACCTGAAAAATTCGTATCAGAGTTAGGAATAGAATTAGATGGCAATGGAAAAATAAAAATTGATGAAGATAATAGAACTTCAAATAAAAAAATATTTGCTGGTGGGGATATAGCTGGAGCTAAAGGTACTGTTGCATGGGCATCAAGATCTGGTAGAGATACAGCATATTCTATAATGAAATATTTAGAAGATAACTAAAAAAATCCACATCTGTGGATTTTTTTAGTTATTTAGAAAACTTCACTTTTGTAATTTAGTGTCTTTAGTATGATTGTCTTTTGTGAAATTAGGTAAGAGAAATCTTTTGTGTACATATCTTTGGTAAGCCATCATCTGTAAATTATAAAGACTTTCGTGTAATAACAATCATTTGTATATTAAAATCTTTTGTTAATTATGTATTTTTTCTCCTGTTACGAAGTTTTTAATAGCTCTGAATAATGATACAAATTTACTTGGTTTTTTATATTCAAGAGCTGTTTCGATGCCACCATTTTCAAGTACGTTAGATTTATGTTCTAGTGCTGACATCTTTTCTGTATAGTAATCATCAAAAAAAGTATAATCATCTGTACGACCAATTAACTCTTTATAATGTTCTAGGCTTCTTCTATAATTTTCAAGTTCTTCTAATGTTTCGACTTTTTTAAAAGCTTTATCAAAATATTCCTTTATTATAGTATTTTGAGCTTTTATAAAATAAGTTGCAATTTTTACCTTATTAGTGTCAACCTTTTTTTCAAGTTTTTCAACTTTTTTATTTCTTTCATCAAAAGAATAAGATTTGTTTGTTAATTTAATAATATTTTCTTCTATTTCAAGTATTTGATCAATATAATATTCTATATTATCATATGCTTTTTCTGAAGTTAATTCAATAAATTTATCCTTGAATTTGTCATTACTTGTTATTGTACTATCATATAAGATAGTATCTCCAGTTATATATGACATTTGTTCAATTAAATTACATTCTAAAGGATAATATGAAGGACTAATTGTTCTAAAAGAAATGCCAAAATATTTAACATAGTCTTTTTCAATCCCAATAACTTTTGATGTCATATATTGAACAGCAGCTTCATTTAATCCCATACCAAGTATTTTAAAGTTATCGAAATTACATAGCCCCATACGAACCAAGTTATTTCTTTTATCCTTTATTTCTTGAATATAGTGTATACATTCATGAATTGCAAATTCTTCTAAATCATCATTAGCAATTTTATCATTAAAATATATAGATGTGTTTTTATAAAAATAGTTAGCTTCTGCCATTCCATCTGGCATACTAGCCCTATACATTTTTAGCTTTGATAGTTTTGAAAATAAGTCATTTTCACTGAAAGAAAGTTCAGGAAAAGTTTCACAAAGCTTTGATGCGATGTTATGTGCTATTTTATTTACAGATACTGTATCAAGAATATTAACTACTCTTATTCCATCTTTCCTTAAGTCAGATTCAATGCTCATTATATCCTCCATTTTTTGTCTTTTTGTATAATAATTCGTCAAATATATTATACAATATTTTGTCGTAAAAGTGTATTACACAAATATTACATTTGTATTACATTTATATTACAAAATAAAAACATATTAACAAAATAGCAATTACGAAAAATAAAGGACAAATAGTATAAATTACTTATTTGTCCTTGGTTTAACTAATTAATTTAGTCTTGTTCGACATCAATAAATACATCATCTTCAAAGAATTCAGTAATAGTAATGCCAAAGCCTTCGCATATATGCAATAAAGTATCCAATTTTATTAGTTCTGTTCTTTTACTCATAAATGCTGCAAGTGTTGACATTGGTACACCTGAAGACTTAAATAATGCCCAGAGACTCATATCATTCTTTTTTTGATAGAATTTTATTCTGTTTCTAACTGCATCAGATAAATACATATAAATCACCTCGTTATATTGATTTTATTGAAGTATAACAAGTTTTTTCACAAATATAGTGTGTGCAGATAGAGTGAGAAATATGTATATACTAATATTTTACAGATAAAATTCAAATATTTGTAAACAAACAAAAAGAGATAAGAACAATAAATTTCCTATCTCTTTTTGTTTGCTTTGTGTTAGAACATTGCTAAGCACTTAGCAATATAGGATTCGAGAATTTCCTCATCGAAACCAGAACTAGCGAAAGTGTAATCACTACGATAGTTCAGGTATTGGCAAATAAAATTTGCCTTTTCGCTGGGAAGTTCCTCACAAATGATTTTTTTTATCATTTGGAGATCCCTTTCAGTTATTCTCGCCATCTTGTAAAGGTAGTTATCAAGTTCTGGATAGAACTTGTACAAACTATCCTTATAATCAAGGGGGGACATAACAGCACCTGTACGAACATTTCGAACAATACCTTTGTCTTGTTCCGAAAAGTCAAAAACTTTTGGAAGTGTACCAGTCCACATCGCGTCTGCCACAATATGGGATCGAATTCCTAACGCAAAGTCGGGATTAGAAAATCGATTGTGAGAGAAAAACTCACGTAAGTGGATTTGTGGATTTAACTCCACATTGCTAGGATTATTATCCCAACAACTTACAGGGATACAACTTGTACCCAGTACTTTGTAATCAGGATAAATACATCCCGATTCTCCCCGAAAGTGAGAAGCTTTACAACAACCCAAAATGTCAGGGATAAAAGACCCAACTACCATGGGGGTAGAAAGGTCGCGATTGGAGTCTTGGCAAATCATCCATGTGATAGCCAGATGTGCTCCTAAGCTAGGCATAATTATGCCTCCTTTCAAAAAATATAGACTGCATATGCAGTTTACATAGTTATTATACAATAATTCATACCGAAAATCAAGCATTTTGTAATATATAATGAAATATAATAATATATATTGAAAATAAAAAAACTATAATATATAATTATTAAGAAAGAAATCAAAAGATAATAAATAGAAGGGAATCGAATATATGAAAGAAAAAGGTATTTTACTTCCTATATTTTCTCTACCAAGCAAATATGGAATTGGAGATTTTGGGTATGAAGCATACAGATTTATAGATATATTAAGCGAAAACAATATAAAATATTGGGAAATACTACCGATAAATGAGAGTTGTGGCCATCCATATTCACCTGTTAGCTATTATGCATTAGAAGAGGACTATATATCATTAGATAAACTTATGAAGCAAAATTTAATAAAAGATGCTAAAATTAGGGAAAATAGTGATAGAGTAAAATATGATAATTTTAAAGAAAAATATTATAAAGAAGCATTCAGTAATTTTATACCAAATGAAGAATACCAAGAATTTATAAAGCTAAAAGAAATAATTGAGTATGCTGAATATAAAAGTGAAAAAGAGAAAAATGCAAAAGAGTATTATTTATTTTTACAATACATACTATATAAACAGTGGAAAGAATTAAAACAATATGCTAATTCGAAAAACGTAAAAATAATTGGAGATATGCCAGTATATCCAATATTTGATTCTGTGGAAACAAAATACCATTCTGAATGTTTTGAAATGAAAGATGGAAAATTTACATTTGAATCAGGAACACCACCAGACTATTTTAATGAAAATGGACAAAAATGGAATAGTCCTGTTTATAATGTTGAGAATATGAAAAAGAACAACTACAAATATTTGATAAAGAGATTCAAATATCATATGAACTTATTTGATAAAGTTAGAATTGATTATTTTAGGGGGTATGATTCATTTTTTCAAATTCCAATAGGTAAAACAGGAAAAGAAGGATTTTATACTGAAGGAGTAAGTTATGGCTTTTTTGATGAATTATTTAAAGATAAAGATGTAAAAACAGAAAACCTGATAGTTGAAGATTTAGGAGAGATAAGAGAGGAAACAATTGAATTAAGAAAACATTATGGATTTACAAGACAAAAAATATTACAATTTTCAATAGATTTAGATAATCTATATGACAAAGATAATGAAGATGAAAATGTACTTGTATTTCCAGGAAATCATGACTGCAACACAATATATGGTTGGTATAAAACTCTTAATGATGAGTATAAAGAAAGACTGAAGGAGTTTTTAAGAAGAAATGAATGTTATGATATAAATGTTAATATCGGAATCATGCAATATTTATCAAAATGTAAAGCTAAAATGCCAATTATAATGATTCAGGACATACTTGGATTAGATGAAAATGCGAGAATAAATGTTCCAGGAACAGAAAGCGATAAAAATTGGTCTTGGAAATTAATAGATTTTGAGGGGGTAAAAGAAAGAATAAAAGATTATTAAAAAAACAAAAACACTGCATATATTTTTTACAATATTACAGTGTTTTTTGTATTTATTTTAATGTTGTTCCACTAACTCCAGAACCATCAAACATATCTGTATCATCTTCTACATTTTCCATAGTCCATTTTGAACCTACATATATTACTTGCATATTAGTAGTATTAATAAACATCTTAGACATGTATTGTACATTACTAGTATCAAAACTACTTAAATCAAGTGATGTGAACTTGTAACATGCTTGAAACATTGAATTCATATTTGTAACTTTACCTGTATTAAAGCTTTCCAAACCTTTTATTTCAGTTAAATTCATATATAAAGAGCCACCACCAGCAAACATCCAAGACATATCAGTTACATTACTAGTATTAAAACTACTTAAATTCAATGTAGATAGTTTAATACAATTATAAAACATAGATTGTAAATTTGTAACTTTACTTGTATTAAAGTTTTCCAAACCTTTTATTTCAGCTAAGTTCATAGACAAAGAACCACCACCGGCAAACATCCAGGACATATCAGTTACATTGCTAGTATCAAAACTACTTAAATCTAATGATGTTAAATTAGGACAATTGTAGAACATAGCATACATATTAGTAACCTTACTTGTATTAAAATTTTCAAGACCCTTTATTTCTATTAATCCCATGGTACCATTATTTCCACCACGAAACATATTAGACATATCATTTACATTGCTAGTGTCGAAACTACTAACATCTAAAGATTTTAATTTAAAACAATTATGAAACATAGTTTTCATAGTTGTTACATTGCTAGTATCAAAGCTACTAAGATTTATATTTGTTAAATTATAACAATTAAAAAATGTATATGACATATTGGTAACTTTGCTAGTATCAAAACTTTTTAAATTTAGACTTTTTAAACTGTTACAATTAGAGAACATAATATACATAGTCGTTAAATTTCGTGTATTAAAATTATCTAAGTTCAAACTTTCTAAATTTGTACAATTATAAAACATTGCCTGCATTGTGGTTACATTGCTTACATCAAAATTACTTAAATTTAGTGTTATTAAACCTGTACAGTCATAAAATAAGTAAGACGTATCTGTTAGTAAGGCTGAATCTATTTTACTTAGGTTATCTATTGAAGTTAAATTAGAACAACCGAAGAACCAGTTAGACATGCTTTTAGGTGAAATATTATCAACCATTGTTACACTTTTTATATTTAATCTATCATCATACCAGGGTGTAGTACAATGTTTAGTTTTATCAGCATCTTGCCAACTTGTAAAAGCCTTATCTTGTATATTGCCATATTCTTTCAAAACTTTTTTACCTGCAATTGGGTCGTTTTTGCTTCCAAAACTTAAAGTACCATCATCATATAAGAAAACGTATATGCTAGAAGATGTAATTTCATCATTCTTAATTGTACCATCTTGATAAATTGTAAATAAAAAACCGTCAACAATAGCTTTCACGGGGAAATTATCTCCTTTTGATATTGTACCAATTTCTTGAAGATTATCTTTTAATTTTTTTAAATCAAGTGTTCCATTATTATTATAACTTTTTACTTGTGCCAAAGATACTTTTTCATTAGCATTTTCATAATTAGTATCTGATGTAGCTTCTTTTGCATTATCTATAATGTTATGGTCATCTTTTAACACTCCAATACTTATTCCTGCTAAAATTAACAATACAATTATAGTAACAATAAGAGCTATTAGAGTTATACCACTTGAACTACTTATTATTTTTTTATAACTTTTTTTCATTTGTTACAAACTCCTTTTTTAAAACTTACATATTTAGTATATTTTATATTAATATTTTTTTCAATATATTTTAAAAATTTTATTAAATAAATTATCAAATATAAAATCATAATCTTCAGATTAAAACATAAATATTAAATATAATATTAAGTTTTAATTTGGAGGTTTTTTATGTTCTTAGTATTCAACAAAGAAAAAATTGAAACATATTTGGTATCGATACTCACAGTAGCAATATTAATAGGAGTAGCCAGTATAGACAGTCAAAAAGTAATACCAACATCTGCACAAGAAAGATGTTTGCCAATATATAATGTACAAACAGAAGAAAAAAAGATTGCATTTACAATGAACTGTGCATGGAATGCAGATGATATAGACCAGATATTAGAGATACTAAAAAATAATGACACAAAAATAACATTTTTTATTGTGGGAGAATGGGCAGAAAAATATCCGGAAGCAGTAAAAAAAATACATGAAGCGGGGCATGATATAGGGACACATAGTAACACACATCCACATGTAAAAAAATTAAGTATGGAAAAAAACATTGAAGAAATAAAACAAGGAGCAGAAAAAATAACACAAATAACAGGAAAGAAAATAGAATTATATAGAACACCATATGGAGAATACAATAATACTGTTATAAAGTCGGCAACAGAAAGTGGATATTACCCAATTCAATGGGATACAGATACATTGGACTATGAAGGAAAAACAGGAGATGAGATGTGGCAAAGAATAAAAGACAAAATAAAAAATGGGTCAATAATATTAAGCCATAATGGAACAAAACACACTGCTGAAAGCTTGGATATGTTAATAAAAAATATAAAATCAAGTGGATATGAAATTGTAAAAATATCTGACATGATTTATAAAGACAATTATACTATAGACAATAATGGAACTCAAATAAAGCAATAAAAGAATAAAAAGCAACATAAGGGAGATAATAGCATATAGAAAGAGGAGAAAAATATGATATTAATTGGGATGATTGCAAACAATAAAGATGTTCAAGAAATAAAAAGAATTATTGCAGACAATAATATCAAAATAATAAACATAAATGAAGAAAGTATAAGAAACATAAAAAACGTAAAATTTGATGAAATAATAGTAATGAAAAACATAAAACTAAAAAAAGAAGAATATAAATATATGAATGACATTATAGTAAATACAAAATACATGATTGTAAATGCTGACATGGAAATAGATTTTCTAAAAGAACTAAAAATACAAAAACCAATAAAATTAATAACATATGGATTTAATTCTAAAGCTACAATAACTATATCAAGTATAAAAGAAGAGAAGATGATGATATGTGTACAAAGAAATATAAAAAAGGAAAATGATGAAATAATTGAAGCCAAAGAAGTAGAAATAAATGACCCAAAGAGTAAGAAAACATATACAAATTTAATAATTTTTATAACAAAAGAACTCCATAATCTATAAAAAAGACCCGAAAACGACCTAAAATTAAGAAAAAACGGCAAAAAAGTAGAAAAAAATAACTTTTTATGTAGACAAAACCAAAAAAATATAGTATAATAAAAAATGTAGAAAATTTTAAATAAAAAAAGCAAAAAGAGAATTACAATCGATAAATAAAAAAGGTAGGGAGGAAATAAAATTGGATACAAATTATTTAGAAAACAACTACTTAACATTAGTAGGGAAAGTAACAGGCGAAAAAAGATTTAGCCATGAAATTTATGGAGAGAAGTTTTACACATTTAACTTATCAATACCACGTTTAAGTGGAAATGCAGACATCATACCAATAACAGTATCAGAAAGATTAATAACTGATGAAATGTTAGCAGAAGGTAAAAAACTATTAATAAAAGGGCAATTCAGATCATACAATAGTTACGAAAATGAAAGAAACAAACTAATATTAACAGTGTTTGCAAAAGACATAGAAGAACTTGAAGAAGTTCAAGAACAAGTAGAGAATGAAATAGTAAAAAAAGAAGAAACAACAAACGAAGTTGTACTTATTGGATTTGTATGTAAAAAACCAATTTACAGACAAACACCATTTGGAAGAGAAATTGCAGACTTACTATTAGCAGTAAACAGAGCATACAACAAATCAGACTATATACCAACAATAGCATGGGGAAGAAATGCAAGATTCTGCCAAAACTTAGAAGTTGGCTCACAAGTAAAAATAGTAGGTAGAGTACAATCAAGACAATATGAAAAGAAATATGAAGATGGAACATCAGAAATAAAAGTAGCATATGAAGTATCAATATGTAGCTTAGAACTAATAAATGAAGAAGGAACAGAAAATAAAGAAGAGACAGCAGATCAAGAAGCTGTATAAAAAAGCATACTAAAATCCTATAAAATAAAAAAAGTTTGGAAATACTATTATTTTCAAACTTTTTTTGATATAATAAAAAGACGAAAACCAAAACAAAAATGTGGGGGTAAAAATGAAAAATAAAATTAGCAAACAAAAGATATTTGAAATATTAGCAATAATACTAATTGCTATATATAGTATAACATTAACACCAAGAACACTGCAAAATGACACGTTTTA
This sequence comes from uncultured Clostridia bacterium, assembly GCA_934162535.1. GTDB lineage: Bacteria > Bacillota > Clostridia > TANB77 > CAG-508 > CAG-269. Next base: position 29,220 of record CAKPJC010000011.1, on the reverse strand, counting down.
CACAATAAAAATAGGAGAACTAATAACACAGACAGAGAATGTGGATATGCTTGAACACTTTTCATGGCATAGTGGATTAGAATACACATATCCTCATTGGTTATATGACACATTAACATATTTAATATATAACAATATGGGACAAATGACAGGAATATATGTAGTAACATGTATACTTGCTGCAATATTAGGAATTACAATATATAGGATAAACAGAAAAATAGCAAAAAATCAATTTTTATCATTTATAATTGCAATGGCATCAATGTATATGTTAAAAGACTTTATAACAGCAAGAGCACAGTTAGTTACATTTATATTATTTGCATTAGAATTATTCTTTATTGAAAAATTAGTAGACACAAACAATAAGAAATATGGAATACCAATAATAATAATATCAATATTAATAGCAAATCTACATGTTGCAGGATGGCCATTCTTTTTCATATTAGGTTTACCATATATTGCAGAATATATGGTAAGAATAATTGAAGAAAAAATGTCAAAAAAATATGGAAAAGAAATAAGAGAAGATTATAAAATAATAATTCCAAGGAGAGAAGGAGCCAAAACACTAATACTGATAATGATAATATGTATATTTACAGGTTTATTGACACCATTAGGCTCAACACCTTACACATACTTATTAAAAACAATGGCAGGTACAACAACTCAAAGCATAAATGAACATCAGCCATTAGTATTATTCAGTAACATTAATGTACTTGTAATATTAATTGTAACACTAACGGTATTAACATTCACAAAAGTAAAAATAAAATTAAGTGACTTATTTATGTTAGCAGGACTAATAGCATTAACATTCTACTCAAAGAGACAATCAACAATGTTAATAATAATGGGTTTACCAATAGTAAATAAATTGGTATATGAATGGTTTTCAAATGGAGATGAACAAACAGATAAAAAACTAATAGATATGTTTGTAAACAAAATAGGTGTACCACTAATAACTATAGTTGCATTACTATTAAGTTTATATACAATGAAACCTAAAATAGGAACACCATATGTTGACGAAAAATCATATCCTGTTGAAATGAGTAACTTCATTATAGAATATTTCAACAATGATTTTACAAATGTAAGATTATATAATCAATATAATTATGGAAGCTACTTATTATATAGAGGAATACCAGTATTTATAGACTCAAGAGCAGATTTATATGATCCGGTATTTAATAAAGGTGTAAATGTATTCACAGACTTTATAGAATGTGATAATCTTGAAGTTTATTTTGAAGATACATTCAAAAAATATGATATAACACATGTAATATTATATAAAGATTCAAAAATAAACATGATAATAAAAAATGCAGAACTAAAAAATTATAAGTTACTAAAACAAGATGATTATTTTGTATTTTATGAAATAGAAAAATAATAGTGTTAGGAGAATTATGGAAAAATATATAGTAGAAAAAGAAGAAAAAGGAAAAAGATTAGACTCATATATAGCAAATAAGAGTGAAAAAATAACGAGAACATTTGCAGAAAAACTAATAAAAAATGGAGAGATATTAGTAAACAATAAAAAGCAGAAAGTAGCATATAAAATAAATGAAGGAGATATTATAACAATAGAAAAGCAGGAAGCGAAAGACATAAAACTAAAAGCACAAAACATACCAGTAGACATCATATATGAGGACGATGATATTATAGTAGTAAACAAGCCAAAAGGTATGGTTGTACATCCTGCAAATGGAAATCCGGACGGAACATTAGTAAATGCAATAATGGCAATATGTAAAGACTCATTATCAGGAATAGGTGGAGAAATAAGACCAGGAATAGTTCATAGACTTGATAAAGACACATCAGGGTTATTAATAATAGCCAAAAATGATGAAGCACATGTAAATGTTAGTGAACAGATAAAAAATCATGAGGTCAAAAAAACATATATAGCACTTGTAAGAGGAATAATAAAAGAAAATGAGGCAACCATAGACATGCCAATAGGAAGAAGTACGTCTGATAGAAAGAAAATGGCAGTAAACAAAAAGGGAAAAAATGCAATAACACATATAAAAGTATTAAAAAGGTATGACAAATACACATTAGTAGAAGTTAATATTGAAACAGGGAGAACGCATCAAATACGTGTACATCTTTCATATATAGGTTATCCAATAATAGGAGATACAACATATTCAAATGGGAAAAACGAATTTAATGTTCAAGGGCAATGCTTACATGCAAAGAAACTAGAATTTGTACATCCAATAACAGGTAAAAAAATGGAGTTAGAAGCACCACTGCCACAGTACTTTCAAGAAATAATAAATACTTTAGACCAAAGATAAGAAAATGCACAATAATTATAAAACCCGACAAGAGGAACTTGCCGGGAGATCTATATAAAGCCTTTTAAAAAGTAAAAGGAATTAATATATATTATGCAAATCAAATAATTAATATAACTTGTTTAATAAAGGAAATATAAAAAATGGAAGAAATAAGATTACAAAAATATTTAGCTGAATGTGGAATAGCATCAAGAAGAAAATGTGAAGAGTATATAGCACAAGGTAAAATAAAAGTAAATGGAGAAATAACAACAGAACTTGGAACAAAAGTAAATCCACAAAAAGATATAATAGAATATAATGGTAAAAAAGTAAAAAGAGAAGAAAAGCATGTATATATACTATTAAATAAACCTATAGGTTATGTAACAACAGCAGATGACCAATTTGGAAGAGATACAGTTTTGGACTTAGTAAAAGTAAAAGAAAGAATTGTACCTGTTGGAAGACTTGACATGTATACATCAGGTGCATTAATATTAACAAACGATGGAGAATTTGTATATAAAATAACACATCCAAAACATGAAATAAACAAAACATATAATGCGACAGTAAAAGGAATAATAAAACAAGAAGAAGTAGAAAAACTGAGAAATGGTGTTGAAATAGAGGGATATATTACAAAACCAGCAAAAGTAAAAATACTAAAAACAGATGAAGAAAAAAACATATCAAGAATTGAAATAACAATACATGAAGGAAAAAACAGGCAAGTAAGAAAAATGTGTGAATCAATTGGAAGAAATGTAATAGCACTACATAGAAGTAAAATAGGATTTATAGGAGTAAAAGACATACCACTAGGAAAATGGAGATATCTTTCACAAAACGAAGTAAACAAATTAATTAATGAAAAATAAATAAAGTAAAATATACAAATTTTAGAAAAAATTCAAAAATACATTGAAAAACAAAAGCAAAACATATATAATAAAGCTAAACGAAAGAAGAAGGAGATAGAAATGGATATAAAAAAAGGACAAATAGTTGATGGAACAGTCACAGGAATAAAGCCATATGGGGCATTTATAGAAATAGAAGATGGACCTGTTGGACTAGCATTTATAGAAGATTTATCAGTAGTAAGAATAAAATCACCTAAAGAAAGAGTGAAAGTTGGACAAAAAGTAAAATGTATGATAAAATCTATTGACGAAGAGACTGGGAGAGTGAACTTATCATATAAAGACTGTTTAGGAACATGGGAAGAAAACATAGAAAAATTCAAAGAAGGAATGAAAGTAAAAGGAATAGTAAGAGACACTGAAAAAAGAAAAAACGGAGTCTTTATAGAATTAACACCAAACCTTGTTGGAATGACAGAATATACAGAAGACCTAAAATATGGAGAAACAGTAGATGTATGTATAAAAAAAATAATACCAGAGAAGAAAAAAGTAAAATTAGTTATAGTTTAATTAAATTATAAGGAGGGATTGAAATGGTTGAAGATAACCAAATCAAAGCGCAAATATCACCATTTGCAATAAGAGAAGGAGAAATAAAAACATTTGATGGAAAAGATGGATATGTATCTATGAATCAAATAATACACAAAATAAACATAGGGCATATAACAGAAATACACTTTGCAATATTAGAATTAGTAAATGAATTTGAATTTATAACATCAAGACAAATATATCAAATGTTAGAATTAAAAGGATATGACCTAAAGTCACAAGATAAATTAAATAACAAATTAGAGCAACTAGTAAAATCAAAAATATTAACAAGATACTACTTCACTTCAGAAGAAGGAAAAGGAATATATAGAATATATTGCTTAGAGAAAATGGGAAAATATTTATTAACATCAAAAGAAATAGAATGTAAATGGCAACAAACAGATAATGTAAAACCAGTTGCAATGATAAAAAAGAGACTAGCAGGGAATCAAACACTAATAGCATATTTAAGGAAAGTAAAAGCATTAGACAGTTATGTAGTAAAACCATCATTAACTGCTAAAATTATGGGAAAAACATTTAAAGCAACAGGGGGCTCTGTGAAACTTACCAAAAATAATAAATCAATAGTATTTTTATTTGAAGTAATAAGAAGAGAACCAGATTGGAAGAAGAAATTAGTAGACAAAATGACAATGTACAAAGAATTCTATGAAAACTTTGTGCCAGGGGATTCTGGATATTCTTCACTGCCACAATTAATATTTGTATGTGAAGACGACAAGCATACAGTAGAAGCATTCAAAGAAATAGTAAAAAACAAACTAGAAATATCAAAAATAAAATTATATTTCACAACAGACCTAAGACAAAACCAAGAAACACTGGAAAATACATTAATAGAATTTAGAATAGATGAAGAAACAAAAAAATATAAAATGTATAATGTTGAGGTTAAAATATTAGGAATATAAAAAGAAGCTTCTCTGAAAAAGAGAAGTTTTTATGTATAAGAGAATAAAGAGTTTTTGTGAATTGTTCTTTATTTGATTATATGATTGGAGGAACTATGATACAGGATAAGATAAATTATAAAGGAAAAGAATATTATAGACTAAAAACTATAAGAGGAGAGCAAAAGGAATATGTTGAATACATAAATCATGAAATAAAAAGCATAGTATTTTTCGAAATTAAAAATGATGAAATAAGTGATGTTCAAGATGAAGAAGATTTAAAAAAATCAATAGAAAAAGATTGTATGACAAATACAGATATTATTAATTAAAAAATTGGAGAAAAGAAATGAGTGAATTGAAAGTAATAGCAGATGATGATATAAGACCTCATTTTGAAAATGCAATAGAGGAATTTGATGATTTATTTGGAAAGTATATACCAAAGGAAGAAGTAATAAAAAGAGTAAATGAAAAAATAAAAGAAGTCAGGTTTGAAGAAGGATTAGTGAAAGAAAAAAAGGCGATGGGAATGTGGAGTTCTGCAAAACGAACTATCTATATAGACCCTGAACTTGATATGATTAGATTAGGAAGTACAATGTTTCATGAAATGCTTCATTCAATAAGGACGGATAAAGATAACAACATAGGGTTTATAAAAAAATATGCTATTGTAAATGCACAATCTCATATGTATATACCAATTGGAACAGCGTTGGAAGAAGGATTTGTACAATATTTAACCAATATAAGAAACAAGAAGTTTGCAAAAGCAATAGTGAGAATATATGAAACAGAGCAGAATTTGTTAGAGATACTTGAATTAGATGATGAAAGATTAACAAGTATAGGACTGAAAAACCCTGAAAAGATAGTTGATGAAATAGCATTAGCTACAAGACATTCAAATGATGAGGAAGATAAAAAATTAGTACAAGACTTATTAATGTCAATGGATGACAGGTTAAGACTTAAAAGAAATAAAGAAAAGAGTGGTAAAGAAAATGAAACCTCAGAGAAAAGATGTATTGAAATTGTAAAAGATGCATATATGTATTTAAAAGAAGATGTGATTCAAAGTCCAGAGGAACTAAATGAAGCACTAATTAATTTGAACCAACTTTTAATAGAATTTGGAAGAGGTTTCAAAATGTCAACAAGAGATGTTCGAATAAAATTACAAGATGTATATGAAATGATAGAGGGACTTCCAGACGAATGTATTGAAGGTGCGATTAATGGGTTTAAAATTAAAGGATATACATATCTGAAGGAGAAACTTGAAACGGCATTTGAAATCATAAAATTTAGAAACGCAGAAAAAGAAGAACAGATGGGAATGCTACAAAAAGGAAGTAAATTGATGGAATGCATTTATGGAGGAAAATTTGCACCAAAAAAAGTAAGCGAAGAAGAGGCAAATCTAATTATGAGAAATATTAGACCGGAACTGGGGAAATACCATGGCGAAGAAAAAATGTTAAGATTATTTTATAGAGGGATGGCAGAGGCAATATCTAGGAATGGATATGATTTAAAAAACATAGAAATAAGCGAAGTTGGAGACAATATATATAAGCTAATAAATTATGATGAAGATGGGAAAATAAGTACAAATGTATTTGTAAAGAAAAAAGGAAGATTAGGAGAAGAAAGCTTAGAAGAATTAAGAAAAGTTCAAGGAAAAGTTGAACTTCCAGATATAAACATTATTATTGGAGAAAATGATGAAATATATGGTGAAAATGGGGAATATTATATTGAACATGGAGATGGAAGTAAAACACTAATTAATGATTATATAGCAATAAAAGATTTAACTGAGAAAAAGTATCTTGAACGAGGGGAAAAAGTTGTTGAACTAATAATTACACCAGAACAGATAGAGACATTAGTTAATTTGGTAATGAAGGAAACAAATATTATGGAGACTATGAAAGATTTGTATAAAACCAAAAATGAAAAGGAAAACAGTGATGAAAGAGATGAAGAAAAGTGAAATAGAAGAGACACTACAAGAGAAGAAATATGATAGAAAAATTCAATATTATTTAATGAAATTCTTAGAAGAATTTGATGAATTATTTGGAAGTTTTACATCGAAGCAAGATGTTATAGAAAGAATAAAAAATAATATCAAGAATATAAAATGGGTAGATAAGACAAAAGATGAAGAAGGAGAATATTTGGGACTTTGGAAGGCTGATACTGGAGAAATTTTTCTTAACCCATGTATGGGTGACAGACTTCTTGGAGATGTTTTTTTCCATGAAATGATACATGCAATAAGAACAGATCAAGAAGGAAATATTGGATTATCAAGTAAATATGCAATTGATGGTGTAGAAGAAAAAATGCCAATAGGAATTGCACTTGAAGAGGGCTTTACACAATTTGTAACAAACATAAGAAACATTAGGTATGCCAACCTTTTTACAGGGAGAGCATATGATATTGAAGAAAAATTCCTAGACATAATTGAAATAGATAAGAAAGAGTTAGTACAAATAGGGATAAAAGAACCAGAGACAATAGTTAGTAAAATAGCATTAGCTATAGGAGGAAAAGATGATTCAAAAACAAGAAACACAGTTCTAAGATTATTATGTGCAATGGATGACAGATTACATTATGAGTTAAGTGAAAATATATCAGAAAAGGAAAGAGAAGAGTATTCGAAAAATAGCCTTAGACTTGCTAAATATGCATATATAAATTTAAGAATGGATGCAATAGAAAATGAAGAAGAGCTATGTAGAACATTAATAAACTGCAATGAACTATCAATGATGTTTTCAACAAATCTTCATAGAAGTCGATTAGAACAACGTATTAGTCAGGAAGATATAATTTTAATAGTAAATACAGTAGATAAAAGTAAAGTGAATATAGGAAAAGCTGTAGAAATGCTTAGAGGAATGGACATGAACTACCTTGCACGTAATCTTGAAGTGGCATCTGGAAGAAAAATAAAAAGAGAAGCAAAGGAATCAAAAATAACTCCAAGGATAATAGAATATATTACACAAGGAAAAGTACATGAAAGTGATTTCCAGCAGGCAATGAGTGAATTTGTCGAGGCTGAAAAAATAGAACGAGAAGAGTCACAAGAAAAAATATAGTAAAATGATAGGAGATAGAATTAAATGTATAATAATGGTTATGCATATGCAGAAGTATTGGATATATTAGATAAAGTTGACGAAAAATATGTTAAGAAAATTCCTCACAAGTTATTGGAAACATTGAAAATAAATTCTTACAAAGGGTATAAACAACATATAGATCCTAATATAGAATTGGGAGAACAACATTTAAGCTCTAAAACATTAGATATTTTAGCTGTTATAAATTTTAAATATTGGGTTGAAGATGAAAAACATAAAAAAGAGTTGTTAGAACAGTATAGAAATAATGAAATAAGAGAGAGAGAAGAAAGTATAAAGCAATATCAAAATGTGTTTGAAAAAAGGGCGAGAAATGGACAGGGTAAAGAAATGGATTTGCCTGTTGTAATTGAAAAAGAAGGATTAATGAAAAAACTACTTAATAAGATTTTAAAATTATTCAGAATGAAATAGAAATTTTACAAAAAGTATTGACTTTGTACTATGAATGTGGTATTATATTTAGGTACTTGGGTCAGTAGCTCAGTTGGATAGAGCACGGGCCTTCTAAGCCCGGGGTCGGGGGTTCGAACCCCTCCTGGCTCACCAAAGCGAGTTTTCGTCGAACTCTTTCAAAACATTGAAAATAGTGAGATTAGGAAAACAAGAAGATATGAATCGATTTATCGGTTCATATTTTTTTGTTTTCTTTAGATACAAAAGGAATTTTGAGATTAATTGAATCAATTCCAAGTAAAAATGCATTAAATTATAAATATGTAGAGGATGAGAAATTAATAGAAGATGAAAAATCTAAAAGAAAAAATAATTAATCTAATCATTTATGTAGATATAATTAAAATTGTATAGGTTGAAAAATGCAAAAAAATTTACAAATTCTTCAAAAGAAAAAAGTTTAAAACAGCTTGAAAAAGAAAATAAAAAGATGCTAAAAGAAAAATAACATATATAAAAGAATAGCTTATATCAATAAAATATAAAGATTGATATAAGCTATTTATTTTCTTTGCTAAAATATATTTAGAAAAAGAGAATTTATTAAGTTTTCATTGTTTATATTATAGAGTATACCGATATTAATATCTGGTAATTGATATTCAATTGGAATTTCATAAATTTCTTTTTTGTATAATTCATTATTTACGAATTCCTTAATTAAAATACCTTTAGCATAGCCATTTTTTACTAATGGTAATATATTATCATAGTTATTAACAATTATTAGTCTAGATTCCTCAATTTTAAACTTTTTCTGAATTGATTGAACAATTTTTTTATATTTAGGATTAGTATCTAGTAAAATTAAAGGTTTATTAAAAATTTCAGTTGAAGGTTCATTACTTACTATACATAAATGAAATGTTTTTAAAGATTTAAATATAAGACTATCGTCAAATTTATAATTAGTTGGCTCAAGAATAAAAGCAGAATCTATCATTCCATTTTTTAACTGACTATTTAATAAGTCAAAATTTGAAGTATCCATAAAACTTATGTTGGAATACTTATTAAATAAATTATCTATTTTTTTTGTATCAATAAAATAGTTTAAGAATGTAGGATGTATTGCAATTTTTATTTCATTGTTTGAAATAATTCTTGAAAATACATTTTCTGCCTTTATTATATTATGGATTTCGTTTGATATTAAATTATATAGTTCAATCCCCTCTTTTGATAAAGCCACTCCTTTATTTTCTCTTATAAAAAGTTTTTTACCAATTTGCCCTTCCATTGTTTTAAGCGTTTTACTGATAGCTGGTTGACTTATATTTAATTCATTAGCAGCTTTAGTAATATTTTTGTTTTTAGCTATTGTAATAAATACTTTATAATATTCTAAATTAATATTCATAATTTGCCTCCTATAATAATTATACCATAACTTTTGGTTATGTCAAACATAAAATATATATATTTTACATAATAACAAATAGAGATTATAATAAATATAAGAAAAATGTTTAAACCTCATTTTTCAGCTAGGTATGACATTTACAAAAATAATTATTTTGGAGGGACGAAACTATATGTCACATGAAATTTTACAATTGATTGCGGGAATGGAGGGATTGTATTTAGCATTTGTGGCGTTTCCATACAGTTTGCTTTATGCAATGCTCACTTCTCCAAATCCTGATGGTTTTAAACTTTTGCTAGAAATAATTTTACTTAACTTAGTATCAATGCTAGTAGTGGCAATTGTAGTTAGTGTTATGGGAGTAATATTCCTTTAACCATTAAAGAGCATTTTTCTTCTGAAAAATGCTCTTTTCATGTATTTGATTAATTTAATATAAGAAATAATGTTAAAAAATGATAACTGATGTTTGAGAATATATAAAAAAAGTATATTAATTTGCATTAAAAGTTATATTTGATATTATTTACAAAAAAATGTAAAAGATATATAATAAATTTGTCTGAGAGGTAATTGTATGAATAATATAGATAGAGAAAAAATTATATTTATTTTGGGAAACTTGAAACAAAGCGAAAAAACTTCAATATTAATGCAAAGAATTCAAGATATGAATGATATAGAATTTGAACAATTTTGTGAAGAAAATAAAATTCACACAATGAGTGATGCATTAAATTATTTAAATGGTATTATTCAATTTTCTCCATTTAATAATGTTGTTACTTTATCAGAGCTAGATAACAACCATGCTTTTTTTCATTTTACAAATATAGAACATATAGATAGTATTGCTTATAATGGTATTAATGCAAAAATTGGAGATCGTTCAGAAGGTTTAGAAAAAGATGCAATGTTCTTTTTCGCAGAAGGATATGGAAATGAATTGAATTTATGTGATATCTGGGCAAAATGGATTATGCATCGTACATATGGAGAAAAAAATCAATTTGGAGTTTACAATGATGTTGATGAGGTAAAAAGAAGCAAATTAATTAATGAATGGAGGGAATCTTTTCTTAACAGAGATTATAAAAATGATACAGAAAAAAAAGAATTCATATTTTCATTAATGTATGAAGGGATGCTTGAACGAACGTTGTTATCATTGAATCTTAAAGAAGGTGTTGATTTTTCAAGAGATGCTATTGATGTAAAAAAGCAAGAAGCATTTGATAGACTTAAAGATGGTGATAAATCAAATTTTAAATTTTTAGAAGTTATGTACGAAAAACATTCCGATTTAACATCAAGTACGGTAGATGGATGGAATATGCAAAGTTTACCTAATAGATCTGTTTTGCCTTCAAATATATCACAAATTGTATCAAATGATGGATATACTGATATGTTACATGTAATAATTGATATGCATCAAGATTATAAAAAAAATATGAATTCAAAACTCGAATATTTTGACTTATTAAATGAGTTTGTGGAATATGCTAGTAAAAGATTAATAATAGAGCAAGAAAAAAACAAAAAAGGTAAAAATGGTTATGAAGATTGCATGCAAGATGATGAAGTAAAAGTGAGCACAACACAAAAAGCAACAAGAGTAGTAAAAGAGGCTGCTTTAGATAGAGATGAAAATAGTAGATAAGAAAATGATATAGGAGAATGAAATGGTAAATGAAAAATATAGTATTGCAATGTGTGAAACACTTCGATACTTAAAGGGAATTAATCAAGATGATTTGAATAAAATACCTAGTAAATTTATAAAATTTCTTAATGATAATAGTTCAAAAAATTATGAATGTGATTTTGATTATACCAAACCCTTAAAAGAGCTAAATATATCAGAAGAGGCTAGAGGGATAATTGCGATGATATGTTTAAATTATTGGTGTATTACAGATGAACAAAAAGAAAAATTTAAAAGTCATTTAACTAAAAATGAGTTGAAACTTCAAAAAGAAATGAGAAGGAAATACAATCCAGATAATCTTTTTAAGAATAAAGTTGAAAAAAATGTAGTTGATACTGTAAAAATAGAGCATAAAGAACTAATTGAATATAAAGAACAAAAATGGCATCATAAAATATGGGATAAATTATTAAATATATTTAGAAAAAATTAAATTAACTATTGTATAATTTTTAAATATGTGATAATTATATAAAAATAAATCGATAAATATTAGGTGTGAGAACATGAATATATTTTTCGCAAACGTGTCTCGTTTTCGCACCATAACAGTCTTATACGAACCCTTTGTATAAGTACTTATATAAATATTTTCCTTACCAGTGGTCGAGACTGGTAAGGATATTTTTTTTCATAACATTCTTCTATATTTATCATTAATAGCAATAAAATCAACATTATCAACAATAAAATTTAACATCTTCTATTCCATAAAAAGTTTTCTATTCAGATACAATGTATTCCCCCTTTTTAAGCAGTTTCAAAAAAGTAGCTTGCGCCTCTCTCTACAACGCTCCTAAACATTTCAATTTCCTTCTCACTGTAATTTCCATCTTGCTTAACTATATTGTATGAAGGCAATTCAAATTAATAATCTATCACTTATGCCAATATGTTAAAGTTTTATGCAGCTGATAATATATATGATACTGCGAATCCTCCAACTAAAAAGTAAAAATTTGTTATAAAAATAAATCTACTCTGTTCAAATAGTACAGAGTAGATTTTTAGTAAGCAATTGTAAATATATATTTTAAGTAGATTATTGTTGAATTTCATACTCATTTATATTGGGTTCAGAAAAATCAGATTCCATTACTGTATTTAGTTCTAATACATATTCATGTAGAGGTTCACGTTTAGGAAAAGCATCAGATATTTCATTTGATTTTTTATATTCATAAGATATAGTACTAAGAGGAAATCCTGTTTCCTTATTTATATAAATACCTTCAGAATTATATGAATATGGATTTTTAAAATTGGCTAAATAATAACATTGATTTCCATTAAAGTTTGTTGGCTTAATTGATGCTAATATAGAATACTTAAGTAGTTGCCACCAATTTTCTGTATAAAATGGATTTTGTAAATTATCATAAATCTCCATTGTTTTATTTAAAATTACTTTTTTCCCTTTTGGAGAAATTCCATATATATTCACAGAATACATATTATCTGAATTATTTTCATCAGAAACTTTATTTGCGAACATAATTGTAGTCGATACATCCCCGTCTTCTGTGAGTTGAGTTATTATTATTTTTTTCTTATTGTCTAATCTGAAAATTTCTTCTTTACTATAATTTCCGAGATTATAGCTATATGATATTTCATGATAATTAGTTGCTGATATTGTTTTTTCGGCTTTATTATATAAGTCTGAAATTATGAAAACTTTTCTTAATGATAAAATTACAAACAATAATATAACAGTTAATATTATTATTTTGAGTATTTTCATTTTATTACTATATTTTTTCATATACTTGATTTCTCTGCTATCTCTATGTAAATCATTTATCTTCAAATCATTTTTCATATTTTCTAATATATTTTTACAGTTGTTACATGTGTCTAAATGTTCTTCAATAAAAATATTTGTTTCTTCATTTGTCAAATTATCTATATAATTTGGTAATAAATCCTGAATAATATTACAAGTTTTTTCATTTTTCATACTAATCAACCTCCTTTAATTTATTTTTTCCTCGATAAAATGTTATTCTAGCCCAATTTTCTGTTTTATCCAAAATAGTTGCTATCTCTTTAAAACTTAATTCTCCTGTTATTCTCAAATATATAACTTCCCTTGTTTTCTCATCTAATTTTTGCATTTTTTTATATAGTGAGATTTTTTCATCATTTAAAATAACTTGACTTTCTGTTGTTTCTGGTGATTGTACATCAAATAAATTTTCTTCAATATTTATTATCTTTTTGTTTTTTCTACATTGATCATACCATAGATTTTTAGCTATCTGACATAACCATACTGACATTTTACATTTACCTTTATATGTATTAATTTTTTGCACAGCCTTATAAAAAGTTTCTTGGGTTAGCTCTTCTGAGATATCATTATCATGAGTTAAACAGAATAGATATTTATTTACTGTTTCAAAATATTGTTCATATATTTGTTTGATATCCTGCATAACTTTTATCCTCCTTTTACATATAAGACGTTATAAAATGGTTTATGTTACAAAAATTTTAATAATATTATCATAGTAATAAGTTTTTTTCTATAGTATAAAAAATTTTTATTTATTAGGTTGAAAAAAATAGTGAGTTGGAAAGGACATTTTCCGATTCACTATTTTTAAAATGTTTTTTGTAGTAATAGTTATGCATTCTAATTGACTATTCTTCCCAGAAAGCTTTATAAGTTCTAAAAGCCGAATAAATATCATACTTACTTGTAACCTCGTAAGGAGCATGCATTGAAAGAACTGGAACACCACAGTCAATAACATCAACACCCTTATTAGCTAGGATATATGCGATAGTGCCACCACCACCGACATCAACTTTTCCAAGTTCAGAAATTTGGTATCTAATATTATTTTTTTCCAATATATTTCTAACCCAAGCAACATATTCAGCATTAGCATCAGATGCACCTGATTTACCACGAGCACCAGTATATTTATTAAGCCCGATACCATGACCTAGGAAACCTGCATTTGTCTTATCAGAAACACCTGCATATAAAGGGTCAAATCCTGCATCAACATCAGCAGAAAGCATTTTTGAAAAGCAAAATACTTTATCCAATAAATTTAGCCTATTTTCTCCTGTTTTATTTAACAATTCAGAAACAAAATAATCAAACATATGTGATTCCATACCAGTATTACCCATGCTTCCAATTTCCTCTTTATCAGACAATATACAAACAGCAGTTGTTTTAACATTTTGAAGAGACATCATTGCACTTAGAGAAGTATATGCACAAACTCTGTCATCTTGACCATAAGAAGCAACCATACTTGAATCAAAGCCTAAAGAACGAGCTTTAAAAGCAGGGACAACTTCGATTTCAGAACTCAACAAATCTGTTTCTGTAACACCATACTTTTGGTTCAGAATATTCAAAATATTCAATTTAATTTTCTCAGTAGTACCATCAATATTATATGGAACACTACCAAGAAGAACTGCTAAATCTTCGCCATCAATACCATTTTTAAGTTTCTTTTCCATTTGATCTTGCGCAAGATGTGGAAGTAAATCAGTAATAGTAAATATTGGGTCATTTTCATCTTCACCGATATTAACAGTAATCTTTTCACCATTAGACTTCACAATTACACCATGTAAACTTAGTGGTATTGTAGTCCATTGATATTTTTTAATTCCACCATAATAATGTGTTTTAAAATAAGCAAATCCATTATCTTCATAAAGTGGATTAGGTTTTAAATCTAATCTAGGTGAATCAATATGTGCACCTACAATATGAATACCATTTTCCAATTTTTCTGTACCTATTGTTGCAAGATACATACTCTTATCTCTATTTATAAAATATACTTTATCACCTGGGTTTAACCTTTCAAAATTTGAAATATCTCTAAATCCATTAGATTCTGCAATATTTCTTGCTGAACAAACAGCCTCTCTTTCTGTTTTAGAATTATTTAAGAAATTAATATAATCATTAGAATAAGAGTAAATAGCACTTCTTTCACTGTCATCAATACTATTCCACCCTGTTTCTCTTTTATTAAAAAGTTTTTCTTTTAAATTTTCATCCATTTTTGTACCTCCTATTTATTTTATTGTAGTATATCACTTTATGATATAATTTTCCATAAAAAATGAAAAATTATTCATATAAATAACAACCAAAAAAATATTTTGTAAAATCATTTACAAAAAAATGTAAGTTTGATATAATAAAATCGTATATTAAAACAAAGGAGAACATATATATGGAATACGATAGAATTGAACAAGATACAATATATAGAAATGCTTGTGAAAACTTGAAAAAAATAGCAAATGCAATAAAGGCAATAAGAATAAAATATTATCCAAACTTTTCACAAATATCTGTAGAGGATCAAAAAGTTTATGACGAATTACAAAGCAAAATGACTCAGATATCAAGTGAGCATGGGCTAGATAAACTAAAAATAGAATTAATAACAGAAATAAATAAAAAATATGAAAGACAAAATGAAGGAGAAAGCGACAACCAAACAGGAAAAAGCGAAGACGATATTTTAATGGCGTGTTATGGAGCTATAGATGCAGAAGCAACAGCATTAGCACATGGGAGACTTGGAAAAGCACGCAATTGCCAAAAAGTATTAGAAGAATACATGGGAAGACCATTAGACGGAAAAGTAATGGAAAGAATAATACAATATAAAAGAGAAAAATTTGCAGAAATATCACAAACGAAAGATAATATACAAACTCAAAATACATCATGGATTAGCATGTTAAGGGGATTTAATGAAAAAACTTCAATATCTAAAAAGCAAGAGGTAATCCAAGAATTTGGAGAATTGCGAAACAAAGAACAAACAAACAGTATCGAAATAGAAGAACAAGAAGAACTAGTTTATTAATAATACATAGGAGGAAAAAATTGAAAAGAAATTATGAAGAGGCTTTTGCCGAAGTTGAAGAAATACTTAAAATAATGCCAATAGATTTAGTAAGCAAAATACCAATAAAAATATTAAGAATTATATCAGAAAACAAAGCAACAGACTATAATGTAAAAATACAAGAACCTGTAAATGAACAAAACCTAAAGCCAGAAACAATAGCGATATTAGGTATAATATATAGAGACTATATAAGCACACCAGAAGAAAGAGAAGAATTGCAAAAAAAAGACCAAGAAGAATTAGAGAGAATAAACAAAGAGGTGCAAGAGCAATATGATGTTGGCAAAGTGTTTGAGGATAGAAGAAACAGGTCAAAAGTTGACAATTCTGTAGAAATGTCAACAGAACTAACATTATACAAAGAGCCAGGATTCATGAAAAGAATATTCAATTTTATCAAAGGATTATTCAAATAGCAAAAAAATAAAAAAAATGTCAATTTTTATTGACTTATAGCATTCTTTTTGCTAAAATAACAACATAAATCATATATTTATATGTTTTATAAATCCGTTTATTGAACTAGATAGTTTGCTTTTAAAACCAGTTATCTAGTTCTCTTTTTTTATTCAAAATTATTTACAAAAAAACAAATTATATATATAATATCAGAAGAAAATATAGAGAAAAGAGGAATAGTAAATGGGAAAATTATTTGTAATAGACGGAACAGATGGGAGTGGAAAACAAACACAATTAGGAAAATTAAAAGAAAGATTAACAAAAGAAGGAATAGAATATAGAACAGTAAGTTTTCCAAATTATGATAGTCCAAGCTCATCATTAGTAAAGATGTATTTATCAGGTGAATTTGGAAAAAACGCTAAAGATATTAGTCCATATATAGCATCAACATTTTTTGCAGCAGATAGATATGCAACATTTCAAACAGGATATAAAGAATACTATGAAAATGGTGGAATAATAATAGCTGATAGATATACAACTGCAAATATGGTACATCAAGCAGGAAAAATAAAAGACAAAGAAGAAAGAAGAAAATTTTTAGACTGGTTATTTGATTTTGAATTTAATTTATATGGCTTACCAATTCCCACAGAAGTATTTTTCCTAAATATGCCAGTAGAAAAGGCACAAGAATTAATGGCAAATAGAGAAAACAAATTTACACATGATACCAAAAAGGATATACACGAATCAGACAAAGAACATTTAAGAGATGCATATAATGCTGCATGTGATGTATCAAAAGAATACAACTGGTATAAAATTGATTGTGTAAAAAATGACCAAATAAGAACAATAGAAGATATACACGAAGAAATATATGCTGAAGTGCAAAAAGCAATAAAGAAATAGAAAAAGATTTAAGAGCATGAATTTTTGATTTATGCTCTTTTTGACAAAACAGGAAAAATATGATATCATATTATCTTGTAAAATATAACTATATTTTACATTCAAAATACCCTAAGAAGGTGAATAAAATGACAAAAATAGTAGAGCTAACAAAAGAAAATGAAAGCCAATATCTAGATAAGATTGGGGAACTAGAAGAACTAACACTTGAAGTAATGAAAAAAGAAGGAAGAGAAGGACAACTATTTGCAACAGGAAAAGAAGACATATCAGAATATGTACACTCAGATGAAAACACAGTAATAGTTGCAGTAGATGAAAAAGACAACTTAGAAGGAGCAGCATATATTACACAAGGACAAAAACCATTTACATATAATGATATAACAAAATATTTCAAATATGGTGAAAAATATCAAAAATATGTAAAATCACAGTACCGAAATGAACAACAATACAAAAAAGACCTGTTAGATATGTATCAAACAAAACTAAAAGCATTCAAATATGCAAAAAACAAAATATTAAGTGAACGCCAAGAAGAGAAGAGCTTTGAAGAATATTTAGAAAAAGAAATACAAGAAAACGAATTTCATGAAAAAAGCGAATTAAGGGAAAAAATGAACAGATATATGTCAGAATACATAATAGAAAACTATGAAAAAGAAGTGCAAGACAAATATCAACAATTTTATTGGACATCAATAAAAGACATAGAAAAAGAATTTGGAAAGAGCATAAATGTTAAAAACAAAGACATAAAAGAATGTGAAAAAATGTTAAAACATAGTAGACTAATAATTCACGAAGACCCTAAATTTGATGTATCAAAATATTACTCATCAAATACAGGTAATGCTATAGAACTAGATACATACATAACATCACCAGGCAGTAGAAGTGCAGGAATAGCAAGAATGATTGTATTTGAAGGGATAAAAAAACACATGGAAGAGCACTTTACAAATCCAAATAATAAGGAAATATTTTTATGTTCAACATTACATAGAGATAATTTATCATCAAAATATGTTTCAGAATTTTTTGGATTAACAGATAGTTTATATGTAAATCGTAGGCAGGGCAGAGATAGAGAAGTTCACATTTGCAGAATCGAAAGAGAAAGAGCAATGGAATATATAAATTCAATATCAGATAAACTTGCAGTATTATATGGATATAATCCACACAACAGGAGAATTTCAGAAGAAACACAAGCAAGAGTGTTAAATGAACAAATACAATATGAGCAAAAAGAATTCAACAGACTAAAAAAGGCGAGAAAAACAGATAAAAAATTCAAAGGAATAAATATAAAATTTATAGAAAGCAAAAGAAAAAAAATAAAGAAGATGCAAGAAAAATTACAAAGCGTAAAACATAGAGAGGAAGAAAGATAAAATGAACGAAAGTAAATATATATGGCCAATCACACCAAAATATAAAGTAACAGAACATGACAAATATGGAATAAGAAAAAATCATTATGTATTATTTAAACAAAGAGCACATTCAGGATTTGATATAACTGCTGATATTGGAACAGAAGTACATCCAATAATGGGTGGAACTGTATTATTATCAGAATTTGATGGAACTACAACAGAAGGATTTGATGCATTTAATGACGGATATGGTAATAAAGTAGAAATATTAAATGATGATGGAAGAAGAGTTGTATATGGACATTTAAGAGAAATACTTGTAAAACCAGGACAAAAGGTAACAACTGAAACAATTATAGGAAAAACAGGTTCTAGTGGAGGGTCAAGAGTTCCACACTTACATGTAGAAATTAGAAAAGAAAATACAGAAGAAACAGGATTAGACTATACAATAAATCCATTAGAAGTATTGCCAAAAATAAATTTAGATGATTTAAAAGAAGAATTTAAACAAGAGCCATATGCTTCATTATGGAGAAAATTAGCATCAGATAAACCATGGGAATTTTCAAAAGAAGATGTACCATATTCAGAGGACGAAAATTATATAAGATAGAATAAAAAACTGCATAGCGCAGTTTTTTATTTGCTCAATAAGATTAATCCTTTTTTGATTAAATCTTCAGTAGATAAATTGTCAACATCAAGATGGTTAAATGCTTTTTCAATATCTTTTCTTGAATATCCAAGAACCATAAGACCAGCAATAGCTTCTTCAATATTTTCAGTTGTTTTTGTGCTTTTTAATTTAGCATTTTCAATACTTTCTTCACTTTGTTCAGCCTTTAGCTTATCTTTTAACTCCAAAATGATTCTTTGAGCAGATTTATTTCCTATTCCAGGAACCTGTGTCAAAACTTTTACATTGTTTGATATTACAGCAATTGCAAAATCAGAGGGCTCTATGCAAGAGAGCATAACTAATGCACTTTTAGCACCAACTCCACTAACTGAAATAAGTAATTCAAACATTTTTAGTTGTTCCTGTGTTTTAAAACCATAAATACTAATATCATCTTCTCTAACTCTTACATAAGTAAATACTTTTACAATTTCATGAATTTCCCCAATGGTGTTAATATTATTCTGTGACATGAAAACCTTATATCCTAATCCATTAATATCAACAACAATATAATCTTTAGTTTTTAGTTCAATTGAACCTTTTATATATGCAAACATAATCAAAACCCTTTCCTCTATTTTTTCTGAATTATATATCAAAAAAAAAATAAAAGCAAGAGAAAGTACAAAAAAATGTTTGGGAAAATATTGACTTTTTGAGTGGACAGATTTATAATATCATATATAAAAATGAGAGGAATGTAACTAATTATGAACCAATCAGAACCACTAGCATATAGAATGAGACCAAAAACATTAGAAGAATATGAAGGACAAGAACATGTAATAGGACCAGGCAAAATACTATATAGGACGATAAAGGCAGATAGGCTATCAAGTATAATACTATTTGGACCACCAGGTTGTGGCAAAACATCATTAGCAAAAGTAATAAGCGAAACAACAAAATATAAATTTTATAAAATAAATGCAGTAACAGCAGGAGTGGCTGACATTAAAAGAATAGTAGAAGAAACAAAAAACTTTATGTTAAATCCTGCCGGAAAAAGTATATTATTCATAGACGAGATACATAGATTTAATAAACTTCAACAAGATGCACTATTACCATATGTAGAAAATGGAACAATAATACTAATAGGGGCAACCACAGAAAATCCTTATTTTGAAGTAAATAAAGCCTTAATATCAAGGTCAATGGTAATAAAACTAAATCCACTAACAGAAGAAAATATATACAATGTTTTAAAAAGGGCATTAACAAGCAAAGATGGGTTAGGAGAATATAGCATAAAAATAGAAGATAGCACATTAAGAAAAATTGCAGACATATCAAATGGAGATGTGAGAACAGCACTAAATGGTCTTGAAGTAGCAGTATTAACAACAAGTATGGAATCAGATGGATATATACATATAACAGATGAAGTAATAAAAAACAGTATACAAAATAGAAAAGCAATATTTGATAAAAATGGAGAAACACATTATGATAATATAAGTGCATTTATAAAATCAATGAGAGGTTCAGACCCAGATGCAACACTATTATATCTTGCAAGAGCATTAAATGGTGGAGAAGATCCAGTATTTCTTGCAAGGAGAATTGTAATATGTGCGTCAGAAGATGTGGGGCTGGCAGATCCACAAGCACTTGTAATTGCAACATCAGCGATGCAAGCAGTTCACATGGTAGGCATGCCAGAAGCGAGGATAATACTTGCAGAATCAGCAGTATATGTTGCAAACTGTAAAAAATCAAATGCTACATATTTAGGAATAAACAAAGCATTAGAAGATGTTGCAAGTAAAGACACTGGCGAAATACCAATGCATATAAGAAATGCTCCAATAGAAAAGATGAGAGAACTAGGATATAATGAAGGATATTTATATCCACATGACTTTCCAGGACATTATGTTGAACAACAATACTTACCAGATAAAATGGTAGGAACAAAGTATTATATAAAAGATGAGAATATAAAATAAAAAAATGGTAAAAATGGATAAGAGGTAAAACTTTTATCCGTTTTTTATATAATAGAAAAGTGATACTTTCCTATTACATAAAGGCTACGGTTATTAATCTTAGGAGAAAAAAGATGTTAAAAAAAATCTTAATAGGAGTATCAGCTGGAACAATATGTGGACTATTTGGGACAGGAGGAGGAATGATACTAGTTCCAGCATTTATGTATATATTAAAAATAGACTCTAGAAAAGCAAGAGGAACATCACTTTGTTGTATGTTGGTAATGGTAATTACAACAAGTGTATTTTACTATAAAAGTAATTATATTAATTGGAAAATAGGAATAGTGTGTGCAATAGGAGGAATTATAGGAGGATATCTTGGGGCAAAAATTATAAAAAAATTTCCAGAATACATCTTAAAAATAATATTTATTTTTTTCTTAATATATGTATCTTATAATATGTTGATAAAATAAAGGAGAGTTCATGTTAGAAATAATCATTGGAATAATATCGGGGATATTTAGTGGTATTGGTATGGGAGGAGGAACAATACTAATATTTCTACTTTCAGTCTTTTTAGGAGTAGAGCAACATGTTGCTCAAGCCACAAATTTAATATATTTTATTCCAACATCAATTTCAGCAATACTAATAAATTATAAAGAAAAAAACATTGACAAAAAATTAGCAATAAACATATCAATATTTGGCGTAATTGGTGCGATTATAGGGGCACTAATATCAACAAATATTAATGTTCAAATATTAAAAAAATTATTCGGCATTTTTTTGGTAATAATTACTATTCATGAAATATATACCTTGATAAAAGAGTATAAACAAAATAAAAAAAGTAATAATAATAATAGTCTAAAAAATTGAAAGGAATGATAAAATGAATATGAAATTTATGAAAGGATTACTTGTTGGAGGAATAATAACAACAGGCGTAGTGATGATGTGTACAGACAATAGCTGGAACATGAGTCAAGTATCAAAAAAAAGTAAAAAATTAGCTAAAAAAATGGGGCTAATCTAAGTAATATGAAGAAAGAGCCTTGCTTAAGTTAAGCATAGGCTCTTAATATATGACAATGACTATTTGCAATCATCAGATTCACATCTATCATCACAAGGTTTGCAATGTTCATCAAAGTGATAATCACAATCAAGTTCAATACCTTTTAAACATTTACCCTCATGATGACATTTTGCACAAACCTTTACATGTTTTACACAATTTGCCCATATGTCAATAGCATATTTCTTTCCAGGGCAAAGAGGACCAAATACAAATTCGCCATCTTTATCTGTAAAAGTATGAGAAACAGGTTTTAATTCTTTTTTACCAAATTTATAATCAACTTCTACTAATTTAACGACAGCATCTCTAACAGGTTCTTTGAAACAATCTTTCACAATACCATAGATAACATCTCTATGGTCATTAGCAAGAGTTATATCTAAATCATATTGTTTACCATCTGCAATAAATCCATCTATATCAAGAACAGGACACATTGGTTCAGATTTCTTTTCATTTATTTCCATATAAAAACTTCCTTTCTTATGGCATATGCCATTATTAATATATAGTATGAAAAAAATTCAAAATTGGTAATAAACTTATGGAATAAATAGAAAAAATATAGTATAATATATCCTATAACTTAGGAAGGAGACAAAGAAAATGGAAAAAAATGCAATAGGAATTTTTGACTCAGGAGTTGGAGGATTAACAGTATTCACAAAAATAAAAAGCGAATTTCCAAATGAAAATATAGTATATTTGGGAGATACAAAAAATTTTCCATATGGTGGAAGGAAAAGTGAAGAGATAATCGAATACTCTATACGCAATGTAGATGAACTAATAAAAAGAGGTGCGAAAATGATAATAATTGCATGTGGTACAGCTACAAGTCAAGCAATAGATGTATTAAAAGAGAAGTTTGAAATACCAATAATTGGGATTATAGAACCTACAGTCAAATACATAAAAGAACAAAAAATAAAAAGAGTTGGAGTAATAGCAACAAAGGGAACGATAAGAAATGGAGCATGGGAAAAAAAATTAAAAGAAGCAATGCCTGAAATAGAAGTAATAAACAAAGCATGTCCTATGTTAGCAGAAATAGCAGAAGAAGGAAGAGCGAATAGTATTGAAGGAAGAAAAGTAATAAAAGAATACATGGAAATATTCAAGAAAAATAAAATAGATAAAATTATATTGGGATGTACACATTATCCGATATATGAGAAAATTATAAGAGAAGAATTTGAATACGATATTGAACTGATACATACAGGAGAAACAGTTGCAAAATATATAAAAAAATATATGGAAGAGAATAGATTAGAGAATAAAGGCAAAAAGACAAGAGAAGAGATATATTTAACAAAGCCAGAAAAGGAATTTGCTAATATTGCGAAAAATATAATGAAAATAGACACAAAAATTCAAGAAATACGGTTAAAATGTTGACACAAGGGCAATTACAAGATATAATTACAGTGTAAAGAAAAGTAGGAGGACATAATACATAATGAATGAAAATATGTTTTCAATTAATGAAAATAATTATACACAAATGACAGACGAAATGTTAATAGAAAATATAAAAAATGATGATCAAACAGCACTAAATTGTTTAATGAAAAGATATAATGAAATAGTATACATGAAAGCAAACAAATTCTTCATGATAGGTGCAGAAAAAGAGGACATGGTACAAGAGGGAATGATAGGTTTATATAAAGCTGTAAAGTCATTTGATATGGAAAAGCAAAACTCATTTAAAACATTTGCAAATATGTGTATCGAAAGACAACTTATAACAGCAGTAAAAAATTCAAATAGACAAAAACATATACCATTAAACTCTTCAATATCACTTAATTCTGCGGCATATGAAGATAATGAAGATATGGATAAAATTGAAATATTAGATGTAAGAGAGCTAAATGACCCTTCAGACATAATTGCAGATAGGGAGTATTTTAAGAGCATTGAGAAATCAATAAAGGACAATCTTAGCGACTTTGAATTGGCCGTTTTATATGAATATGAAAAAGGTAAAACATATGCGGCAATAGCAGATAAGCTAAATGCGAAAATAAAGTCAGTAGATACTGCAATACAAAGAATTAGAAAAAAAGCAAATAAGATAAAAAGTAATATAGGATAAAAAGGTGCGATTTTATTTTGCACCTTTTATTATTTCTATGGCTTCGTCAAGATTTACTTGTACTTGTTCTCCTGTATTCATATTTTTTAATGAAACAGTGTTTGTTTCAATCTCAGTTTCACCAATAGTTATTACAAATGGAATAGAAAGCCTATCAGCATATTTAAATTTTGCTTTTATTTTTTTATTTTCCATATAAACTTCTGTATTAACATTGGAATTACGTAATTTAGTTGCAATAGGTAAACATGGTGATATATCATCAGAAGCGGAAACAACTAATACATCTGCAATAGAATGTTTATTAGCTTTTATAATATTTAATTCATTAAGTTTGTAGAAAAATCTTGTTAATCCTATTGAAACACCTACACCAGGAAGTTTTTTTGTAGTATAGTATTCAGCTAAATTATCATATCTACCACCAGAACATACACTACCTAATTGAGGGTAGTCATTTAAGAATGTTTCATAAACTGTTCCAGTATAATAATCTAATCCACGAGCAATAGTCAAATCAACCATAAAGCTATTTTCAGGCATACCCAATAATCTCATACAAGAAATAACATCATTTAATTCATTAAATCCTGTCATAAATAGTTCATCAGTAATTCCTATATTTTTTAATGCAGATAATTTTTCATCAGTGTTACCTGAAATTGCGATAAATTTCATTATTGTTGATATTTTATCTTTGCTAATATTTAATTCTTCAAGCTCTTTTATAACGTTTTCTTCGCCAATTTTTGCAATTTTATCTATAATTCTCATAATATCAACTGAAGCATCAGTTAAATCTAAACTGCTAAATAAGCCATTTAGAATTTTCCTATTATTAATATGAATTGTAAAATCAGTGAAACCTAAATCATTAAAAGTAGTATAAATAACATTAGGCAATTCTGCATCGTATAATGTATTTAATTCTGTGTCTCCAATTATATCTATATCACATTGATAAAATTCACGGTATCTACCTTTTTGAGGACGTTCTCCCCTGTAAACTTTTCCTATTTGATAGCGTTTAAATGGGAAAGATAGTTCTCCATAATGCATTGCAACATATTTTGCTAAAGGTACTGTTAAATCGAAACGTAATGCTAAATCAGTATCACCTTTTGTAAAACGATATATTTGTTTTTCTGTTTCTCCACCTGCTTTTGCTAATAGAACATCAGCGTGTTCTATTATAGGAGTATTAAGAGGTAAAAAACCGAATTTTTCATATGATTTTTGTATTTTTTCTTTCATTTGATTAAATAAAATTTGCTCATGTGGTAATAGTTCCATAAAACCTGGTAATGTTCTAGGTTGTACTTTGTTTTGTGACATACAAATTCCTCCTTTTAAGTAACAATATTATACAATTTTTATTGTGAAAATTCAATAAAAAAATGAAAAAAGAGTTGCTATAGGTCGAAAAAATTGCTATAATGAACAAATGAAAAAAGGAGTGTATAATATAATGAGTATAAATGAAGAAACAAATGATAACAAGAGAAGTGGAAAAAGGATGCAAAAAAGAGCAAATAAAAAGAAAAAAGCAAAAAAAATATTAATAATAATAGCAACTATAATTGCAATAGGGATAGCCTCAGTAGCATTTTTATTATATGGACCATATCCAGGATTTAGAGAATGGCTAATTACAACAGCAATGACAACGAGAAACCATCAATATTTAGCAACATGGTTTTATAGTGATGAAACAATACAAGAAGTTTTAAACAAAAATAAAGTTGAAGAAGTCAATGAGATAACAGATACAGATGTTATTGTTGTAAAAAAAGAAGAAAAGAAAGAATATGCAAACGAATATGAAAAAGCAATACTAGAAAAAGACCCTGAACATGAAGAATATAAAATAATAGAAGTAAAAGGAAAAAAATACAGTGGGTATTTAGCAGTAATATATGATCCTTCAAAAATAAGAACAGTATATACTAAAAAATTAGGAACAAGTGGGCAATATCTAAAAACAATGGCAAAAGACAACAATGCAGTAATAGCAATAAATGGTGGTGGATTTGAAGACCCAAACTATAATAGCAATGGTGCAAATCCACTAGGAACAACAATATCAAATGGAAAAGTTGTTACATCTAAACCATATGGTGGTTCAGGAGGATTAATTGGATTTACAGAAGACAATAAGTTAGTATTAGGAAAGATGTCAGTTGAACAAGCAAAACAAATGAAGGTAAGAGATGCAGTAACATTTGGACCATACTTAATTGTAAATGGAAAAGCATCATCAGTATTAGGTAATGGTGGCTGGGGGACAGCACCAAGAACAGCAATAGGACAAAGACAAGATGGTATAGTATTGTTTTTAGTAATTGATGGAAGAACAGTATCAAAACCGGGTGCTGATATGAATGATTTAATAGAAATTATGCAAAATTATGGAGCATATAATGCATCAAACTTAGATGGTGGAACATCAAGCGTAATGATAGTAAATGGTGAAATGATTAATGATCCTATTGATAGTACAGGAGCACATAAAACAAGATTTATATCTACAGGATTCATATTAACAAAATAGGAGTTGATAAAAATAATGAAAGAAGAATTTTTAAAAATATTAAGAACAGTAAAAAGAGATGGAATAGAGGACCTTATAAAGTTTTTAGAGAGCACAGACTTTTTTACAGCACCTGCAAGTACAAGGTTCCATGGAGATTATGCAGGAGGGCTTTGCGAACATAGCATGAAGGTATATGAAATACTTGTTGAAAAGGTAAAAAATTCACCTGTAAAATTAAATATTCCAGAAGATACAATTAAAATAGTTGCATTATTGCATGATATATGTAAGGTTAATTTCTATAAAATTGATTATAGAAATGCTAAAAATGCGTTAGGAGTATGGGAGAAGGTTCCATATTATACTGTTGAAGATGCAATTCCATATGGACATGGAGAAAAATCTGTAATGATGATAACAGAATATATGAAATTAACGAGTGAAGAAAAATATGCTATTCGTTGGCATATGGGATTTACAGAGCCTAAAGAACAATATGGAACAATAGGATTAGCATATAAGAAATACCCATTAGCATTATTAACTTTTGAAGCAGACCTTGAGTCAACTTATTTGTTTGATATATAACATAAAGAAAGAATTGCAAGAGCTAGACTTTTGCAATTCTTTTTTTGAAAGTAATATTTTTTTTGAGAAAAATTATTGACAGTATAAGTGATTAAATATATAATTTTAGCAGATTAGAAGCAAAGGAGAAAAAAAGCCACGGAAACTAAAGTTAAGACATAAACCTGTGAAAGCGTTGGGGCTGTGTGTATATATATTGGGTATAGCTTTATTAAACATAGTATTTGCAAACTAATAAAAAACACGAAAAATTTAATAATAAAAATAGAAGATAGTGATAAAAACTAAAACAAAAATAGCTTAGTTCGTCACTGCCTTTTTGCCTTTTAAAAACATAGGAGGAAAAGTCTATGAAAAACAAAAAAAGTAAAAAGTTAAATAAGAGAATGATTGTTATAATCTCAATAGTATTAGTAGCAATAATACTAATAACAACAGTAATTTGCTTAGTAACAAAAAAGGATGAAAATGTAGAAGTAGAAAATACAGGAAGAATACAAAAACAAGCAATGAACCCCAATAATTACACAATGGTAAAAAGTAAAGATGGAATAGATGTACCAGTGCCAAAAGGATACACAGCATCATCAGTAGAAAGCGAGTCATATGTAAATGGAACATTTGAAACATTGTACTTAAATAAAAACATAACAGATACATTTACATCAGAGGGAACATATCCATGGACAAAGAATGATAGTGGAATATGGACAAGTGGTAATTATAATATAGATAGTTCAACAAGTGAGATGACATCAGAAGAGTTTACAGTAAGTGAAGATGGAGGAATATTACAGTTAAATTGGACAGTGTCATGTGAATTTTATAAAGATTACTTATATGGAGAAATAATAAATACAACAACAAATAGCACAGAAAAAACAACAATAAAACTAAATGGAACATATTATGGAACATCAGAATCAAGTATAACATACATGAACACAAAAGTAGAGTTAAACCAAGGAACATATAAACTAAAGATAATATATAACAAAAATGCTTCAACGAATAGTGGATTAGATAAAGGATATGTAAAAGAAGTAAAAATATATGACAGAAAAAACAATGGAAATACAGACACAATGCAAAACCATAAATATGGAGGATTTGTAATATATGAGGGAACAGAAGAAATAACAAATAGTAATCAATGGACAGCCCAATGTGAAAGAAATCAATGGGTATGGATACCAATAGAAGATGTAAGTGATATGTATTGGGAAGATAAAACAGATGGGAAGCTATATGGAAC
>CAKPJC010000010.1 GCA_934162535.1 uncultured Clostridia bacterium | reverse complement strand
AATGGGTATGGATACCAATAGAAGATGTAAGTGATATGTATTGGGAAGATAAAACAGATGGGAAGCTATATGGAACACATTATAATGAAAGAAGTGCGACATCATATAAAAAAAGTACATATAATAGAAAATATGAGCCACAATTAACAAGATACGATATGGAATCAACATATTTAACAAAATATCTAGGAGGAATATCAAGATATGAATTTTTAATGGGAATGGAACAAGAATTTTATGAAATGTTACAAAGTGTAGCAACATATGGAGGATTTTATATAGGAAGATATGAAGTAGGAGATTTAAGTCAAATAACACCAGTAGTAAAAAGAATGAATACAGATATAGGAGATATAAATTGGTATCAAGGATATAGAAAATGTAAAAAACTATCAGGAGCAAATACAAATGTAAGAACAAGTATGATATGGGGAACACAATATGACCAAGTAATGAATTGGCTAATAAAATCAGGAGAGAAAACACCATTAGATATAAATAAAGGTTCAGTAGCATGGGGAAATTACTCTGATGTTGAATTTGAATATTATACAAACACATCAAAAGAAACTGCAACAAAGAACTTAGGAAGTGGAACAAGAATAGCAAGTGGAGCATATGAAGGAGCAAAAGCGAATAACATATACGACCTAGCAGGGAACGTATGGCTATGGACGCTCGAGGCCAGTAGTTCAGGGTCTGGCTACAGCAGGTACAACAGGGGCGGTTCTTACTACGCCTATGGTGCGTACGGTTATGCTAGTGGTCGTTACGACGGCTACAGTCCGTACGACAGCAACGACGGTATCGGGTTTAGTGGGGGACTTTGCATAAAGTAGCACTGAATCCTGTATAGTGATGCACCATGACAAAAAAAGTAGAAAAAATACTTGTCAAAACAGAAAATACATGGTAGAATAGTGCTGTACTCAATTAGAGTACGGTGCTATTTTTATAGTATAGAGTATTTTTACTCTAAAAAATCCATTACACAATATTAGAATTTTAACTTTTAAATAAAATCTAATATATTAAAAATCCAAATCTTTATAATTTTAAATCTAAAAAATAATCAAAAAAATTAAAATCCACAATGGGAGGAGGTGATACAAAACTGACAACACAAACAAAGCAATTAAAAGCAGTAGAAAGAGAAAAAAAGCATGACAAAATTTTCAAAGAAATATTCCAAGACAAAGAAGAGCTAAGACAATTCTTATCAAAATACATTGGAGTAGAAGTAGAAAGCAGTAACTTAGAACAATGCAATACAAACTTTATAACACCAAAATATGAATACAAAAATGCAGACATAGTATATAAAGAAAAAAATAAAGAAGTGTATTACCTTATAGAACAACAAACAAAAGTAGATTATGACATGCCATATAGAATGTTAAAATATGATGTAGAAATAATGGATTCAGCAAGAAGAGGAAAAGAAACAAATAGAAAAGACTACGAAAACCCATTAGTAGTATTAATAGTATTATATACAGGAAATCAAAAATGGACAGCTAAAAGAAGATTAACAGATACACAAACTAAAAAACAAGTAAAAGGAAGCAAAACAGAAATAGAATACATACTAGTAGATATAAATGAATACAGCATAGAAGAATTACTAAAGGAAGGAACAAAAGTATCAATAGCACTAATATTAGAAAAAAGTAAAAAAAGTGAACAAGTAATGGATAATGTTCAAAAATTGCTAGATAACAAAAAACAATTAAAATATTTAGAGAAACTAGCAAAATACATGTATAAAGATTTAGATAATGAAGAAATAAATAGGATTATAGAAAGAATTGTAAAGGCAAATAGTGAAGGAGGTAAAGAAAAAATGAGTACACTAAGAGAAAGATTAAAAGCAGAATATGTAGGAGAATATAACAAAGGTGTAAGAGTTGGGATAAGTCAAGGAATTAGTCGTGGAATTAGTCAGGGAATTAGTCAAGGAATTAGTCAAACATTGGTAGAAACAATAAAAAAACTAATACAAGAAAACATGACAAATCAATTCATAAAAAGAATAACAGGATATGAAGAAGAAGAAATAGAAAAAATAAGAAAAGAAACCAGAGAAAAACAAAGAGAAGAACTAAAAATGTTAGAAAAATAGCAAGTATCACTTGCTATTTTTTTTTTATAATAGTAAAATGTAGGAAGAAAGAATAATAACAAGAGAAAGGAACAGAAAATGAACAAAAAATGGCAAATATATCAAACAAACGAACAAAAAGTAGAAGAAATAGCAAAAAAATATGAAATAAACAAACTATTAGCTACAATATTAGTAAACAGAGACATAACAGAAAAGCAAACAATAGAAAAATTCTTAAACCCAAAAAGAAACGACTTTTATGATCCATATCTAATGCCAGATATGGAAATAGCAGTAGAAAGAATAATAAAAGCGATAGAAAAAAACGAAAAAATACTAATATATGGAGATTATGATGTAGATGGTATAACAAGTGTAACAGTGCTGAAAAGCTTTTTAGAAGAAAGAGGAATAACAATATCAGAATACATACCAAATAGGTTAAAAGAAGGATATGGACTAAATAAAAAAGCAATAGAAGAAATAGCAAAACAAGGAATACAACTCATGATAACAGTAGACTGTGGAATATCAGCAGTAGAAGAAGTAGAATATGCAAACAAATTAGGAATAGAAACAATAATAACAGACCACCATGAGCCAGGGAACGAGTTACCAAAAGCACTAGCAGTGGTTGACGCAAAAAGAAAGGACAATACATATCCATTTAGAAACTTAGCAGGAGTTGGAGTGGTATTCAAACTAATTCAAGCAATAGGAACTAGACTAAAACTAGATGAAAAAAAATATCTTAAATATTTAGATATAGTATGTATAGGAACAATATCAGATATAGTACCACTTGTAGACGAAAATAGAGTAATAGTAAAATTAGGGCTTAAACTAGTAAAACAAACAAAAAACTTAGGATTAAGAGAAATCATAAAATCATCAGGATATAATCAAATAGACTCAAATACAATATCATTTGGAGTAGCACCGAGAATAAATGCATGTGGTAGGATGGGACATCAGGAAGAAGCACTGAAACTATTTTTAGAAACAGAAGAAAAAGAAGTAAATCAATTAACACAAAAGCTAAACGAATACAATAAAATAAGGCAAGAGACAGAAAAAAATATATATAATGAAGCAGTAGAAGAAATAGAAAAAGAAAAGCTATACAATAAAAACACAATAGTAATAATGAAAAAAAATTGGCATCATGGAGTAATAGGAATAGTAGCCTCAAAAATAACAGAACTATACTTCAAGCCAAGCATACTATTATGTGAAGAAGAAGAAAACGCAAAAGGCTCAGGAAGAAGCATACCAGGATTTGACTTATATGAAGCACTGACAAATTGTAAAGAACATATAGACAGATTTGGTGGACATTCGATGGCAATAGGAATAAACATAAAAAAAGATGATTTTGAGAAATTTAGAAATAAAATAGAAAACATAGCAGAAGAAAAAAACATCAGAGAGATAGTGCCAATACTAAAAGTGGATGCACAGATATATCTTGATGATATAAATAAAGAAATGGTAGGAAGCTTAAAAGAATTAGAACCATATGGAGAGGCAAATAAAATGCCTATATTTGTATTTAGAAACTTAAAAATAGATTCAATAAGAGCACTATCAGAAGGCAAACATTTAAAACTAACATTAAAAGACAACAAAAATATTGTAAATGCTATAGGATTCAATTTGGGAGAACTAGCAAACGAATACAGAATAGGAGATAAAGTAGATGTTGCTGGAAACCTAGAGATAAATACATTTAATGGAGTAGAAAATATACAAATAAATATAAAGGATATAATGAAGTCATTATAGAAATAATGACAAAAGGGGTGTGAGCGTTGTGGAAAAAAACAGCACAATAAAACAAATATTAGATAAAGTAAAAAAGAACAAAAGATGGCCAGACACGAAACTAATACAAAGAGCATACAATTATGCAGTAAGCCATCATGGAGACCAAAAGAGAAAATCAGGGGAACCATATATAGTTCATCCAGTAAATGTTGCATACACAATTGCAGAGCTTGGATTAGACGAGCAAACAATATGTGCAGCATTGCTACATGATGTTGTAGAAGATACTGATGCAACATTTGAAGACATAGTTGCAGAATTCGGACAAGAAATAGCAGAAATGGTAGATGGAGTAACAAAATTAAAAAAAATACAATATGCAAGTCTTGAAGAGCATCAAGTAGAAAACTATAGAAAAATGTTTTTAGCAATGGGAAAAGACATAAGAGTCATAATTATAAAACTTGCAGACAGATTACACAATATGAGAACACTAGAATTCTTAAGACCAGATAGACAAATAGCAATATCACAAGAAACAATGCAATTATATGCACCATTAGCTAATAGACTTGGATTGTATTCAATGAAATGGGAACTAGAAGACTTAGGATTTCAATATTTATATCCAAAAGAATTCAATGAACTTGTAAAAGGTATAGAACAAAAAAGAGAAGAAAGACTAAAATTTATTGAAAAAATAATAAAAGACATAAAAGTACAACTAAAAAAGCAACATATAGAAGCAGAAGTAACAGGAAGAGCAAAACACTTATATAGTATATATAGAAAAATGATGAGAGACAACAAAACACTTGACCAAATATATGACCTATTTGCACTAAGAATAATTGTAAACTCTGTAAAAGACTGTTATGCTTCACTTGGAGTTGTACATGAAATGTATAGTCCAATGCCAGGAAGATTTAAGGACTATATTGCTGTTCCAAAAGCAAATATGTATCAATCAATACATACAACACTTTTAGGAGAAAAGGGAACACCGTTTGAAGTGCAGATAAGAACGTGGGATATGCATAAAGTTGCAGAATATGGTATAGCAGCACATTGGGCATATAAAGAAGCAAATTATGGAAGCAAAAAAGGACAACAAGTTGTAAATGTAAATGAGGACAAGCTTGCATGGCTTAGAGAAACACTTGAATGGCAACAAGAATTGCAAGACCCACAAGAATTTCTAGAAACATTAAAAACAGAATTATTTGAAGATGAAGTATATGTATTCACACCTAAAGGAACAATAAAAGTATTGCCAAGAGGTGCAACACCTATAGACTTTGCATATAGCATTCATGCAGAAATAGGTAATCATATGACAGGTGCCAAAATAAACAGTAAAATGGTGCCAATTATAACACCAATAAAAAATGGCGATATTGTAGAAATAATAACATCAGAAAATTCAAAGGGACCAAGTTTGGACTGGCTAAAATTTGTAAAAAGCACAAGTGCTAAAAACAGAATTCAACAATGGTTCAAAAAAGAAAGAAAAGCAGAAAACATAGAAAAAGGAAAAGAAGCAATAGAAAGAGAGCTAAAAAGAATTGGAATAGACTATGCAGACTTATTTAAAATAGAATATATTAATCCTATGTTAGAAAGATATAAATTCAAAAACCTTGATGAAATGTATGCATCTACGGGATTTGGAACAATATCTGCAACAAAAATAATTGCTAGAATGTTAATTGAGTACAGAAAAGAACACAAAGAAGAAGAGAAAATAGAAGAAAAAATAGAAGAACTTGCAACGAGAAAACCAACAAAAAACAAAATATCTAATCTAGGAATAGTAGTAAAAGGAATTGACAATTGCCTTGTAAAACTATCAAAATGTTGTAATCCGCTTCCGGGAGATGAGATTGTAGGATATATAACAAAAGGAAGGGGAGTTTCTGTACACAGAAAGGATTGTGTAAATGTAAATGAATTATTAAAAGAAGAAAATCGTATAATTGAAGTATCTTGGGCAGAAGAAGAGAAAGCTAAATACACAGTAGAAATAGAAATATTAGCAAATGATAGACAAGGATTACTAGCAGACATAGTTCAAAAAATAAACGAATCAAAAGAAAAATTACTAACAATAAGTGCAAAAACAGCAAAAGATAGAACAGCCATAACAAAAGTGACACTAGAAGTTGATAGCTTAGAATCAATGAATAAAATAGTAAAAGAACTAAGAAAAGTAGATAGTGTCTATGAAGTAAATAGGAAGAAGTAAAAGAAAGGGATAGATAAAAATGATACTAAAAGAACTAAAGATTGATGCATGGGCAGGAGATGTAACAAATTGTTATATTATTCAAGATGAAAACTCAAAAGAAACAATGGTAATAGACCCAGCAGGAGATGTAGACAAAATTGTTGAAATGCTAGAAATATTACAAGGAAAACTTAAATATATATATATAACACATTGTCATGGGGATCATATAGGTGGAGTAAAAGAATTAAAAGAGAAATGCGGTGGAAAAATAGTTGCACACAGAATATGTGCAGAAAATTTATTAGACCCAAATATAAGTCTAACAAACTATATAGGATTTCCAAACTTAACAATTGAAGTAGATGCAAGAGTTGATGATGGAGATTTAATACACTTAGGAAATTTAGAATTTAAAGTATTACACACACCAGGTCATACATCGGGAGGTTCATGCTTATATTGCGAATCAGATGGATTGTTATTTTCTGGAGACACACTTTTTAGAGGAACATGGGGTAGAACAGATGTACCTACAGGAGACTTCAATGACATAATAAACTCCATAACAAAAAAACTAATGGTATTACCAGATCAAACAATTGTATATACTGGACATGGAAAAAGCACAATGATTAGAGAGGAAAAACCAATATATTTAGAACTAAAGCCAAGACTATTGTAAAATGAGTTCTAAAATTGTAACATTGAGCATATACTATATATAGGAGCAATAGGACAAGGAGAAAAATATGTTTAATGTTACAATAATAAATATAAAAAATACCACAAAATATATAATTACATTATTAATATCTTTGATGATAATATATTTTGCTGTACAAGGAATATCAAAATTAAAAAATAACAAAATAATACAGACAAATATTTCAGAAAAATTAACACAATGTTTAAGCAAAGAAATACCTGCAATAGACAGTTTAAATAATATAAACACAACAGAAATAAAAGAAGAAACAGAAGAAGATGAAAATTACAGTATGGCAAGTAGAATATTAAGTATGGAACTTGCAAAAATACAAGAAAAAAAGAGCCAAATTAGTGAAAACGAGCCACAAGAAGAGATAATTCAAGAAGAAGAGAAAGAGGAAAACTTTACAGTACCAGAAAATGCTGAAACGCAAACAATAACCAAAAATCCAATAGTAGAAAACAGTAATATAGAGATAAATGGGGTAAAAATAAGAAACGAAACATCATTTGAGATAAATGAAAATATCATGAATAATGAAATTGATATTGACAAAACAACTGTAGCAATTTTTCACACACATACATGTGAAAGTTACACTCCAAGTGAAAAATATCCATATGAACAAACAGGAAATTATAGAACAACAGACTTAAACTATTCAGTTGCAAGAGTTGGAGATGAACTTGAAAAATATTTAAAATCATATAATTTTAATGTAATACATGACAAAACATATCATGATTATCCTGCATACACAGGTTCATATACCAGGTCAAAAGAAACCGTTGAGAACTTATTAAAAAATAATAAAAGTGACATTATAATAGACCTACATAGAGATGCAATTGGTAGTAAAAGTAATTATGATCCAAGCGTAAAAATTGGAGAAGATGAAGTTGCAAAATTGATGTTTGTAATAGGCACAAATGGTGGGGGCTTATATCATCCCCAATGGCAATCAAATTTACAATTTGCAATAAAAGTACAACAAAAGGCAAATGAAATGTATCCAGGACTACTTAAACCAATTATAGTAAGAAATTCAAGATATAATCAGCACCTTGGAAAAGCTGCATGTATTATAGAAGTAGGTGCAACAGGAAACACATTAGACCAATGTCTTACAAGTATGAAATATTTATCAAAAATAATGTCAGAATTATAAAACATATGAAAAGCCAATCAAGCTACTCTTGAATTGGCTTTTGATAATATGCACACTCCGAATTAGTGCATAGAATTGAATTAGAAATAATATCATAACAACATTTTCCATCAATTTGGTAAATACAATTTGATGAACAATTTATATTAGTCAAAGATACCACCTCTTAATAAAAAAGTATGCTCAAATTTTAATAAAATATACAAAAAAGCAAAAAATTAATTTTTACTTTTTGAATAATAATTACAATATTTCTTAACTGTGCAAATATCACATTTTGGCTTGCGTGAATCACATGTATTACGACCGTGCCAAACCAATAGATGATTTATATCTTTTAATGTATCATTTGGGAAGATTTTCAACAAATCTTTTTCAATTTTTTCAGGGTCATTTTCAGAAGAGAAACCAATTCTATTAGAAATTCTTTTAGCATGTGTATCAACGGCTATGCCATTTGCTATACCAAAAGCTTCAAGCATAATTACATTAGCACTTTTTCTACCAATACCAGCTAATTCTAATAAATCTTCCATATTTTCAGGAACATTTCCATTAAAATCTTCTAATATTTGTTTTGCACATTTCTTAATATTTTTTGCTTTGTTTTTATAAAATCCACATGGGTGGACTATTTTTTCCAAATCACTAATATTTATGTTTGCAAAATCCTCAATAGTTTTACATCTTTCAAAAAGAATAGGGGTTGTTTTATTAACTCTTTCATCAGTACATTGCGCAGATAGCATAACAGCTACTACGAGTTGGAAAGGTGTTTCAAAATCTAAGCTACATGTCGCATCAGGATATGTAGCTTTTAAAATATCTATAAATGAATTTATATCTTTTTTATTCATATTATTCTCCATCTAAAAGTAGTTTTATTATTTTAGGGTATATTTCTTCAGCATGGCTTTTCCAGTTGTCAGAAATTTGTTTTGCTCTTTCTCTTGTTCCTGCAAAAGTTGAAACTTCAAAAATAACGTCATTTTTTTCGATGATTTTACATGTGACAGTGTAGCTATTTTCATCTTTTGGAGTGTATTCTGTGACTATAGAAGATTCTTCTGCGATTATTGAGACTTCTTCTTTGAAGACATTATCAGCTTTTAATTTTACAATTCCAGGTAAAAGAGACTTTGTAAGTGATAATGCGTTTTGACCATCTGAGGTTATTTTTATAAATGTATCTTCGTCTTTTGTGAATGAACCAACTAGATTTGTATCAATCAAATCTGTTAATAATTCTTGAAAATAAAAATAGTTAATGCTATTTGTTGATGAAACTATTTTATATAAGTTATCACTTTTTATTCCATCAAGAAGTTTATTTAATATGTATAATATAAGCACTTTATTTTCTGCAAGATCTTCATTAGGTTGTTTCATAAATATACCTCCTTTTTTATTTTTACACATCAATTATATCACGGAAAATGTGATAAGTAAAGTGTCTGAAAATGTCATAAAACATCTTTTTCGCATATATTATAGTAGCCTGAAATATGAGGTAAAATATATGAAAGAAATAAAAAAAGGTGATATAGTAAGTCGAAAATCATATGGGAACGACATAATATTCTATGTAAAAGAAATCAATAAATTAGTGAATCAAAAAAGAATTGCTATATTAAAAGGAATAAATACAAGGATTGTTGCAGATGCACCAGTGGAAGATTTAAAAAAATTAAGTTCAAAAGAGAAAAAAAGGTGTGAAGAAGAACTAACAGAAAAGATATATAATAGAATAAAAAGAGAAAAAACACAAGAAGAAAAAAGAAGAAAAAAGATAATTTATACGGGGAAAATATTACATTTAGATGGAGATAAAAGATATAGCGAAAAATCGGTATTATATTACAATAAGATGGGTTTAAACGCAATTGTAAGAAACATTCCAGAAAATAAACAACCTAAAGTTGTATATAGACTATTAAATATATATAATCCAGACATATTAG
The DNA here is from genome assembly GCA_934162535.1 of uncultured Clostridia bacterium. Lineage (GTDB taxonomy): Bacteria > Bacillota > Clostridia > TANB77 > CAG-508 > CAG-269. Next base: position 58,012 of record CAKPJC010000010.1, on the reverse strand, counting down.
TAATAACAGGACATGATGGAATGATAAAAAGTGGAGCAGATTATAGAGATTTATTTAATTACAGAAATTCAAAATATTTTATACAAACAGTAAAAGAGGCTAGAAAATATGATATGGCACATAACAATAACTTAGTAATATTTGCAGGAGCATGTCAAAGTTATTTTGAAGCAATAATGGATGCAGGTGCAAATTTTGCATCATCACCAGCAAGAATACTAATTGACTTTCTTGACCCATTAATTGTAGCAAAAAGTGTGGCATTTACAGATAAAAATAAATATATTACAATTGATGATTTTGTCGAAGAATTGAGAGACGGAAAAAAGGGAGTAAATGGAATTGGAGCAAGAGGAAAAAAGAACATAATATTTATATAAAACACAATGTAACATTCTTGTAATATAAATGTAAAGAAAATGTAATATTAAATAGAAACAAGCACGAAGGCACTGGGAGAGAAGGAAAACAAGAAAATGACAAAAAAAATCATGCTTTGACAAAAAGACCTATGAATGATATACTCAAGGCAGATTAAGCAAAGTAGGTGATTTAATGATTTGCAAGACTGATATTACTAACTTGAAAACAGATATATTAGATAAAGTTGGTCAAAAAATAATTGTTAAAGGTTCATTAGGAAGAAGCAAAGAATTTGAAAAAGAAGGTACAATAGAAAAAGCATATTCAAACATTTTTGTAGTAAAATATGAAGAAAACAACAGAACAGCATCATACACATATACAGACTTACTTACAAGAACTGTTGAAGTTGATGTATTTGATGGAGAAGGGTATAATCCTTTATTACCACCAATGATAGTAGAAAGCAAAAGAAGAAATAGAGAAAAAGCACAAATGGTTTAGTTTGTGCTTTTTATATACAAAAAATATAAAAATTAGTATACAAGAGCAAAAAAAAATGGTATAATATCATATGTAAGCTAAATAGTCGCTGGTAGACTCCGAAAGGACCTACGAGAGGAAAGTCCGGGCTCCATAGAGCAAAGATGCTAGATAACATCTAGTGAGGGAAACCTTAAGGAAAGTGCAACAGAAAATAACCGCTTCTTGAAAAAGAAGTAAGGATGAAAAGGCGAGGTAAGAGCTCACCGCTGGTATGGTGACATACTGGGCTGTGTAAACCCCATCTGGAGCAACACCTAAAAAGAAGGTTAAGTCTGCTCGACATCTTCTACTTGAGTGGCTTGAGATATATAGTGATATATATCCTAGATAAATGACTATTTTAAATGACAGAACCCGGCTTACAGGTTTACTAAAAGTACCAAGAAACAAATCTTGGTACTTTTATTATATACTAGGAAAGTGATACTTCCCTAGTATATAATAGGCTACAATCGCTAGCCCTTTGAGATTTTCTCCTTTTAGTCGAAAACTCAAATCGGGCGAGGACAAATCAAAGAAAAATTTTCAATTTTTCTTATTTGTTCTAAAACCGCCTTGAACTGTAAAAATCATTATGATAAAATAGGAGTGGTGAAAAGAGGGATAATATGAAAATAAAAAGAAAGCTGTTAATAATAGCATTAATAATGTTATCAATTTTATTTATAAAAATAAATAAAGCTGAAGCAACATTATACTTAAATGAGCTAGGGTTTGATGCTCAAATAAATGAAGATGGAAGTATGAATGTTACAGAAACATGGAATATCAATATATCAGAAACAAACACATTATTCAAAACATTTGAACCAGACAATAGCAAATATGCAGGAATAACAGATGTAAAAGTAAAAAATTTAACAACAAATACCGAATTAGCTCAAATAGACACTGAAATGTATCATGTAACAAAAGACTGCTATTATGGACTAAAAAACTCAAAAGGAAAATATGAAATTGCATGGGGAGTTGGACTTGATAATAGTTCAGCAACAAGAACATATCAAATATCATATAAAGTTTTAGATGCAATAACACTCAATGATGACTGTGCAGAACTTTACTGGCAATTTGTTGGAAAAGACTTTGAAATAGATGCCAAAAAAATAACAGGAACAATTACATTACCTAAAAATGCAGAAACAATAGAAGATATTAAAGTATGGGGACATACAGAGCAACTAAATGGAGAAATATATGCAACAGATTTAAACAAAATTGAATTTAGTATTGATAGATACTCTAACGGAAATTATGTTGAAGTAAGAACAGCATTTCCCACAAATATTATGGGAAATGTACAAAGAAAAACAAATAAACCAGCACTAGGTGGTATAATTGAAGAAGAAACAAGATGGGCAGATGAAGCAAATCAAAGAAGAGAAAGAGAAGAAAAAATATTCTATGCAATACAAAAAATTGCAATGTTAGCAACAATAATCATGGCAATTATTGCAATAAGAAACTTCATAAAATTACTAAGCAGAGGGAAAAAATTAAAACCTACAACAGAATTAAAATATTATAGAGAAGTCCCATATGAAAATGCTACACCAGGAGAAGCTTTATATATAATATCAAATGGAAATTACAAACAATTATATGAATATTTCCCACCTATAGTGCTAGATTTATGCCTAAGAAAATATATACAATTAGAATTAGTAAAAGAAGAAAAAATATTTTCAAAAGAAGAAGTAAAAATAATAATACTTGAAAAAGATAGAAATGAACTAAAAAAAGAAGAAGATACTATATTACAATTATTGATAGATGTAGCAGGAGAAAAAAAAGAATTAACAACAAAAGGACTGAAAAAATACTTAGAAAAAAATTCATTTAAAATTACATCAATAGAAGGAAAAATAAAAGAGGCAATACAAGAATCAGAAGAAAGTATGAAAAATGTAAACAATGAAAATCAAAAAGTATATACATTTTATTCAACAGTATCTATCATATTTGCATTTTTTACATTCTTCACATTTGCACTATATATACCACTTGCATTAGCATTTCTAGTAAACGCAATAATAGCATTAATAATAACATTACAAACAGATAAACTTACTCAAAAAGGAATAGATGAAAAAGAACAATGGAAAGCATTTAAGAAATACATGGAAGACTTCTCACTATTAAAAGACAAAGAAGTTCCAGCATTAGAAATATGGGAAAAATACCTAGTATATGCAACTGCATTCGGTATTTCTAAAAAAGTAATGAAACAATTAAAAATTGTTTATCCTGAAATAAACAATATGGATTCATCAATGCTTACAACATATTGTTATATAAACATGATGGACAAAGTTGATTTAGGGTCATGTTTTAGTTCATCAATATATTCAGCCACATATTCATCAGGAAGTGGTGCTGGTGGTGGATTCTCTGGTGGTGGAGGATTTGGTGGGGGCCGGAGGTGGTGGAGGTGGTCGTTAGACCAACTTCAACTCTCACCAAAAAGGTTTTGCTATAAAAAGTACTTAGCTTAAATACTAAGTACTTTTTTCATATCTAATGGTATATCAGATAATAATGTAATTCTATTTTTAGAGATAGGATGAATAAAACTTATTTTATAACTATGTAATGCCTGTCTATCAATTAAGTTAGAAACTGAACCATATAGAGAATCACCTATTAAAGGATGACCAATAGCAGACATATGGACTCTAATTTGATGTGTACGACCTGTTTTCAATATACATTTTACAAGTGACATATTATCATATTCTTGTAAAACTTCATATTCGGTTATAGCGTTTTGACCTGACATTGAAACACATCTTTCAATAATACTATTTTCTTTTCTTGCAATAGGCAAGTCAATGATACCAGATTTTTTATCAAAAATACCATTTACAATTGCAAGATATTCTTTAGTGAATTCTTTATTAGCCATTTGTTTAATTAAACATTCTTGAACATACTCATTTTTTGCAAAGACAATTAATCCAGATGTGTTGAAGTCAAGTCTATTAACAGGACGAATCTTTTTGTGCAAATTAATCTCATCAAAATAAAACTTTACACCATTTGAAAGACTATCATTATAATGCAACATTGAAGGATGCACTGCAATGCCTACAGGTTTATTTAATATTAAAAAACAATCATCTTCATATACTATATTAAGTTCTATTTGTGTAGGAACGATATTATCATTATCTTCCTCAAAATTAAGGTTTACAGAAATAATATCTCCGACTTTTACTAAACTGCGAGTATCTACAAAAATATTATTACAAAAAATCTGCTTAGATAGGATTAACTTACGCTGAAGCCTGGCAGAAAGGTTGAACTCTTGAATTAATATTTGATTTATATTTTTATATTTGTCACTACTGACTACATAATTTAATAACATAAAATACCTCATAATACTTGACATTTTGTTAAAAAAATTATACAATTAATATGTTAGAGTGTCAAGAAAATGGAGGGAAAAATGGGAATAAAAAACATATTAAAAAATGTATTCAAACATACAAAACTTGTATTAACACACAAATGGGTAGTATTCAACTTATGTTGTAAACTTGGAATGCCATATAGAGGATTTATGCATGATTGGTCAAAATTTTCACCACAAGAATTTTTTGAAAGCGTAAAATACTATAACGGACACCAAAGCCCTATAATTGCAAGTAAAAAAGAAAATGGATATTCAAAAGCATGGCTACATCATAAAGGTAGAAACAAACACCATCCAGAATATTGGTTAGATGTATCATTACCTCAAAAATCAATACTAATGCCATACAAATATGCGGCAGAAATGGTATGTGACAAACTAGCAGCAGGAATTGTATATAATGGTAAAGCATGGACTAAAGACTCACAAATAAAATATTACATGAAGGAGAGAGAAACATCAATGTTAAACCCAAAAATAGACAGATTCTTATTTCAAGTATTTACAGAAGTAAGTGAAAGAGGTTTAGATGAAACACTAACAAAGGAAAATATAAGAGAGATATACAACAATTGTTGTGTAGAATTGGAGAAATTGGAAGATGAGAATAAGATTCAAGCCGTGGGCTAGAGAAGAATTAGAAACAAGTAAATTTTATATTGATAAGCCAGAAGAAATAAAAGGAAAATGGAGAAAACAATTCAAGAGCAATAAAAATCAATTACACTTAGAATTAGGATGTGGAAAAGGTCAATTTATTTCACAAATAGCGATTACAAATCCTCAAATAAATTATATCGCAATAGATTTGGTTGATGCAATGTTAGGACTTGCAAAAAGGAACATAGAACAAACATATTTAGAAAATGAAAAAGAAATAGACAATGTTATATTAACTAGGTTTGACATACAAAGAATAGACCTTATATTGTCAAAAGAAGATAATATAAATAGAATATACATAAACTTTTGCAATCCATGGCCAAAGGGAAAACATAGAAAGAAAAGACTAACACATACAAGACAATTAGAAAAGTACAATGAATTTTTAAGCGAAGACGGAGAAATCTATTTCAAGACTGATGATGACGATTTATTTCAAGGCAGCTTAGGGTATCTTGAGGAATCTGGATTTGAAATTATCAAAAAAACATATGACTTACATAATGAGCCTATATGGGAAAACAACATACAAACAGAACATGAAAAAATGTTTTTAGAACAAGGAATTAAAATAAAAGCATTAATAGCAAGAAGAAAATAATCAGAAAAAATATATCTGATTATTTTTTTTATATAATAGGAAAGTGATACTTCCCTATTATATAAAAAGCTACAATTTATTCTTGTAACAAATATTACAAAGCAACATATTATAGTATATGAAAGAGGTGGGAATATTGGCTTATTCAGATAGAGAACTATTAGCAAGAATAGTACAATGTGAAGCAGATTCAGAAGGTGATACTGGAATGAAAGCAGTTGCGACAGTTACAATGAATAGAGTAAATGCAACAGATGGAGAATACGCAAGAGTATCACAAGGAGGAAGTATAAGAAATATTATATTTCAAGAAGGACAATATGATTGCACAATGGAAACAATACTTAGCAAGTATAATCCACAAAATATCTATAATATGAACCCAACTGAAATACATTATAATATAGCAGACTGGGCACTTGCAGGGAATAGACTTAATGAAATAGGTGACTGCTTATGGTATTTTAATCCTTTTAAGCCTACATGTGTACCTACATTTCCATATAATGGTTCAGGAACTTTTCATACAAGATATGGCAAGCATTGTTTTTATAGGCCAACAAGTAAATATTCTCAAACTTAATGAAAGGAAGGAATTTATGGAAGAAACAAAACTTAATCATGACGAAAGAGAAAAAAGAGTCACAAATAATGACGCAAATTCACCTGAGATACTGACTAACTCAATATATACTCCAGCATTTTTAAGGACACAAATTGGAAGATTAATGAGAATAGAATTTTTGATTGGTACAAATAATCTTGTTGATAGAATTGGTATTCTTGAAGATGTAGGTGCTAGCTACATACTGTTACGCTCATTTGAAAATGACAGTTTAGTTTATTGCGATATATATGCAATAAAATTTATAACTATATCTACTACAGGTATTTATGGAACAATGAATAATATGATGCCAAACAATAGATACTATTAAAAATAGACCTTATGTAAAAACATAGGGTCTAAAATTCATAAAAATCTTGTAATTTTATAGCAAATGTGATATATTATGCATGTAATAAAAAGGAGGGAGCAAAAATGTCTTTCATACAAGAAATAAAAGAAAAGGCCAAAGCTAACCTAAAAACAATAATATTACCAGAAGCAACAGACCCAAGAATATTAAAAGCAACCGAAATAATAAAAAAAGAAGGATATGCTAAAATTATACTAATTGGAAAAGAAAAAGAAATAAAAGCAAAAGCTGAAGAATTAAAAATTGAAACAGAAGGAACAAAAATAATAGACCCAGAAAAATCAGAAAATACAGAAAGATATGCCAAAGAGTTGTACGAACTAAGAAAAGCTAAAGGAATGACAGAAGAACAAGCAAAAGAACTAATCAAAGAATCAATATATTATGGAATGATGATGGTAAAATTAAATGAAGCAGATGGATTAGTATCAGGAGCGGCACACTCTACATCAGACACATTAAGACCAGCACTACAAATACTAAAAACAGCACCAGGGACAAAACTAGTATCAGCATTTTTTATAATGGTAGTTCCAAACTGTGAATATGGAGAAAATGGTACATTCATATATGCAGACAGTGGATTGAACCAAGAACCAGATGCAGAAGCACTTTCAGAGATTGCAATATCATCAAGCAAGAGTTTCAGGAGTTTAGTGGGAAAAGAACCAAGAGTTGCAATGCTTTCATATTCAACATATGGAAGTGCTCATTCACAATCAACAGAAAAAGTAATAGAAGCAACAAAATTAGTAAAAGAAAAAGCACCAGAATTACTAGTAGATGGGGAATTACAGCTTGATGCTGCAATAGTGCCAGAAATTGCAGAATTTAAAGCAAAAGGAAGTCCATTAAAAGGACAAGCAAATACACTAATATTTCCAGATTTAGGAGCGGGAAATATAGGATATAAATTAACACAAAGACTTGCAAAAGCAGAAGCATATGGACCATTATGCCAAGGAATTGCAAAGCCAGTAAATGATTTATCAAGAGGTTGTAGTGCAGAAGATGTTGCAGGAGTTGTAGCAATAACAGCAGTACAAGCACAACAAAACAGTTAAAATCTCATTAATGAGTTTTATAAATAAAAATTTTAGGAGGAATCAAAATGAAAATTTTAGTATTAAACAGTGGTAGCTCATCACTAAAATACCAAGTAATCGACATGAAAACAGAGGAAACACTAGCATCAGGATATTACGAAAGAATAGGAAGTGATAAAGCATTTCTAACACATAAAGTAAATGGAGAAAAAATCAAATTAGAGCATCCAGCAAAAGACCATGCAGAAGCATTAAAATTTGTTATGGAACAACTACTAAATGAAAAATATGGAGTAATAAAAAGTTTAGATGAAATAGACAGCATAGGACATAGAATGGTACATGGTGGAGAAAAATTCAGTTCATCAGTACTAATAGATGATGAAGTACTAAAAACAGTGGAAGAATGTGCTGACTTAGCACCACTACATAATCCAGCAGGAATATTAGGTGTAAAAGCATGCCAAAAAGAAATGCCAGGAAAGCCAAATGTTGGAGTATTTGATACAGCATTTCACCAAACATTACCAAAAGAAAGATATATATATCCAATACCATATGAATATTATGAAAAATATGGAGTAAGAAAATATGGATTCCATGGAACATCACATATGTTCGTATCAAGAAGAATAGCAGAAATATTAAACAAACCAATAGAAGACCTAAAAATAATAAACTGCCATATTGGACAAGGTGCAAGTATATGTGCTATCCAAAATGGAAAATCTGTTGAAACAAGTATGGGGTTAACACCTGTTGCAGGTATACCAATGGGTTCAAGAACAGGAGACTTAGATCCATCTGTTGTAACATTTATAATGAAAAAAGAAAATATGACACCAGAAGAAGCAGATACAATGTTAAACAAAAAATCAGGATTATTGGGAATATCAGGAGTATCAGCAGATAACAGAGATATAGAAAAAGCTATAGAAGAAGGAAATGAAAGAGCAAAATTAGCAATGGATCATTATCATTATGCAATTGCAGCATATATAGCTAAATGTGCTGTAGCAATGAACGGCGTTGATGTAATAACATTCACAGCAGGTGTTGGAGAAAGAGGTAGAGGATCTAGAAAAGCTATTTGCGAAAAACTACAATTCATGGGTGTAAAACTAAATGAACAAGCAAATGAAGATGCATTTGCAGTAGAAGCAAAAATTTCAGCAGATGACTCAAAGGTTCTAGTATATGTAGTTCCAACAAATGAAGAACTTATGATTGCAAAAGAAACAGAAAGAATAGTAAACGGAAAATAATTAAACAAGGAAGGTAATCAATAATGAAAATTTTAGTATTAAATACTGGTAGTTCATCATTAAAATATCAATTAATTGATATGGAAAATGAGCATGTACTAGCTTCTGGAAAATTCGAAAGAATTGGAGAAGATGAAGCATTTATAACACATAAAGTAAATGGTCAAAAAATAAAAATAGACCATCCGGCAAAAAATCATGAAGAAGCAATAGACTTTGCATTACAACAACTAATAAACCCAGAGTACAAAGTAATAGATAGTCTTGACGAAATATCTGCTATTGGACATAGATTAGTACATGGTGGTGAAAAAATAAATCAATCAACAGTAATAAATGATGAGGTTGTAAAAGTATTAGAAGAATATACAGACTTAGCACCATTACATAATCCTCCAGGAATAATTGGAATAAAAGCATGTCAAAAAGTAATGCCAGGTAAACCAATGGTAGGAGTATTTGACACAGCATTTCATCAAACAATGGAAAAAGAACAATACATATATCCAGTACCATATGAATATTACGAAAAATATGGAGTGAGAAAATATGGATTCCATGGAACATCACACATGTTTGTGTCAAAAAGACTTAGTGAAATAGTTGGAAAAGACATAAAAGATTTAAAAATAGTAACATGTCATATAGGACAAGGAGCTAGCATATGTGCAGTAAAAGGTGGAAAATCAATAGATACAAGTATGGGATTAACACCTTTAGCAGGAATACCAATGGTTACACGTTCAGGAGATTTAGACCCTTCTGTTGTAACATATTTAATGAAAAAAGAAAACTTGACAGTAGAGCAAATAGAAGAAATACTAAATAAAAAATCAGGGCTTCAAGGAATATCAGGTTTAGCACCAGACTTTAGAGAAATAGAAAATGAATCACACAATAATAATGAAAGAGCAAAAATAGCAATAGAAAAATTCAATTATGAAATAGCATCATTTATAGCAAAATATGCTATGGCTATGGATGGAATCGACTATATTATATTTACAGGTGGAGTTGGAGAAAATCAATCAAATATAAGAAAAGGAATTTGTGAAAAACTAGGATTTATGGGAGTAAAAATAGACAACGAATTAAATCAAGTTAGAGGAGAAGAAAAAGAAATTTCTTCACAGAATTCTGAAGTAAAGGTATATGTGGTTCCAACAGATGAAGAATTAATGATTGCAAAAGAAACACAAAGATTAATTTAATAATTATATAAAGAGAGGTAGAAAATGACAAGTACAAAAGAAAGACAAAATAGAAAAATGAATGCGAGATTATATCCTATATATAAAATGTTATCATGGGATCTACTATTTTATTATGCAATTATATATCTATTTTTAGTACAAGCAAAACATTTTTTGTCCTCTCAAGTTTTATTTGGAGAAGCATTTTTCACATTATCATGTTTTGTATTACAAATACCATTAGGGCTATTAGTTGAAAGAATAGGGAAAAAACGAAGCCTTGTATTTGCAAATATATGTATGTGTATCTTCTCCTTTTTGCTCATATTTGTAAAATCATACAACCAATTGTTATTTATATTTGTGATTTATGCAATTGGATATGTAATAAAAGGAATATGTGAAACAAATATTTTATATGACTCACTTCCAAAAGGAAGAAAAAGAGGATTTTTATATTCATCAATAGATGGTCTTGGAACATCAAGATATTATATTGCAGATGCAATAACATCACTCATAGCCGGATTTACATATATTATAAATCCATATATACCGATAATATTGTGTTTGATTACTAATATTATATCAGCAATTGTATCTACAAGATTTAAACATACTGTATTAGTAGAAGAAGAAACAAAAACAACGGTGCGCAAATATTTCAAGCAATTAAGAGACGTAGGAAAATTTGCATTTCAATCTAAAAGGATGTACTCACTATTACTTTTCTTTGGAATTATATCAGGTCTACTTTATAGTATGACAACATTTAGAAGTAGTGTATTAGAGCAAATACAAATACCTGAACAATACTTTGGAATAATACTTGCATTATCGCAAATAGTTGCTGCAATATTTTCAAGGGCACAAGTCTTGATACATAATAGGCTTAGAAACAAAACACTTGCATTTTTAGGAATACCATTAACATTTTCATGTATGATAATAGGAATTTTAGCATTGACAAATATAAACTTTAGTATTACCATTATAATAATTTCTTTATTTGTATTGCATGGAGCAGTAAAAGGCTCATATTATGTTTTAATATATAGATATATAAATAACTTTACAAATAAAGATGTAAGAATAAAATTAGCAACAATAAGAAATATGTTTTTTATGGCATGCGCATTTATAATAACAGTAATTGGTGCAGGTTTACTAAAAATAACAAATCCTGCAAACACAATACTAATTGTAGGATGTTTATCAAGTATTACAATTGTAATATTATTAGATTACATGAAGGATAAAGTTGGATTGAAACCTGAAGAATACAAAGAGATTGATTTAAAATATAGTACAATAAACAAATAAGAGTAGGAGTATTAGATGAATATTATAATTGAAAACAAAAAAATAATAAATAGTTTTAAATATGCAATAGAAGGAATTATAGCTTCATTTAAAAGTGAAAGAAACATGAAAATTCATGTTTTGGCGACAATTATTGTAGTGATATTGGGATTAATACTGAAAATAAACATTGTTGAATGGTGTTTTTGCATTATTTCAATTGTATTGGTTATTTCTGCTGAACTGCTTAATACGGCAATAGAAAACATTGTTGATATGATTAGTCCTGAAAAAAATGAAAAAGCGAAACTAATCAAGGATATTTCGGCAGGAGCAGTATTAGTTTTAGCCATAGGTGCATTTATAATAGGAATGATAATATTTATACCAAAAATAGGGTGGTAATATGAAAGTGATAAAAAATATAATAAGATTTATACTATTAATTGTATTAATTGCAGTAGGAATATTAATATATAAAGGATATACGATATATAAACAAGCACTGGAAAATACAAGTATAACAGATAAAGTTGCAGAAATACAGTCAAAAGAGAATTATACAAAGCTAGAAGATATGTCAGACTTTTATTTAGATGCAGTGATTGCAGTAGAAGATAGAAGATTTTATAAACATGGTCCAACAGATCCAGTCGCTATTGGAAGAGCAATATTTGTTAACATAAAATCTATGGAGTTGAAAGAAGGAGGAAGCACAATTACACAACAATTAGCCAAAAACATTTATTTCACTCAGGAAAAATCTGCATTAAGAAAAATTGCAGAGATATTTATGGCATATGAGATAGAAAGAAATTGTAATAAAGATACTGTATTAGAATTGTATTTGAATACAAGTTATTTTGGAAATGGGTATTATTGTGTTTATGATGCTTCAAAAGGATATTTTGGTAAAGAGCCAAAAGATATAAATAGAAATGAAGCTAGTATGTTAGCAGGAATACCAAATGCACCATCTGCATATGCACCTAATAAGCATTTAGATTTAGCCCTACAAAGGCAAGAACAAGTGCTAGAAAAAATGATTAAATATAAATTTATAAATGAAGATGATAAGAAAGCAATATTACAGGAGGATAATGCAGTTATAAAAGATAAATAGCAGGGAACAATGCCCTGCTATATTTCTGTTATTTTCATATTATATTTATCTTCAAAAACCTTTTTCTTGGCTGTGTATTCTTTTGTGTGTACACCTTTTACATCTATAATATCATATGAATTATCATTATTAAAAACTACAAAATCAGCCTTATACTTTAGACCAGGTGCTAACATAAAAGTTGGTTGTAAACAGAAACCATGTATTTCTTTTGCTTGAAGCCTAAGTTTTAATTGGCAATAGTAATCAGCTTCTTTTTTACTATCAAATGTATGCCCATCTATAGAGGTTTTATTTGCTCTGTATTTTGATTTTTTCTTTTTACCTCCATTAAAATTTCTGTAATCATCAATACTCCAATGTTCCATTGCAATTCTCCTTTGTTAATTTGTCATGACTATTATAACCTAAAAAAAATCAATATGCAATAGAAAAGTTACTCTTTACTCTTACATAGTTAATAATATGTTACAAAAATATTATTTTTATATGACATTTTAGTAACAATTAGCAAAAGTAAATTTAATAATGATATCATATAATTGTAAAAGAAGTTGGAGGGAAATATGGTTAAATTAAAGATAATAGAAAAAAATAAAGAGAATTACAAATTGATTAGTAAAAATAAAAATGTATATGAATTAACACTACAGTTTTTTGATATAAATGATGAAGAAAAACCAGATGTAAATGATTATATAAATATTTCAGCAGAATTATTAAATCCAATGTATAAAGAATATACTACTTTCTTTGCATTTGGTAAACTAGACAATATATGTGGGAAACCTGATATTTCATTAAATGATATGGATGTAATAAAAATAGAAAAAAATAACGAAGAAATTGTTTTAAAAAGATTATACGGATAGGAGAGAAGTATTATGGCACAATCAGATGAATTAAAAAAGATTAAGAGAATATATGGCGAAAAGTTTAGTAGATTATGCAGAGAGTTATTCCCACAAATATTAGATCAAGAAGGAGCTTTATTAAAAATCTTGCAAGAAAAGTTTTCGAGAAATTGTAACACATTATGTGAAAGTATTGAAGAAAATGGATTAAAAGAGGATTTTAAAGATTTAATATATACTGCTTTTGATGATGACAGAGAAGAAGATAAAAAAGAAGACAGCAGAACTCCATATGAAATATTAGATGAAGCAGGATACGAGTTGCATGAGTGTTTAACAGAAGAAGACATACAGGAATATAGAAAATATTATAAAGAAAATGAAGTATTATGTACAATATATAATGGTGGAAGATTAAATTCAAGAGTATGTTTTTGGGCTACAAAAAAAGATGTAGATCAAATAGAAAGAGAAGATTTTGAACATCCCAAAAAAGATGATGAATATAGTACATCAGTATTAGCAATACAATTTGATAAACAACCTAAAAGTCGTGTCGAAATTATAAGTAGATACAATCATACAGTTCCAAATCCTAATTGTACATTAAATAATAATTTAAATAATATAGCAGAAGGATTACAAGAAAGTTTTGCAAGATTATTAGAAGAACGAGGCTATTCATTAAATGCAAAAGAAACAATGAAATTCGAAATACCAGGGTATACCCTAACATCCGATGGAAAATATTATAAATATAATTTAGAAATAGATGGAAAATATTATTGCCCTGGAAATATTGTTATAGAGGATGGAATTGCAAAGGAAATAGGGAATCCAGAAGAAGTAATATTATGTGATTATTTCAAAATTGATTTAAAAAATAAAAAAGTAGATTCTTTAATAGACAATCTTATAGTTGATTCATTTGTTGGCGACTTAACAGACATAGAGAAAATAGAAGTAAAAAAAGATAAAGAAAAAGGCAAAAGATTAGTAATTATTTATAAAAAGAAGGAAGATGATAGAACTGACGATCCAGAACCAATTGTAATCGAATTAGACTATGATAATCAAATAGTTGGTTATACAAATAAAGAACTACAAAACGTTGGAGATAATTTTCTTTCACATAATAGAGCTTTAACAGAATTGAATTTGCCACAAGTTCAAAGCATTGGAGGTAACTTCCTACATTGCAATGAAATTTTAGCAAAGTTGAGCTTGCCACAAGTCCAAAGTATTGAAGATAACTTCCTATATTGCAATAAAGCTTTAACAGAATTGCAATTACCACAGGTTCAGAGCATTGGAGATAACTTCCTATATTGCAATAAAGCTTTAACAGAATTGAACTTACCACAGGTTCAGAGCATTGGAGATAACTTCCTATATTACAATGAAGCTTTAACAGAAGTGAGCTTACCACAAGTTCAAAGCATTGAAGATAACTTCCTGGCTGAAAATAATGTTTTAACAGAATTGAACTTACCACAGGTTCAAAGCATTGGAGGGCGTTTCCTATTTTACGATGAAGTTTTAACAGAATTGAACTTACCACAGGTTCAAAGCATTGGACGTGACTTCCTATGTTGGGATGAAGTTTTAGCAAAGTTGAGCTTGCCACAAGTTCAAAGTATTGAAGATAGCTTCCTACATGGCAATAGAGCTTTAACAGAATTGAATTTGCCACAAGTTCAAAGCATTGGAGGTAACTTCCTATGCTGCAATGAAATTTTAGCAAAGTTGAGCTTACCACAAGTCAAAAGTATTGAAGATAACTTCCTAACTTACAATGAAGCTTTAACAGAAGTGAGCTTACCACAAGTTCAAAGCATTGGAAATAACTTCCTATATAAGAATAAAGCTTTAACAGAAGTGAATTTACCACAAATTCAAAGCATTGGAAGTTACTTCCTACCTGAGAATAAAGCTTTAACAGAAGTGAATTTACCACAAATTCAAAGCATTGGATGGAACTTCCTATATGAGAATAAAGCTTTAACAGAAGTGAGTATGCCACAAGTTCTAGAAATTGGAAATAAATTTTTAGAAAACAATGCAACCTTTGCAGAAATGTTCAGAAGAGGAGGGGCTGAAGCAATAAGAGAATACTCAGCCAGAGCAAAGCAAGAAAATATAACACCAGAAAATGCTTTAAAATGTGCACTATTACAAGGAACAACAATAGAACAAGTTAATGAAGCAAATAAAATTGAGCAGGAGCAAGCCAAATCTAAAAAACAAGAATATGGGAAACAACAATAGGACTTCAAGAAGTAAAATCTTCCTTTTTAGGGAGATTTTTCTCACGTCTATTGACAAAAACATAAAATGGAAGTATAATGTTAGCCGAGGTTAACAAAAAGGAGAATAATATGATAACAAGCTCTTTAGAAGAATATTTAAAAACAATATATGTCCTAAAAAAACAAGGAGAAAAAATAAGAGTAACAACAATAGCAGAAAAGATGAATTGTTCAAAACCAAGTGTAAACAAAGCAATAAACATTTTAAAAGCCAAAGGCTTAGTAAATTATGAAGTATATGGAGAAATAGAATTAACACCAGAAGGGGAACAACTGTCGAAAAAAATCTTAGAGGCATATGACATTGCATACATATTTCTAACTGAAATTTTAGGAGTACAAAAAGAAGAAGCAGAAGAAGAAGCAATAAAAATAAAATCAGTATTAAAAGATAATACATTGAATGCATTAACAAAATATGTGCATAATTTATTAGGAATCTATAATTTAGATTGCAATTATGATATTAACAAAGAAGAATGTAGAAATTGTAGAAGAAAAGTATTAAGAAAAAAGGAAGTGTAATAT
Organism: uncultured Clostridia bacterium; assembly: GCA_934162535.1. Lineage (GTDB taxonomy): Bacteria > Bacillota > Clostridia > TANB77 > CAG-508 > CAG-269. Next base: position 41,821 of record CAKPJC010000010.1, on the reverse strand, counting down.
AATGGCAGAAAAACTATTAGAAATAAAAGACGTATATGTAAAAGCAGAAGAAAAAGAAATATTAAAAGGTTTAAACTTAACAATAAACAAAGGTGAAGTACATGTAATAATGGGACCAAATGGTGCCGGAAAATCAACAACAGCACATGCAATATTAAATAATCCTGAATATCAAAAAGAAAGTGGAGAAATAATATTTGATAATGAAGATATAACAAACCTAACAACAGACAAAATTGCTAGAAAGGGAATCTTTATGTCATTCCAGTTACCACAAGAAATACCAGGAATATCTACAATGAACTTTCTAAAATATGCAAAAAATAAAATAACAGGAAAACCTGTAAAAATATTTCAATTAAGAGATGAAGTAGAAAAATATGTAGAAGAATTAAACATGAATCCTAAACTAGTAGAAAGAAACCTTAATGTAGGATTTTCCGGTGGAGAAAAAAAGAAAAACGAAATATTACAAATGTTAGTATTAAATCCTAAACTAGCAATACTTGACGAAACAGATTCAGGACTTGACGTAGATGCGGTAAGAGCAGTATCAAAAGGAATAGACATGTTCAAAAATGATGAAAATGCGATACTAATAATTACACATAATATGAAAATCTTAGAAAACCTAAAGGTTGATTATGTACACATATTAGTAAATGGCAAAATCGTAAAAACAGGTTCAGCAGAATTAGCAAAAGAAATCGAAGAACAAGGATATAAAAACTATAAGAAGGAAGATATGTAATATGAAAACAAATGTAGAGGATATAAACAGAAATATATATGACATCAAAAATGCAGATGAATATGACTTCAAGATGGAAAAAGGTTTAAACAGAGAAATTGTTGAAGAAATATCAAGACAAAAAAATGAACCAGAATGGATGTTAGAAATTAGACTAAAAGCATTAGAAATGTACAATAAATTAGAATTACCTACATGGGGGCCAGATTTATCAGAACTAAAAATGGACGAGATAGCAACATATGTAAGACCAAAAACAAAATTAAATTCAAATTGGGATGATGTACCAGATTATATAAAAGAAACATTTGATAAATTAGGTATACCAGAAGCAGAGCAAAAATCATTAGCAGGTGTGGGCGCACAATATGACTCAGAAGTTGTATATCATAGTATGAAAGAAGATTTAATAAAACAAGGGGTAATATATACAGATATGGAATCAGCAGTAAGAGATTATCCAGAAATAGTAAAAGAACACTTTATGAAATGTGTACCAATAAGTGACCATAAATTTGTTGCACTACATGCAGCAGTATGGTCAGGAGGTTCATTTGTATATATACCAAAAGGTGTAAAACTTGATTTTCCATTACAATCATATTTCAGGCTTAATTCACCAGAATCAGGGCAATTTGAGCATACACTAATAATAGTAGATGAAGGTGCAAGTTTACACTTTATAGAAGGCTGTTCAGCACCAAAGTATAATAAAGTAAATTTACATGCAGGTTGTGTAGAATTATATGTAAAAGACAATAGCTATTTAAGATATTCAACAATAGAAAACTGGTCAAAAAACATGATGAACCTAAATACTAAAAAAGCTATTGTAGGTAAAAATGCACAAATAGATTGGGTAACAGGTTCATTTGGATCAAAAGTATCTATGTTATACCCAATGAGCATATTAAATGGAGAAGGCGCAAAGACTGAATATACAGGTATAACATTTGCAGGTGGCGGACAAAACCTAGATACAGGATTTAAAACAGTTCACAATGCACCAAATACATCATCTGTTGTAAATTCAAAATCAATATCAAAAGATGGTGGAGCATGTACTTATAGAGCATTAGTAAGAATAAATGAAAATGCAAAAAATTCAAAATGTAGTGTAAGCTGTGAATCACTTATGCTAGATGATATATCAAAATCAGATACAATACCTGTAAATGATATTAGAACAGATGAAGTGGAATTTTCTCATGAAGCTAAAATAGGAAAAATAAGTGACAAGGAAATATTCTACTTAATGTCAAGAGGATTATCAGAAGAAGATGCAAAAGCAATGATAGTAAGAGGATTTGCATATCCTATATCAAAAGAATTACCAGTAGAATATGCAGTAGAAATGAATAATTTAATAAATCTTGAATTAGAGGGGGCAATTGGATAATGGAAAAATTAAGAGTAAATGATACACCAATAAGAACAGCAAGAAACTTTTTAATAAACAATATAGAAGTTGAACTTGATATACCAAAAAAAATTGCTGAATTTAAAAATGCAGAAATTATTAATGATAAAAGTATTATTGATAATCAAACTTCAAATAAACCATTAATATATGGTAATGGCAAAATTCTAGAGAAACTAAATTATGAAACTGTGAATAATAAAATAAGAATACAAACAAATAGCAAAAATGAAAATGTAAAAATAATATATAATTTTGATGATAATAATCTAAATCTTATAAACCAAATAGAAATAATAGCAAATAATGATGCAAATGTTACAATTGTATATAAATCTAATACATCAAATAAATGTTTGCACAATGGAATAATAAAAACAATCATAAATGAAAATGCAAAACTTAACATTAATATCGTAAATTTACTAAATGAGAAATCCGATAATTTTGAAGCAATAGAAAATACATTAAAAGCTAATTCAAAATTAAAATATACAATTATAGATATTGGTGGCAAAACAAGTGTATCTAATTATTATTCAAATATTATTGGAGAAAATGCAGATAATGATTTAAAATCAATATATCTTGGAATAGATAACCAGAGAAAAGACATCAATTATATTGCAGAATTAAGAGGAATTAAAACAAATATAGATATTGATGTTCAAGGAGCATTACGAGATAGTGCTAAAAAGAATTTCAAAGGTACAATTGATTTTAAGAAAGGTTGTAAAAAAGCTAAAGGAAATGAGAATGAATATTGCATGCTTTTATCAGATAAAGCTAAATCTATTGCATTGCCTATGCTTTTATGTACAGAAGATAATGTGGAAGGTAATCATTCAACTGCTTCTGGTAAAATTGATAATAATCAATTGTTCTATATTATGAGCAGAGGATTAAGCTATAAAGAAGCGGTTAAGCTTATGGTAAAAGCTAATTTTAATAAGATTATTGAAAGAATAACAGATGAAGAACTAAAAAACGAAGTATTAAATGAAATTGATAATAAATTAAACTAAAACCGAAAAAAAGTTCGTAAAATATTGACGATGCGTTTTGGCTATGATATAATTATTCAAGTGTTTGATTAGAGTATTTACCAATACATATTTAAATATAGTTCTGAAAAAAGAAAAATTGAGATATATCCTGAACAGGATATATCTCAAAACAAACAAACACTGGAATAAGGGCGTAAACTCTTATTCTTTTATATAAATATATTATCACAAATAAAAATAAATGTCAAATATATAGAAAGGATTTCTAAATGAAAGTAGAAGAAATAAAAAAGGATTTTCCACTATTAGAAAATCGAAATATAGCATACTTAGACAGTGGAGCAACAACACAAAAACCAATACAAGTAATAAAAACAATAGAAGAATTTTATAATAAATATAATGCAAACCCACATAGAGGAGCATATGGATTAAGTATAGAGGCAACAGAAGTGTATGAAAACACAAGAACTAAAATAGCAGAATTTATAAATGCAAAACATAGAGAAGAAATAATATTCTCAAAGAATGCAACAGAAAGTTTAAATTTAATTGCATATTCATATGGAATGGACAACCTAAAAAAAGATGATGAAGTAGTAATATCTATAATGGAACACCATTCAAACTTAGTACCATGGCAAAAAATGACAAAAGCCACTGGTAGCAAATTGAATTATATGTATATTAATGAAGATTTTGAACTTTCAGATGAAGAAATAGAAAGCAAAATTACAGACAAAACAAAAATAGTTGGGATAGCACATGTTTCAAATGTTTTAGGAACAATAAATAATGTAAAGAAAATCATAAAATATGCACATAAAAAAGGAGCAATAGTAGTTGTAGATGCATCACAAAGTGTACCACATATGAAAATTGATGTACAAGAACTTGATGCAGACTTTTTAGTCTTTTCTGGTCATAAAATGTTAGCACCTTTAGGAATAGGTGTACTCTATGGAAAAAAAGAAATATTAAATAAAATGACACCATTTTTAATGGGTGGAGATATGATAGAATATGTATATGAACAAGAAACTACATTTGCACCATTACCAAATAAGTTTGAAGCGGGAACACAAAATGTAGAAGGTGTCGTTGGACTTGGAGCAGCAATAGACTATATCCAAAAAATCGGATATGATAAAATACAAGAACTTGAAAATGAAGTAATAACATATGCAAGACAAGAGCTATCAAAATTAGATTATTTAACACTATATTTAACTCCAAATAAGGAAAATCATTCAGGTGTAATATCTTTTAATATAAAAGGTGTACATCCACATGATGTTGCGAGTATTTTAGACTCAGAAGGTGTATGTGTACGTTCAGGGAACCATTGCGCACAACCACTTATGAGGTTTTTAGGGATAGATTCAACATGTAGAGCAAGTTTCTATTTTTATAACACAAAGGAAGATGTAGACAGACTTGTTCACGCTTTAAATAAGGCATATGATATGTTCAAAAAATTTATAAAAAATCAAAGAGTAATTGTTGACATAATATAGAAAATATGGTATAATAAACATGTCAAGGCAAAAGCCTTTTTATATAAAAAGAAATACAACAAGGAGGTAGGTATAACCGCATTATTGGTTTATTAACATGTAGCAGTTCCCCAATGAAATATTTAAAAAGGAGACATAAATATGAACAAAGTTGTTGCTGTTATCATGACAATTATTATTGGGTGTTTTGCTTTATCGTCGTGTGGCGATGCACTCAAGAAAGACGACAATCACGCTACTGTATCCATTACAGCTTCAAACGGAGGATCTTTCGTTGGTAAGAGCTTTAATGGAGCCGGATACAATTGGTCCGGCAAAGACATTGCGCTGCGCAATAAGATGCAGATTTCCCTAAAAAGAGGAGATACTGCGCATGTTGCCTTCAAGTGTGATGCTTGTAATGATATGCAAGAGTACGACATAGATGAGGCCTGGGCTGATGTACTCAGTTGCGATTGCAGCGAGAGTATTGACGAAGCGGGTAATGCGAAGGAGTACTATGCGATAAGCATCTCCTTTACGGAGTAAAAATCTTTAAGAAGGGACTGAAAAAAGTCACGAAGAAAAAACACCTTTTATCGATTGTATTGACCTAAATTCATATTTTGTAAAGTAAGGTTACAAAACTGGTCGACCAAGATATAATCGAGAAAATTTAACGAGTACTATAGAAAATATATTTATCGAAATTAATAAAGTTATAATGGATTGTTTTGTACCTTACACAGATACGAATTCTATCTGTTTTTTTGTGATGCCTATCTTTTTGCAACATTGACAATTAACACCCACGATGGTATAATTTAAATTGTTCTAAATATACATAACACATTAAAAAGTTTAAGGAAGAAAGGTAAAAATATGGAAGATTTAACAGATGTATATAATGACATTATAATGGAACACAGCATGAATTCATATAATAAGAAAAAGTTAGAAAATTGTAGTTTTAGCGAAAAAGGACATAATCCCAACTGTGGAGATGAAATAGAATTAGAAATAAAATTAAATGGAGATGTGATAGAAGACATGGCATTCACAGGACATGGGTGTGCCATTTCACAGGCATCAACATCAATAATGATAGATACACTAAGGGGTAAGACAATTGAAGAAGCAAGAGAAATCATAAAAACATTTATAGGTATGATAAAAAGAGAAACAAAAAGTGAAGAAGAACTAAAAAAACTGGAAGATGCTATAGCATTTAAAAATGTTGCAAATATGCCAGCAAGAGTTAAATGTGCATTACTTGCATGGCACACAATAGAGGACATGCTAAATGGATAGGAAATGTCTTTTTAGAAAGGAAACAGTAAATGGAAAATAAAAAAGTACTATTAGGAATGAGTGGTGGTGTTGACAGTTCAGTATCAGCACTACTTCTAAAAGATGAAGGATATGAAGTAATAGGTGCAACATTGGAATTATTTGCAGGAAGTAGTTGCTGTAATATAAATACATATATTGATGCGAAAAATGTATGCAAATCAATTGGCATACCACACTTTACATATAACTATAAAGATGAATTCAAATGTAAAGTAATTGATAACTTTATTGAAGAATATTCTAATCAAAGAACTCCAAATCCATGTATTGTATGTAATAAATACATGAAATTCGGATATATGTGGAAAAAAGCAAAAGAATTGGGATGCAATTACCTTGCAACAGGACACTATGCAAAAACAGAATACAGTGAAAAATATGGTAGATGGGTATTAAAAAAATCAAAAGCTGGTAGAAAAGACCAAAGCTATGTTCTATGGAATATGCCAAAAGATTTAATTCAACATGTTGTATTTCCACTTGCAGATTTTGAGAGTAAAGACAAAATACGAGAAATCGCAAGAAAACATAATTTAAAAGTTGCAAACAAGCCAGATAGTGAAGATATATGTTTTATACCAGATGGAGACTATAAAAAGTTTTTAGAAATGAATTCGAATTTAATACCAATAGAAGGAAATATTGTAAACTCTAAGGGAGAAGTATTAGGTAAACATACAGGATTATATAAATATACAATAGGTCAAAGAAAGGGACTTGGAATATCATATAGTGAGCCATTATTTGTTATAGGATTCAATAAAAACAAAAATGAATTAATTGTTGGAACAGAAAATGAAACATATAAAAAAGAAATGTTAGTAAAAGATGTTAATTTACTATTAGTAGATGAATTAAAAGATAAAATGGAAGTTCTAGTAAAAACAAGATACTCTAGTAAAGAAGAAAAGGCAATAATAGAAATGACGGAAAATAATGTGATAAAAGTTATATTTGATAATCCTATTCAAAGGATTACACCAGGCCAATCAGCAGTATTTTATATTGATGATATAGTATTAGGTGGAGGAATAATAGAAAGTAGTAAGTAAATATAAAATTATGAAAAAGCGAAATATTTCAAAAATATAGTTGCAATACTATAATGAAATTTTCGCTTTTTATTTAGCTATTCTTTCAATTCCTTAGCTAATTTACTAATAGCCTTTGTTTCTATTCTTGAAACATATGAACGAGAAATACCCATAGAATGTGCAATTTCAATTTGAGTTTTAGGTTTATTACCATCAAGACCAAAACGCAATTCTAAAATAGTTCTTTCTCTATCTTTCAAAATAGACTTCATTTTCTCATAGAGTAATTTGATTTTAAACTTTAGGTCAACAGAATCTTCAACACTTCGTTCATCATTTTCCAAGACCTCTTGTAGAGTTACAACATTATCATCTTTATCTTTTCCAATAGGTTCATTTAAAAAAACTTCTGAACTTAGCTTTTTTGTAGACCTGAAATGCATAAGAATTTCATTGTCAATACAACGAGAAACATAAGTAGAAAGTTTAGCACCTTTATCAACATCAAAACTATTAATGCCTTTGATTAATCCAATAGTACCAATAGAAATTAAATCATCTTGATCAACATTAGAATTACTATATTTTTTACAGACATGTGCAACAAGTCTAAGATTTTTTTCAATAAGAATATTACGAGCCTCATCATCTCCATCTTTTAATCTTCTGAGACATTCACGTTCTTCATTAGCTGTTAATGGTTCAGGAAACAATTGGGTACCTGAAATATAACCAACAGAAAATATAGCTGTATGTAAAAATTGTATAAAACCACTCAATAAAAGTGTAGAAAACATAAAATACCTCCATTATCCTTATAACAAAATTATATGTTTTAGAAAAATAAAAGTGCATGACCAATGTATATAAAAAATAAATATGGTAAAAATAAGAAAAAGGAGGAATGAACAAAATGGCAGATATAAACAGAAAGGTTTTAAATGAAGTAAATAAAGGAGCAACAATGGGAATGGATGCAATATCATATGTAACAGACAAGGTAGAAGATGAGAAATTTAAAAAGATTTTAAATGTAGAATATAATAAATATAGAAAAACATTTGATAAAGTAAATGAAATATATAGCGAATATGGAGAAGGAGAACCACAAGAAACAAATCCAATGAATAAAATGATGACATGGTATGGAGTCCAAATGAAGACAGTAAATGACAAAAGCAATTCAAAAATTTCAGAATTACTATTACAAGGAACAAACATGGGAATAATCGAAGGAAGAAGACTACTAAATAATAATCCGAGCATAGATCCTGAGGTAAGAAAAATACTGGATGAATTTGTAACAATGCAAGAAGATAGTATGGAGACTTTAAAAAAATATTTATAAAATTTAAAATACTACTTGAAAAGTAGTGTTTTTTGTTATAGAATAAAACTGCCTGTTAAGGTAATAATAGAGACAAAAGTTAGAATAAATATATATCTAACTAAAAAAGGAGGAAAAATTATGTCAGTAAAAGTAGGAATCAATGGCTTTGGAAGAATAGGTAAACTAGCATTTCAAGCAGCTCTAAAAAAGGAGGAGGTAGAAGTAGTAGCTATAAATGATCCATTTTTAGCAGCAGACTATATGGCATATATGACAAAATACGACACTGTACATGGAAAATTTGAAGGCACAGTTACAGAAAACGGAGGAAATTTAGAAGTAAACGGAAGAGAAGTAAAAGTATATAATGAAATGGATCCAAAAAATGTTCCTTGGGGAGAACTAGGAGTTGAATATGTCCTAGAATGTTCAGGAGCATTTACAACAGTGGAAAAAGCACAAGCTCATTTAGAAGGAGGAGCAAAAAAAGTTGTAATAAGTGCACCATCAAAAGATGCACCTATGTTTGTAATGGGTGTAAACCATGAAGATTATACACCAGACATGAACATTGTATCAAATGCATCATGTACAACAAACTGTTTAGCACCTTTAGCAAAAATAATAAATGATAACTTTGGAATAAAAGAAGGTCTTATGACAACAGTTCATGCAACAACAGCAACACAAAAAACAGTAGATGGAGCATCTAAAAAAGACTGGAGAGGTGGACGTGCAGCAGCTGCAAACATAATACCATCAACAACAGGAGCAGCAAAAGCAGTAGGAAAAGTTATACCATCATTAAATGGAAAACTAACAGGAATGGCATTTAGAGTTCCAACAGTAGATGTATCTGTTGTAGATTTAACATGCAACTTAGAAAGACCAACAACATATGAAGAAATATGTGAAGCAGTAAAAAGAGCTTCAGAAAATGAATTAAAAGGAATTGTAGAATATGTAGATGAACCATTAGTATCATCTGATTTCACTACAGATATGCATACATCAATATTTGATGCAAAAGCAGGAATCATGCTAACAGACACATTTGTAAAATTAGTAGCATGGTATGATAATGAATGGGGATATTCAAATAAATTAGTAGACTTAGTATGTTATATGGCGAAAAAAGATCACCAATAAATAAAGCAGGTTAGGGTATAGAAATATCTAGCCCTAGCTTTTGGTATAAATAGAAAGGAAGTTGTAAAATGAATAAAAAAACAATAAAAGATATAGATTTAAAAGGTAAAAAAGTATTTGTAAGATGTGATTTCAATGTTCCAATGGACGAAAATGGAAATATCACAGATCCAAGAAGAATAGAAGAGGCATTATCAACAATAAACTATTTAAGAGATCAAGGATGCAAAATAATACTAAGTTCACATATGGGTAGACCAAAGGGAGAATTCAACCCAAAATATTCACTAAAGCCAGTTGCCAAAAAATTATCAGAATTATTAGGGCAAGAAGTTGAAATGGCTGATGATGTTGTAGGAGAAAGTGCACAAAAATTATCATCAGAATTAAAAGATGGACAAATAATGTTACTTGAAAATACAAGATTCCATAGAGAAGAAACAGACAATGATCCAGAATTTGCTAAAAAATTAGCAAGTATGGCAGATGTATTTGTAAATGATGCATTTGGTGCAGCACACAGAGCACATGCATCTACAGAAGGAATAACACATTATTTACCATCAGTTGCAGGACTATTAATGGAAAAAGAGTTAAACTTTTTAGGAAATGCATTAAACAATCCAGCAAGACCATTTGAAGCAATACTAGGTGGTTCAAAAGTATCAGATAAAATAGCTGTTATTGACAGTCTTATTGAAAAAGCAAAAGATCCAGAGGGCAAAAAGAACGGTAAAATACTAATTGGTGGTGGAATGGCATATACATTCTTCAAAGCATTAGGATATGAGGTTGGAAATTCACTATGCGAACCAGAAAAATGTGATTTAGCATTAGAATTAATGAAAAAGGCAAGACAAAACGGGGTAAAACTAGTATTACCAGAAGACACAGTAATTGGAAAAGAATTAAGTTCAGATACAGAAACAAAAGAAGTATTATGTTCTGAAATACCTGAAGGATGGGCTGGATTTGACATTGGTTCAAAGACAGTAGGACTATTCAAAAAAGAATTATCAGACGCAAAAACAGTAATCTGGAATGGACCATTAGGAGCATTTGAAACAAAACCATTTAATAAAGGAACAAAAGGAGTTGCAGAAGCGTTAGCAGAATTAGAAAATGCAACAACAATCATTGGTGGTGGAGACTCAGCAGCAGCAGTTGAAGAAACAGGACTATCAGATAAAATGACACATATATCAACAGGAGGTGGAGCATCATTAGAATTCATCGAAGGTAAAAAACTACCAGGTGTTGAAAGTCTTGAAGACAAAGAACCAGAGAAAAAAAAACAATGTAAAGAATGTTGTGACGAAGGAGACGAAAGATAATGCGTAGAAAAGTAATAGCTGGAAATTGGAAGATGAATATGCTACCAAATGAAGCAATTAGTTTTATAGAAGAATTAACACCATTAGTAAAAGAAACAAAAAATGAAGTAATACTATGTGTACCATATACAGACTTATTTTACACACTATTACATGTACAAGGGACAAATATAAAAGTTGGAGCACAAAACTTACATTGGGAAGAGAAAGGTGCATATACTGGTGAAGTATCTGCACCAATGCTTAAATCAATAGGAGTAGAGTATGTAATAATTGGCCATTCTGAAAGAAGACAATATTTTGCTGAAACAGATGAAACAGTTAATAAGAAAATAAAATCTGCATTAAAATATAGTCTTAAACCAATAGTATGTGTTGGTGAGTCATTAGAGCAAAGAGAAAACGGTACAACAGAAAAAGTAATATCAAATCAAATACAAAAAGCATTTGATGAAATACCTGTCGAAGAACTAAATAAAATAATAATAGCTTATGAACCAATATGGGCAATTGGTACAGGAAAAACTGCTACAAAAGAACAAGCAAATGAAACAATAAAGCAAATAAGAAATGAACTAGCTAAAATATATGGGAAAAACGAGGCGAATAATGCAATAATCCAATATGGAGGAAGTGTAAAAGCAACAAATGCAAAAGAACTATTTGAAATGTCAGATATAGACGGAGGTCTTATAGGAGGCGCAAGCTTAAAAGCAGAAGAATTTAGTAAAATAGTAAATTATGATAACAATTAGCCTTGAAAGGAATGTTGATAAATGGAAGAAAAACCAGTAATGCTAATGATACTAGATGGTTTTGGCATTAATGAAAATAAAGACGGAAATGCAATAAAATTAGCCAAAACACCTAATATTGATAAACTAATGAAAAAATACCAAACAACTGAAATATATACAAGTGGTTTACAAGTTGGATTACCTGAAGGACAAATGGGGAACTCTGAAGTAGGCCATACAAATATAGGAGCTGGAAGAATAGTATACCAAGAATTAACTAAAATAACTAAATCAATTGAGGATGGAGACTTTTTTACTATTCCTGAATTTACAGATGCAATAGAAAACTGTAAAAAATACAATTCTAAACTACACATAATGGGACTGGTATCAGATGGTGGTGTTCATAGTCATATAAGACATCTATATGGATTACTTGAAATGGCAAAAAGAAGAGATTTTGAAAATGTCTATGTGCATTGCTTTTTAGATGGGAGAGATACTCCACCTGCTTCAGCAGAAGGCTATCTATTACAATTAGAAGAAAAAATGAAGGAAAAACAAATAGGTAAAATAGCAAGTATTTGTGGAAGATACTATGCAATGGATAGAGACAAAAGATGGGAAAGAGTAAAAAAATGTTATGATGCATTAGTAAAAGGAGAAGGGCAAAAAGCACCATCTGCAACAATTGCTATAGAAAATTCATATCAAAAAGAGGTATTTGATGAATTTGTTGAACCAACAGTTATATGCAATGGTGAAAAGCCTATAGCGACAATAAAAGAACATGATTCAGTAATATTCTTCAATTTTAGACCAGATAGAGCAAGAGAAATAACAAGAACTCTAGTAGATAAAGATTTTAATGAATTTGAAACTGAGAAAAATGATATATATTTTGTATGTTTTACAAATTATGATGAAACAATGCCAAATGTAAAAATAGCATTCAAAAAAGAGCCACTTATAAATACATTTGGAGAAGTTTTAAGTAAAAATGGATTAACACAATTAAGAATTGCTGAAACTGAAAAATATGCACATGTAACATTTTTCTTCAATGGAGGAGAAGAAAAACAATATCCAGGAGAAGACAGAATCTTAGTACCATCTCCAAAAGTTGCCACATATGACTTACAACCTGAAATGAGTGCAAATGAAGTAACAGAAAATGTAGTCAATGCAATAGAAAGTAATAAATATAATGCAATAATACTAAATTATGCAAACCCTGATATGGTTGGGCATACTGGAAATTTACCAGCTACAATAAAAGCTGTAGAAGCAATAGACAAATGCATTGAAAAAGTTGTTGATGCAATATTAAAACAAAATGGAACATTAATTATAACTGCAGACCATGGAAACTGTGAACAAATGATAGATTATAAAACAGGGGAGCCACACACTGCACACACAACAAATCCAGTTCCATTAATATTAGTTACAGAAAATAAGGATTTAAAAATAAAATCAGGAAAATTAGCTGATTTAGCACCAACTATGTTGGAAATATTAAATATAGAAAAGCCAAAGGAAATGACAGGAGAAAGCATATTAATAAAATAAAAGGTGGAAGAAGTGTTAAATAATACAAAAAGAATAAAAGAATTATATGAAGAAATACAAAAAAGAATATTTTATGCTGTCCCTGGAAAGTGGGACGAATTATACCTTTATGCATCAATTGTTGAAAGGCTGGGTAGACTACAAACAGGTGAAATGTATTTTTATTTCATGCCAAAAGGTATAATAAAAAGGAAATATATAAATGTATATGAAATTCCTAATAAATATGATATAGAAGAAGAAGAATATTTAAAAATAGTAGATTTATTATATGATGATATAAAAGAATTAAGAGAAGAATTTAGAAAGTCAAAACAGCCAATATGGACAAATTTGACAATATCAATTCATAACAATAGATTTAAAATCCAATACAATTATGATAGAATAATGGGCAATAATGAAGAACATTATGCACATCACATATATTGGAGATACAAATATTTAAACATAGAACCTCGTACAAAGCTAGAAAAAGAAGCGTTAGAGAAATATTTAGCAAATAGAAGGCCAAGTAAGAGAAAAGACGAAGAATATGAAACAGGGATATACTTAAAAAGAAAAAACAATATAATTACTTTTGAAACAACAGATTTTAAAGAAAATCAAAGAGTTGAGTATTTAGCTTCACAAGTTCAGGAGCATACGACTACAAACCAAATTATTAGTAATAAATTTAAAAAGTCATAGGAGGTAATTAGAATGAAAAATTATTTAGAGATAGAATCAATAAAAGCATTAGAGGTATTAGACTCAAGAGGAAACCCTACAATTCAAGTAGAAGTGGAAACATTTGATGGTTCACATGGAGTTGCGATGGTACCATCTGGTGCATCTACAGGAAGCTTTGAAGCAGTTGAATTAAGGGATGGAGACCCATCAAGATATATGGGAAAAGGTGTATTAAAAGCAGTTGAAAATGTAAATAAAATAATTGCACCAAAATTAGAAGGCATGAATGTATATGACCAAGCAAAAATAGATAAAACACTAATTGAAATAGACGGAACAGATAATAAAGGAGTATTAGGAGCAAATGCAACATTAGGTGTATCACTTGCAGTTGCAAAAGCTGCTGCAAATTCATTAGGAATGGAATTATACAACTATATTGGTGGACCAAATGCAAAAACACTACCAGTACCAATGATGAATATCATGAATGGTGGAAAACATGCAGACTCTACACTAAGTGTTCAAGAATTTATGATAATGCCAGTTGGAGCAAGCACATTTACAGAAGGATTACGTATGTGCGCAGAAATATATCATAATCTAAAAAAAGTATTAAAAGAAAGAAATCTTGGAACAGGAGTTGGAGACGAAGGAGGATTTGCTCCAAATGTCAAAGACGAGGATGAAGCATTGCAACTAATTATGGAGGCAATCGAAAAAGCAGGATATAAGCCAGGAGAACAAATTTGTCTTGCATTAGATTTAGCTGCAACAGAAATGTATGATGAGGCTAAAAAAATAGGAAAAGAAGGACAATATCACTTCTGGAAAATAGGCGTTACAAAAACTGTTGATGAAATGATAGACTTTATTGAAGATTTATGTAATAGATACCCAATAATATCTGTAGAAGATGGTTTAGCAGAAGAAGATTGGGACGGATGGAAAAAACTAACTGAAAGACTTGGAAAAAGAGTACAATTAGTTGGAGATGATTTATTTGTAACAAATATGAAGAGATTACAAAAAGGAATTGACATGGGAGTTACAAACAGTATTTTAATAAAATTAAATCAAATAGGAACGTTAACAGAAACACTAGATGCAATAGAACTTGCTAAAAAGAATGGATACACAGCTGTTGTATCACATAGAAGTGGAGAAACAGAAGATACGACACTTGCAGATGTTGCAGTTGCAACAAATGCAGGACAAATAAAAACAGGAGCACCATGTAGAACGGATAGAGTTGCAAAATACAATAGATTACTAAATATTGAAAATGATTTAGGAGATATTTCAGTTTATCTTGGAAGAAAAGCAATAGTTGAATAAAAAAGATAAAAGTACTAAAGTCTTAATAAATAAAAAAAGAGGTCACTGCAAAGTGGCTTCTTTTAGGCACTTGCATAGCTTATGTTCAAAATCCCATCTTGACATATTGTAATTAAAATGATATATTAGATAAAGTGAAAAAGGAGATAGATTAATGCCAAGATTTTTTGTAAAAACAAATCAAATACAAGGAAATTGCATAGAAATAATAGGTAAAGACGTAAATCACATAAAAAATGCATTAAGAACAAAGATAGGGGATAAAATAGAAATATGTGATGAAGAAACCGAAAAATCATATATTTCTCAAATAGAAAAAATAGAAGAAAACAAAATTTTAACCAAAATAATACAAGAATTGGAAAAAAATGAAAGTAAAATAAAAATCGACATATATCAAGGATTACCAAAGTCGGAAAAAATGGAATTAATAATACAAAAATCAGTAGAACTAGGTGCAAACTCAATAATACCTGTATCAATGAAAAGATGCGTAGTAAAACTTAGTGGTAAAGACGAAATAAAAAAAATAGAAAGATGGCAAAAAATATCTGAGAGTGCTTCAAAACAATGTGGAAGAACATATATACCTCAAATAAAAGAAATAATCAAAATAAATCAAATAGCAAGTAATGAATATGATTCAACAATAGTTTGTTACGAAAATGAAGAGCAAAATACATTAAAACAAGAAATAGTAAAAATAAAGGAACAAAACAAAAAAGATATAAAGATTGCAGTAGTTATAGGACCAGAAGGTGGAATAGACGAAAACGAGATAGAAGAATTAAAAAAGAAAAATGCAAAAATAGTAACACTTGGAAAAAGAATATTAAGAACAGAAACGGTAGCACTAAACACATTAAGCATATTAATGTATGAGTTAGAAGGCTAGAAAGGTTGATAAAAATGATAGAAATTAATTCAGAAGAAAAAGAAACAAAAAAAGTAAGTATAAAAGAAATATTCAAAAACATAAATAATGTTATAACAGGAAATGTATTAGCAAACTTAGCATATTCATCAATAATAATGATATATTTTTTATTTTTTAATATTCAATATGAAGTTGTAACAACAGAAATATTATCAAAATACATAAACATATCAAGTCTAGTATTTTTGGGACTATCAATATTAATGATAGAACTATCATATAAAAAAGAAGATGACGGAATATTAATATATGGACTGGAATTTTTGGTATTAGCCATATTTACATTATTAATAAAACATATACCAAAACAACTAGAATGTAGTACACAAACATATATATTAGTTGGCTCATATATATTTGCATTATATTATATGTTAAAATCAACAATACTATATACAATAGAAAAACAACAAGAACTAAAAAAATATAGTGACATAAAAGAGATAGTAAAAGATGAACCAATAAAAAAAGCATCAAAAAGAAAAAATAGTAAAAAAGAAGAGGTAAAATAAAAATGATAAAAAGCATGACAGGATATGGAAAAAGTACATTATGTGTAAATTCTAGGGAATATCAAGTAGAAATAAAAACAGTAAATCACAAATATAGTGATATAAACATAAAAATGCCAAGAATAATAAGTTATTTAGAAGATGACATAAGAAAGGCAATAGCTTCAAGAATAAAAAGAGGAAAAGTTGATATATCAATAACATTTGAAGACTACGGACAAGAAGCAAATGAGGTAAAAATAAATACTGAACTTGCCAAAATATATATAAGAGAACTAAAAAGACTTGCTATAGAGGAAAATATTTCATCAAATATAGAAGTCACAGAAATATCAAAATTCCCTGATGTACTGAAGATTAAAAGCAATTTTGATGAAAGTGCAATAAAAGAGGAAATATTACAGGTCGTAAATGATGCAACAAACAAACTTGTAGAAATGAGAACAAAAGAAGGAGAACAAATTTCAAAAGACATATTAGATAGAATATCTCAAATAGAGGAAAAAACGGAGGAAATATTTGGCTTATCTACTGGACTTATTGACGAATATGTAGTAAAATTAGAAGCGAGGATAAAAGAAATATTAAAAACAGATGATATTGATAAATCAAGATTATTACAAGAAGTTGTAATATATGCAGATAAATGCTCTGTAGAAGAAGAAATAACTAGAATAAAAAGTCATATATTACAATTAAAAGACCTATTACATAATAATGAAGCAATTGGAAAAAAGATGGACTTCTTGATACAAGAAATAAATCGTGAAACAAATACAATTGGGTCAAAGGCAAATAATCTTGAAATCACAAATAGGGTTGTAGATATAAAAACAATTTTAGAAGACATAAGAGAACAAGTACAAAATATTGAATAGAAAGGATGATGAAAATGCAATTAGTAAATATAGGATTTGGAAACATAGTATCAGCAAACAAAATAGTTGCAATTGTAAGTCCAGAATCTGCACCAATAAAAAGAATGGTACAAGAGGCAAAAGACGCTAAAACAGCAGTTGATGCAACATATGGGAGACGTACAAGAGCAGTATTAATAATGGACTCAGGTCATATAATTTTATCTGCTGTTCAACCAGAAACTGTAGCAGGGAGAGTAGACAAAGATATAACACCACAACAACCAGCAACAGAATCAAAAATGTAGTAAAAATAAAAGGAGGAGTATAAAATGATAGTAAAACCTACTGTGTCAGAACTATTAAAATTAGCAAGAAACAGATATGAATTAGTTATTGCTACATCAAAGAGAGCAAGACAAATATCAAGTGGTGCTGAAATAAAAACAGATGTTGATGAGGAATCAGCAGTTACACTTGCAGCAAACGAAATTGCTGAAGGAAAAGTAAAAATAATTGAGCCAGAAGAGATAGTAAAGGAAGAAGAAGAAAAAAGTAAATTAGGAGAGTAGAAATTTATGGAAAAAAAGAAAATAATTTCACTTGCAGGAGATTTAGCTTCTGGAAAAGGAACAGTATCAGAAATATTAATAAAAGAGTTAGGATATGGAATTTATAGAAATGGAGAATATGCAAGAAAATTAGCTAAAGATATGGGGCTAGATATAACAAGTTTTAATGCATATTTAGCAGAACATCCAGAAATAGACTTACAAATTGAGAAAAGTGCATCAGAATATGCCAAAGACCATAATGAGTTTATAATAGATGCTCGTTTAGGTTGGTATGCTGTTCCAGAGTCTTTCAAAATTTATTTGAGAGTCGATATTGATGTAGCGGCACAAAGAGCATTTAATGATTCGAAAAGGAAAAGTACAGAAAGTTTTGCTACTGTTGAGGAGCAAAAAGCAGATATGCAAAAGAGATATAGATTAGAAAATGAGAGATATTTTAAATTATATAATGTACATAAAGATGATATGTCAAATTATGATCTTGTCATAGATACAACAAATATGAAACCAGAAGAAGTTGCTCAGTTAATTATTACTAAATATAATGGGTGGTTAAAAAAATAATAATAAAAATACTTTTAAACATGATGTGTTTGAAGGTATTTTTTGCTTATAAAGTATTTACAAAAACATTTTATTATAATAAAATATATAAAAAGAAAGAGAGGATACATATGAAAAAGAAAAGTCAAAAAGGGATAACTCTAATAGCATTAATAGTAACTATTATGGTATTAATGATTTTAGCAGGGATAAGTATTAAAACTTTACGAGATGGTGGAATTATTGGAGAAGCTAATGAGGCTGCTATAGAACATAGTCACTCAATTATTAGAGAAGAATTTAAGCTAAAGACTGTAGATTTTTATAAGAAGGACGCAGATCAAGCCGAAAATTTTTCTGATTTCTTAAAATCAGATGCTGGCGGAAAATTCCTTAACGAAGATAATACTGTAAATGTAAAAAATATGGAAAACAAAAAAATAAAAACAGGGAAAGGAAAAGACTATAAAGATGTATATATATTAGAAGATATGGGTGGAGGAGACTATAAGCTTAACTATTATGATAAAGATAGAAAAAACAAATTAATTGATGAAATTGCAATGGCAGAAGATAATACATCTATAGCAAATACTGATTACTTTACATATGTACTAGATAAAACCAATAAAACTGCAACATTAACAGGCATAAAAGAAGAATATGCACTGTATAATAAAGAATATTACTTAAATGTAGAATATAAGGCAATTCGTGCAATAAAAGATGGAGAAAACATTATTAAAGATATAGTGATTCCAAATACTGTTACTGAGAATGGTGTGACATACGATATAATAACAATAGAAGAAGGAAGTTTTTGTTATGATAAGAATATTCATTATTGTATGTCAAGTAGTCCAGAATTTGAAAAAATAATTATTTCACCAGGAATAAAAAGAATAGGGAAAAATGCATTTAATGGACAAACAGCTGTAAAAAGTTTAATCTTGCCTAACAGTTTATCTTCTATTGAACAAGGAGCTTTTAAATATTGTACTAATTTAGAAGGAAAAATAGTAATACCAGGAAATGTAGAAAGAATAGGGAATGATGCGTTTACAGGATGTAAAAATATTTCAGAAATAGTATTACAAGGAGGAATAAAAGAGATAGGATATGGAGCTTTTAGTTACTGTGAAAATATATCTGAGCTAATTATACCAAATACAGTAGTTTCGATTGAAGGTACTGCATTCTACAGCTGTAAAAGTATAAAAGATGTAAAAATTCCAAATGGTATAAAAAATATTGGAAGATCAGCATTTTGTGATTGTGAAAGCATATCAAAAATTACTATACCTAACACTGTAACAACAATAGAAGCTTTTTCATTTGCAGGGTGTTCTAATTTGACAAATATTGAATTACCAGAAAGTATATCAAGTATTGGCTATGGTGCATTTTCGGAGTGTACTAATCTAGCAAATATTAAATTACCAGAAAGTATAATAAGTATTGACAATATGGCATTTTCAGATTGTAATAGCCTAAAAAGTATAACCATTCCCAAAAATGTGACTGATATTAAAGGACCATTATTTGGAGGTACGCCCATAGAAATAATAAATGTTGATATAAATAATACAAAATATGACAGTAGAGAAAATTGTAATGCAATAGTAGAAACAAGTACAAACAAAATAATAAGTGCATGCAAAAATACAAAAATACCAAGCAGTATAACAACTTTAGGGAATAGTGCTTATTCACAATGTGCAAGTCTAGAAGAAATAACTATTCCTAATAATATAACCACTCTAGAAAATGGTGTGTTTTCTAGATGTAAAGAATTAAAAAAAATAGAAATACCAGATAGTGTGACTGATACTGGAACTGACCTTTTATCATATTGCTCAAAATTGCAAACTATAAAAATTTCAAAAAGAATGACAAAAATTAATCATAGAATGTTTCAAGGTTGTACAAGCTTATCCCAGTTTGAAATTCCAGAAAATATAAATTGTATTGGAGAATATGCTTTTGAGGCTTGTTATAATCTTAAAAATATAACAATACCAAGTACTGTACATGATCTGTATATAGGAATATTCTGTAATTGGAAGAATACACAAAATATAAATATACAATTTAAAGAAGGGCAACTTCCAAGTGGTTGGAGCAGTAATTGGAATTATAGATGCAATGCAAAAATAAACTATTTGCAGTAAAAGAGGAGAAATGAAAGAGAAGATACAGAAAATAAATAAAATAATACTAATCCTATTAATAATGTTGAGCACATTATTAATAGGTACACCACTAAAAGGAAGCAATACACAAATAATGTGTATTGTTTTCGGAATATATAGTTTAATATATTTTATAGCAAAAATAATAAAAAAAGAAGAAATAAAAATCGATAAAATAGACATATTAATAATTATACTAATGAGTTCAACAACAATACCACTAATATTTAGAACATATGTAAGTTTAAATGAAAACATACATGGGATAATAAAAAGTTTAAACATAATATGCATATATATAATTGCAAAAAACGAATGCAAAAATAATTCACAGTATAAAGGTACTATAATAAATACAATAATAATAAGTATAATGTTATTATGTGTGATAGGGATAGATGAAGTAAATAATAACTATTTTGCAAATTTGAAAGAGTATGTAAATTATAATAGTATTAAATATGATGAAACAAGAATTTGCTCATTATTTTCATATCCAAACACTATGGCTGTTGTAGCTGGATTAGGAATATTTTTATGTATAGGGAAAACATTAGAATGTCAAAATAAAAAAATGAAAATATTATATATAATAGCAAGTTTAATAATGTTTATATCATTAATATTAACATATAGTAGACTAGTATATATAATATTTGCTATAATAAGTATAGCATTTATATGTATACTATACATCAAATATAAAAAAATAAATAAAAAAAATACTATAATTACAGGAATAGCAATATTTCTTATCATTATATATATTGCTATAGGATTAGAAATACCCAAAACGTTAGATGTTGACACTGAATATCAAAAAATACTATATTCAATACAACCAAACATGAATTATAATTTTGAATTTGAAATAGAAACAAATTCAAGAATTGAAAAAAACTGTATAATAAAAATTACAGAAAAAGACAAATATTTTGATGATGTGCAAAAAACAGAAATAGATGTAGGAAATTATTCAGGTAAAAAAAACATACAAATACATACTCAGGAATCGACATCAGTTATATACCTAAACTTTTATAACAAAGAAGGAAAAAATAAATTTTATATAAAAAGTTTTAAATTAAATAATGAACAAATAATACTTAAATATAAAATACTACCAACAAGCATAGTGGCAAAGATTAGCAACATAACTTTATCCAATAAAAGTGCATGGGAAAGAATAACATTCATGAAAGATGCTATAAAAGGTACAAAAGAAAATATAATATTTGGACAAGGAACAAATGCTTGGAGAACAATGCAATATAAAGTACAAGAATATAATTATACTGCATTAGAAGTACATTGCTATCCATTACAAATATTTTTAGAAAATGGTATAATTGGATTTTTAGCATGTTTAGGAATACAAATATATATAATAACAAGACTTGTAAAAGAATTCAAAAAACAAAATAGTGATATTACAAAAATAAGTGTTTGTATAGGAAGTTTATTTGTATTTGCTCATAGCCTTTTTGATTTTGACATGTCATTTTATTATGTGCAAATAATAATGTTTTTACTATTGGCAACATTAGATAATGAAGAAGAAAAAGAACTGCCGATAAAACATAAGTGGATTGTATATATTTTAATAATAATATCTATATTTATTGTTTATATACCAGCAGTGGAGTTTAATTTTAAGAAAACATCTGAGGTTACAATAATTGATGGAAAATGGACAGAAGAAAAAATATTTGAAACATATAATAAATTAATGCCATATAATAAAGATGTAAAAATAAGACTATTGAAAATATATGAAAAGCAAAATGATACAGATAAGGCAAAACATATAATAAAAAATCTTATTGCAACAGAGCAAGGAATAACAGATAATATTGTATTAAACAATATTATATATTATGTTCAACAAACCAAAGACAATAATGACGAAATGGAATATATTTTGGAATATATAAAGAAAACTGAAAATTATGCAAAATATAATGCATTGTTTCAAATACAAAGACTACAAAATTTCACAAAAATAATATCAAATATAAATGATGAAGATATACAAAATAAATATATGAAGCAGCTAAATAATGAGTTAGAAGAAAAAGAAAAGTATATATTAGATTATAAAAATTCAAGATATGATAAAAATGATGTTAAGGAATATGAACAAAAAATTGAAATATTAAAACGGTGATTTATGGAAAATAAAATAGAAATATCAGTATTAATGCCTGTATATTACAAAGAAAAGGTGGAATATTTTAGACAAGCACTAGACAGTATAATTAATCAAACAGTAAAACCAAATCAAATTGTAATAATAAAAGATGGAAAATTAACAGAGCAGTTAAATAAAACGATAGAAATGTATAAAAATGAATATTCACAATTAATTGAAAGTTATGATATAGAAAAAAGTAATGGATTAGGCAATGCACTAAAATATGGTGTAAAAAAATGTAAATATAAATATATAGCTAGAGTAGATTCAGATGATATATCATTACCTTACAGATTTGAAAAACAGGTAAAATATCTAATGAGTAATCCAGATATAGACATATTAGGAGGACAAATAGAAGAATATGACGAGAATATGAAACAACGTTTATTAACAAGAAATGTCCCACTGACACAATATGATATAAATGAATTTATAAAATATCAAAGTCCATTTAATCATGGCACAGTATTAATGAAAAAAGAAGCAGTAATAAAATCCGGGAATTATAATAACACACAATTTGAAGATTATGACTTATGGGCAAGAATGTTAATTGATAATTGTAAAATGGCAAATATTGATACCGTATTGTGCAAAAATAGGACAGGAAAGGAATTTTATAAAAGAAGAAGTGGATTTAAACAAGTAAAAAGAGCTATTGAAATAGAAAGAAGATTACTAAAGTACAAAATAATTGATAAAAGAACATATGTAAAGAACATTATTTTTAGGACAATATTCGCATTGACACCTGCAAATGCAAAAAAATATCTGTATAAAAAATATGTAAGAAAAGAGAAATAAGAAAGAAAGAGGATTACATGGTAGCAGAAATAGTAATAAATCGTTCAGCAAAAAGACTAAATCGAACATTTGATTACAAAATACCGAAAGAACTAGAAGAAATAATAATGATAGGAAGTACAGTACTAGTGCCATTTGGAAAATCAGAAAATCTAGTTGAAGGGTATGTAATAGGAATAAAAGAAAAAACAGAATATGAAGTAAAAGAAATAAGAAAAATAAAACATAATTTAACAGAAAAGCAAATAGAACTTGCAAAATGGATGGCAAAGAGATACTTTTGTAATATATCAGACTGTATTAAGCAAATGCTAGCACCAGGGACAAAAAACAAAAAATTAGAAAATAACATACAAGACAAAATGGTAAACATGGTATATTTAAAAAAAGAAACAGAGGAAATGCAATTTGATATAGACATGGAAAAAATAAAATCAGAAAAGCAAAAAAAGATACTAATGTTTCTAAAAAGCAATAATGGAGTAACAATACCTGAAATAGAAATGTTTACAGGTGGAACAAGAGCAATAGTAAAAACACTAGAAAAAAATGGATATGTAGAAATAATTGAAAAAAAGGTAGAAAGAAACCCACTAATAAATAAAGAAATGAAAAAAACAACGAATTTACAATTGACAGAAGAACAAGAAAAAGCATATAAAAAGGTAAAAGAAAAAATAGAATTAAATCAATATGAACAATTTTTATTATATGGAGTAACAGGTTCAGGAAAAACAGAAGTATATTTGCAATTAATAGGAGAAGCACTAAAACAGGGAAAAACAGCAATAGTACTTGTTCCAGAAATATCATTAACACCTCAAATGATAGACAGATTTATTGCAAGATTCAATAAGGAAGAAATAGCTGTATTACATAGCAAATTATCTATAGGTGAAAGATATGATGAATGGAATAAAATAAAAGAAAGTAAAGCTAAAATAATAATTGGAGCAAGGTCAGCAATATTTGCACCAGCATCAAATATAGGAATAATAATTATAGATGAAGAACATGATAGTTCATACAAATCAGAAGCAGTGCCTAAATATGATGCAAAAGAAATTGCAAAAATGATAGCAAAAGAAAACAATTGCCCAATAGTATTAGGAAGTGCAACACCAGATATAACAACATATTACAAGGCAAAACAAGGTAAAGTAACACTATTAGAATTAACCAAAAGAGCCAATAATTCTAGTTTACCAGAAGTAGAAATAGTTGACTTAAAAATGGAACTTGCAACAGGGAATAGGTCAATGTTAAGTGTAAAATTACATGATGAAATAGAAGAAAACTTAAAAAGAAAGAAGCAAACAATATTATTTTTAAATAGAAGAGGTTATTCAACATTTATAATGTGTAGAGAATGTGGATATACTGTAAAATGTAAAAATTGTGATATAAGTATGACGTACCATAGGACTGAAAATAAATTGAAATGTCATTATTGTGGTTACGAAACAAATGTAGTAACAATTTGCCCAAAATGTCAAAGTAAAAAAATAAGATACTTTGGAACTGGAACTCAAAAACTGGAGCAAGAAATTAACAAGATATTCCCAAATGCATCAACAATAAGAATGGACATAGACACAGTCACAAAGAAAAACTCACATGAAGAAATACTAAACAAATTTAAGAACGATAATATTGATATATTAATTGGGACACAGATGGTTGTAAAGGGGCACCACTTTCCAAAAGTAACATTAGTTGGAGTAATTGCAGCAGACAGTAGTTTAAATATTGATGATTATAGAGCTAATGAAAGAACCTTTCAGATACTAACACAAGTTGCTGGCAGGGCAGGGCGAGAAAATTTAAAAGGGAATGTTATAATTCAAACATATAATCCTGATAATTTTAGTATAATATGTGCACAAGAGCAAAATTATAACAGATTTTACGAAACAGAAATCGAATTACGAAAACAGTTGAATTATCCACCATTTTGCGATATAATATTGATTGGATTTAATAGCTTAGATGAAAAAGAAATTGTAAAAGTTTCAACAGATGTATATGAATATCTAAAAACAAATTTAAACAGTGAATTATTCAATGTTCTAAAACCAATGCCATCGCCTATAGACAAGATTCAAGGACGATATAGATGGAGAATAATAATAAAAGGAAGTATGACAATTGAAGCAAACGAAATAATAAATAATTGTTTAGAAGAAATTTATAATAAGAATTATAAAAATACAAGAATTACAGTAGATATAAATCCAAATAATATGAGTTAATAGGAGGAATAATAAAAATGGCAACAAGAGTCATAAGAGTTGAAAATGATGAAATATTAAGAAAAAAATCAAGAGAAGTAGAAAAAATAGATGAAAAAACACAAGTATTAATAGATGACATGATAGAAACAATGCGTAAATACAATGGGGTTGGACTTTCAGCAGTGCAAATAGGTGTACTTAAAAGAATTGTAGTAATTGATATAGATGATGGAACAGGTGTGAAAGTTCTAATAAATCCTAAAATAACAAAATCAAAAGGAGAGCATGAAGTAGAAGAAGGATGCTTGAGTTTCCCAAATCAATATGCAAAACTGATTAGACCAAAAGAGGTTACAGCAGAAGCACTTAACAGAGATGGTAAAAAAATAACTATAAAGGCTAAAGATTTGTTAGCACAGGCAATTGCTCATGAACTTGACCATTTAGATGGAATAGTTTTCAAAGATAAAATGTTGCCAGGTACACTTGAATATGTTACACCTGAACAAAACTAGTAAAATATATTGTAAATAAAAAATATTATTGATATAATATGATTAAATTTTAGATAATACTCACTCAGGGAAAAGGAACATCTAAGTATGGAATTTATGCTAAACAGTATACAACTGATGTGGGATATCCAGACACAACAAAACAAATTGATACTGAAGAAGAAATGAAAGAACTAATAAATAAAAACCTAACATACCTGGAAGAATGGCTACTAGATGAAAATAGTGGATATCCAATACTAAATATGCAAAAATAAATATAATTATTATAAAATGTAGAAAGGAGTGTGTGGCACAACGCCACACAAAAAAATGATGAAAAAGAAAAAAATAAGAACTCTAATTATAGCACTATTGGTAATTATACTTGCGATAATAATATTAGTAAAAGTAATAGGAAAAAAAGACGGAAATCAAGAATCGAAGCTAGTAAACATTTACAATGAACTTAGCACAAGTTCGACATATATATGTACAATAGAACAAAATGACAACAACAAAACAATAATGGCAAAAAAAGATAGCAAGACAGCAATAGATCAATACTCAGGAGAAAGCCATACAACAACAATAGTAGATAGTGAAAACACATATTTAGTATTACATGACAGACAAGAATACTATATATACAAGGGCAACAATGTAGAGCAAAGCATACTAACAGATGGAATAAAAGAATTATTAAACAAAAAATATACTGTGGGAAATGAAAAAATAAGAGGGAAAAATTACACATATGAAGAATATGAAGGCAGTACGGTATTTATGATATCAAACACACCACAACTAAATGAAGAAGGTGTAAAAACAAGAATTTACTTTAGTAAAGATTCTAAAATAGTATATGTGAAAACAATATTTGGAGACCAAGATGAATTACTAAAAGTAAAACTATCAAATGATGTCGACAATGCATTATTTGAAATACCAGCAAACTATGCTGAAAACTAAAGAATGATATAAAAAGTTTCAAACTTATTTATATATAAAAAATCAAAAGAAGGAGTGAAAAGAATATGGCAAACAGATTCGTATTAAACGAAACATCATATTTTGGAAAAAGAGCAAGAGAAGAATTAGCAGGAGAAATAAACAAGAGAGGATTTAAAAAAGCATTTGTTGTAACAGACAAATCACTACTAGAATGTGGAGTTACATCAAAAGTAACAGAAGAACTTGAAAAAGCAGGAATACCATATGATATGTATTCAGAAATAAAGCCAAACCCTACAATAAAAAATGTAACAGATGGTGTACAAGCATGTAAAGAATCAGGAGCAGATGTAATAATAGCAGTTGGAGGAGGTTCAAGCATTGATACAGCAAAAGGAATAGGAATAGTAATGACAAATCCAGAAAAAGCAGACATTGTATCACTAAATGGATTATCAAATACAAAGAACAGAAGTATGCCTGTAATAGCATTACCAACAACAGCAGGAACAGCAGCAGAAGTCACAATAAATTATGTAATAACAGATGAAGAAAGAGAAATAAAAATGGTATGTGTAGATCCAAATGATGTACCAATACTAGCAATAATAGACTCAGACCTAATGGCATCAATGCCAAAATCACTTGCATCTGCAACAGGAATGGATGCACTTACACATGCAATAGAAGGATATATAACAAAAGCCCATAACACAATGTCAGATATGTTCCATATGGAAGCGATAAAACTAATATTCAAATATCTTTCACCAGCAGTAAACGAAAAAGATGAAGAAGCAATTGAAAAAATGGGTCTAGCACAATATATAGCGGGAATGGGATTCTCAAATGTAGGATTAGGAATTGTACACTCAATGGCACATCAACTAGGCGCAGTATATGATACACCACACGGAATTGCAAATGCAATCTTATTACCAACAGTAATGAGATTTAATGGAGAAGTATGTGCAGACAGATTTAGAGAAATACTAATAAATATTGGAAGACCTGATGCAAAAGACTTAAATGATCAAGATGTAGTAAATACACTTGTATGGATGGTTTCAGAACTTGCAAAATCAGTTGGAATAACGCAAACAGTAAAAGATGTTGGAGGAAAAGAAGAAGACCTTGAAATGCTAGCTGAAAAAGCAATGCAAGATCCATGCAAACCAGGCAATCCAAGAGAAGTATCAAAAGAAGATTTTATTAATTTATTTAGAAGTGCAATGTAGCAAAAGGAGAATAAAAATGTTGAAAAATAAGTTTAATATGACACAAGAGCAAAATGTATTTTTAGCCAAAAGAAATATTGTTGATACAATATGGAAAAGTGCATTACTTGAAGGAATTCCAATCACTTTCCCAGAAACACAAACAATTTATGATGGTGGAAATATAGCACATTTGGGAATAGATCAACTGCAAATAATAAACAATCTAAAGCATGCATGGAAATTTTGTATAATGACTATAAATGATAATATAAATCTTAATTATATATCAAGTATTCATTCTCTAATAGGAACTAATTTAGTCGAAAGTCCTGGAATGATGAGAATCTACGACGTGAATATGGGGGGAACAAAATGGAAACCAGAATTATCATCAAAAGAGAGAATGGAACAATTATTAAAAGAATATAGCAATAATGAAATTATAACAGATGGTGCAATTACTCTTATGTGTAAACTTATGAAATTACAATATTTTAATGATGGAAATAAAAGGACTGCAATGTTAATAGCAAATCATGAAATGATAAAAAATGGTAAAGGTATTATTTCAATTGCGAAAGAATTCAAAGAAGAATTTGAAGAAAAACTTATTGCATATTATGAAAATGAAGATAAACTAGAAAAGTTAAAACAATTTATATATGGCAATTGCATTGATGGAATAAAAAATTTATAAGAGAATAAGGACATAATCGCTCTTTGTTCTCACTCGATTATATAAAAATAGAAGAAAATAAAATGTTTTCTTCTATTTTTTCGTTCTAAAATCTATATAAAATGCATATTATAATTTAGTATAGTATAGAGAGGAGAGCAAAAGATGATAGAAGAAAGAAAAACAATAAACATGAACACAAATAATGTAATACAAAATTTATTACTAGAAAATAGGAAAAAACTTAATGTGTCAGGAGTGAATGATGTACTAAGCTTTGATGACCAAGTTGTAATAGTCGATACAGAGCTTGGACTATTAACGGTAAAAGGGGAAAATATAAGGATAACAAAATTAAGCTTAGACACTGCTGAAGTCGTTATAGAAGGAGAAATATCAAGTCTTACATATAGTGATAATAAGCAAGACAAATCAAACAGCACACTGTTAAGTAAAATATTTAAGTAAAGAAAGGCAAAAAGATGGTTGAAAATCAAGCATATTTATTTCTAATATTCTCAATAACAGGAATACTCATAGGTGCATTATTTGATATATTTAGAGCATTAAGAAAAAGCTTCAAAACATCTAATATCATTACATATATCGAAGATATTGTTTTTTGGTTATTAACAGGAACACTGATAATATATAATATATGGTATTTTAATGACGGAGAAATACGTATATATATGTTTTTAGGCATAATAATAGGAATACTAATATATTTACTCACACTAAGCAGTATTTTTTCAAAAATCTCATTATTAATTTTTAATCTTTTAAAAAAAATAATAAAAATAGCAATAATACCATTAAAACCCATAAAGAAAATTTGTACTAATATATCAAAAAAGGTAAAATATTTCATAAATTTTTACAATAAAAGAGGGAAAATAGAAAAAAGTGGAGAATAATATATATGTAGGAAAAATCATGTAAAATAATGGAGATACTTATGAGAAAAAAAAATAAACTATTTACAAATCTGCTAATTATTGCTATAATAGTATGGGCAGTAGTTTTAATAAAACAACAATTAAATATATCACAATACAAAGATGATATAAATGTGTTATCTCAAAAGATAGAGGTAGCAGAAGAAAAATTACAACAAGACAAACAATATTTAGAAGAAGAAAAACAAAATACAAATTCATTAGAATATATTGAAAAATTAGCTCGAGAAAAATTAGGTATGTATTTACCAAACGAAAGAGTTTATATCGATAGTAACATGTAAACCTAAAAAACACTAAAGCTTTTTTAGGTTTACAAAAATTAAAATAGGAATTTATATTTTTTCCTAGAAATCTTTTAAGAATCTTTTACAATATCCATAACAAAAAAATAAAATAATAGGAGGTAATAAGCATATGCAAGAATTAGAAGATATGACATTATTAGAACTAAGAAATTATGCTAAAGAACAAAATATAAAAAACATATCGAAATTAAAAAAGGAGGAACTTATAAGTCTATTAAAACAAATAAAAGAAACATCAAGTAAAAAAGACGAACCAAAAGTTGAATCAAAAGGAATAAAATATGATGACAATGACGAAGAACAAGTTGAAGAAGTAGGAGATGCAGTAATAGACTATAAAGTAA
The DNA here is from genome assembly GCA_934162535.1 of uncultured Clostridia bacterium. Lineage (GTDB taxonomy): Bacteria > Bacillota > Clostridia > TANB77 > CAG-508 > CAG-269. The sequence continues at coordinate 10,822 of CAKPJC010000010.1, read as the reverse complement.
CAAATGACGATGACCAAATTGTTGAAGGAATATTAGAAGTATTGCCAGACGGATATGGATTTTTAAGAGGTGAAAACTATTTATCAAGCCCCAAAGACGTATATATATCACCAATTCAAATAAGAAGATTCAAACTAGACACAGGTGATATAGTAAAAGGAATATCAAGATGTAAAGAAGGAGAAAAATTCCCTTCACTAATATTTGTTGGAGAAGTAAATGGAGAGCATCCAGAAAGAGCAGCAAAAAGAAAAAGATTTGATGAACTAATACCTATATATCCAAATGAAAGATTAAAACTAGAAACAACACCAAATGAATATGCAATGAGAATAATAGATTTAATCTCACCAATAGGTAAGGGCCAAAGAGGAATGATAGTTGCTCCACCAAAAGTAGGTAAAACAACATTATTAAAGAAAATAGCAAACAGCATATCAGCAAATAATCCAGAAGTAGAACTTATTGTACTATTAATAGATGAAAGACCAGAAGAAGTTACAGACATGAAACGTTCAATAAAAGGACAAGTTATATACTCAACATTTGATGAAATGCCAGAGCATCATGTAAAAGTTGCTGAAATGGTATTAGAAAGAGCAAAAAGAATAATAGAGCATAACAAAGATGTAGTAATTTTATTAGACAGCATAACAAGACTAGCGAGAGCATATAACCTAGTAATGCCATCATCAGGAAAAACATTATCAGGAGGTTTAGACCCAGCAGCATTACACAAGCCAAAAAAATTCTTTGGAGCAGCAAGAAACATTGAAAATGGAGGAAGTCTAACAATTCTAGCTACATCATTAATAGAAACAGGTAGCAGAATGGACGACGTAATATTTGAAGAATTCAAAGGAACAGGTAATATGGAAGTACACCTTGATAGAAAACTATCTGAAAAACGTATTTTCCCTGCAATAGACATAAACAAATCAGGAACAAGAAGAGAAGACTTACTATTAACAAAATCAGAAATGGAAACTGTATTTGCACTAAGAAAAGCATTAAACAATTTACCTGTTGCAGAAGTAACTGAGCAAATAATTTCACAAATGACAAAAACCAAAAATAACGAAGAATTCATTGAAAAAATGGACGAATACTTAAAAAATTATAAAAACTAAAGAGTTAGAACAATCTTAAAAAAATAAGATTGTTCTAGTTCAATTAAAAGGAGAAAAAACATGCCAGGGTATGTAATACATATAGCAATTGCAACGCAATACATAAAAAAGCACAATAACATAAAAAATGAAGAAGAATTTATTAAGGGAACTATTTATCCAGACAGTGTAAGTGAAAAAAAACTAACGCATTATGGTAAATCTCCAGCATATACATATTTAAAAGGTTTTTTAGACAACAATAATATAGACACAGATTTTAATAAAGGACATTTTTTACATCTTATTGCCGATTATTTATTTTACAATAAATATCTTAATAAACTTGAAAAACCACAAATATATGATGATTATGATTACCTTAATAGATACCTTATAAACAAATATGATATAAAAATACCAGAAGAGATAAAAGATAAAGTTTTTTTCAAAGATGGAGAACCAAAACTACTCTCAAAAGAACTAGTTGAACAAATAATAGAAGAAGTTTCAGAAATAGACTTTGAAAAAATAATTGAAGAAATAAGCAACAATACTGAAAAATGGAATACATATAAAAAGCTTGTATAAATTGAATAAAAAGGAGATAGAAAAATGCCAGCAAAAATAGATTTGACATGTTTAGGACTTGATATACTTAATGCAGACGAACTTAGAGAATTAGATAAGAGAATCCAACAAAGTAAAGAAAAAGGATGTGAATATTTTGCACTTGGAATTTTTAGTGATGAACTGTATGAAAAAATGTCACACGCAAAGCCATTAAAGCCAGTTGAAGAAAGGATGAAAATTGCAAGTTTCCTTAGAGGAATAGATTTTGTATTTGAGGTAAAAGAACTAAATAACAGAGATCACATGATAAAACAATTAAAAGAGCAATATATAAAAAGAAAAGAAGAAGAAACAACAAAAAAAAATAATAGTTCAAAACCAGTAAAAAAATACAAAGTAGCATATGCACCAGGAACATGGGATTTATTCCATGCAGGTCATCTTGAAAATTTATCACTCGCAGCTAAACAAACTGAAAAACTTATTGTAGGAGTTAAATCAGATGAATTAGTTATGCAACATAAAAAACATTATCCAGAAATAAATGAAGAAGATAGAATGGAAATATTAAGACATTTCAAGTTTGTGGATGACACATATCTATATTATACAAGAAATCTTCACACAGCAAGAGACTGGATAAAAAGCAAATTCGGTTCATTTGATGCTGTATTTTTAGGTTCAGATCTAAAACAGGACTTCAAAGATGTAAATGATATAAATATTGTATTTACAGATAGAGATGAAAAACAAATGGCAACAAGGTCATCTTCAGGGTATCGCAAAAAACTAAAAAATAGGCCAAGAACAATTGAAGGTTCGTTAATTAGATTAACTAGAATTAAATCAAATGAAACAATTTCAATAGATGAATTAGAAGCAAAAGAAGATGATGAGAGATAAAGAATCATAAGTTAAAAGTTGATTAAAGACAAAAATACAACAAAATTATGGACAAATATTAGTCCAAATATGTTGTATTTTTTTCGTTTTTATGGTATATATATTTTGAGATATTTTATAAAAATTAGAGGTGGAATATGACTCGTGAAGATTTTATGAGAATATTTATAGATGTAAGCAATAAAATCATTTCATTGGGGATTGATAAAGGATATTTTGATCCAAGTAAAAAGGAAGAATTAGAAGACATTAAAGGAGAATTTATAACAACTGATACAAGATATAAAATAGATGATGAAAGAAAGAATGATTTGGTTAATAGAATTCATGGTAGTAAATCAAAAGAAACAAGTGATTCAAGTTTAGCAGATATATTTAGTATGTTAAGAATGGATTTAGAAGATGACTCTAAAACACAATCATTGCAATTAAATGGACAAATACAAAAATTAATAGATAATGGAACTATAATATGTGGAAGAATAATACAAGAAAATGGAATTGTAAGATTTGAAAGAGTAGAATCATCACAAATAGATAGTATTCCAGAAGATGAAAGAGGATTTGCAACAGCATCTATGGGAAGGGCTGTTTTTACAATTGATAAAGATGGTTTAATTCATAATTTCAAAGGTGTTGATTCACACTTATCTACATCAGAGTTAGGTCCAATGGACTTGGCAAATGCAAGATCTATTGAATATGCTCCAAAAACAGATGGCTATAAAGTTAGTGCAGTAGTTTTTAATGACAAAAAACCAGAAATTAGAATTAATGGAACCTCTCCATTGGAAGATATAGAAATTGAGGGAGATATAAATAAAAGATTAGCAGAAATAGGAATAAAAGTTCCTACTATTAGCTATATAAGAGAAATACCACAGGATTTTAGCATTAAATATGGACTTCCAATAAAAGTAGCTGGTAGTTTAGATGATTTTGAATCTGATTATGCAGTTAAAGATGATGAACGAAAAAAGAGATTGGGAGAAATTTATGGTAGTAATTATTCTCAAGAGTTAGGAGAAAATCAAAGACCAGAAAGTATGAGAGAATATTTGCAAAGAATAGGATTTTTATCATCTCCAGAGGTTCAAGCAAATGTTGAATCATTGGGATATTCAATGCAAGATTTTATTAATGCAGTAGATAGTTCTTATTCAAGAGGTCAAAGATATGGTCAAGCAGAAAGAATTATGGGTAGCCCTTTTAGAATTTCAGATTTAGAAACTTGTATAGCAAATGATAACACAGAACAATTACAAACTATAATGGACTTTTCAGAAAAGCAAAATGGTAATTTTACAGAGCAATTAGCAGAAGTTTTTGGAAAAAATATAGCTGCACTTATGAGCAATGGTTGGGAATGTGAAAACTTAATACTTAGACAGGATTTTTCACTTACAGGAGAATTTTGCGATGATTCATATTTTGATATATTTAAAAAACAAGCAGAAATGAAAGAAGAGTGTAAAACAGAACCATACAAAGCAGATGCATTAATGGGAGAAATAAGGCGAAAATATACAGGACAAGTTATGCATATTGCATCATGTATTAAAGTTGTTCAAAATGCTATGTCAATGACAGGCAAAAGTCAAGAACAAATTGATAGCATATTAGAAACATTTGTAGGAAGTTTTGCTAATAATTTAGATTTACAAAAAATTGGACAGTTATTTCAAATTGATGAAAAAGCTGTAGAAGAAATCTTAATGAGGGATTTTAGTGTAGGACAAAATTGGACAGAAAAAATGGCTGGACAAGATCGAAAAGAAGGTTTAGTTATGGATGAGGCAATATATAATTCACATATTGGGAATGAAGAATTTTATGCTAAAGTTTCTGGAATGATTATTGACAGAATAAGAGCAAGACAAGTTCAAAAAGGTAAAGATGGATTTGCAGATTGTATAGAAGATGACAAAACAAGGTTATCTAATATGCAAAATGCTACTAGAACAACTAGAAATAATGTATTAGGAGATAATATGGAACATACTAATGCTGAACAAAATTTAGAATAGGAGTAAAACATGATTAATGTCAATAATGCAAATGCAATGGCAGAAGTTATTTATTATTTAAAAGGGATAAAACAGGAAGATATAAATAAAATTCCTAAAAAACTCATGCAATATTTAAGCGAAAATGCATCAAAAGAGCATATATGCAATTTTGATTATAATAAACCTTTAAAAGAATTAGATATTCTTGATGAAGCAAGAGGTATTATAGGAATGATATGCTACAATTATTGGTGTGCCACTGAACAACAAAAAGAACAATATTTAAAAAAATTAAGTATGAATGAACAACAATACCAGGAAATATTACATGAAAAATATAATCCTGATAATATATTTGAAAATAAACAAAAACATACGGAAAACAATCAGAGGCAATCAACAGCAATTGTAGAATATAAAAATGATTCATTATTTAAAAAAGTAAAAAAATTTTTATTAATCATTTTGAATATAAGATAATACATAAAATAAAAATATTTTATAGAAAGGATTTGTATGAAAGAATTAACAGAGGAAGAAAAAAAGAACTTTTTAGAATGGTCGGAAGGTAATAAATATTTATACGAACTACTTTGCTCATGTTGGGAAAATGGAATAATGACACATGCCTCATGTGGTGGGCATGAAAATGGAAATAATAGTCCATATTTAGGAATAATTATAAATAATAATTCTTTACCATTTATTAAAAACATGTTAGGTCAAATACAAAACATGGAAAATATTGTAGTATCATCTGGGGTAAGAGGAAGAGGAAATGGTCAATTATTTGCTGATGAAGAATTAAGAGGACTAGCATTTTATGCACATAATTACAATTGCTGTGAACTTTTTTATAAGATGAGAAAAGGAATTGAAACAAAAGAGAGGGAAACAACGCTTTCATCAAAAGCAAGTAGATTTTATGATCTTCTTACTAGATTAAATGCAACCAGTAGAGAAGAATTACAAGCCGATGTTAATGATAATATAGTTGTAGGTAGTACATTTTCTACAAAAACACAAGATTTTATTGATTTTGAAAACAGCAAAAAAATGGTAAGAAATAGCAAACTTATAAGATTTTTTAGAAAATTATTACCTTTTAAAAAATTAGATACTACAAGATATGAAAATTTACAACAAAAATATGGCTTTTTACAAAGAGAATATTCTGGAGAAAGAATTACAAAAATGGAACAATATAGAGTTGAAAATCTTGACAACCCAGAAGAACAATCTATATACAAAAAGAAAATAAGAGATATTGAACCTATTGAAACTGGTGGTTCAATAGTAACTAGAGAAACCTTACAAGACTTTATTGAAGTGCCTTGTTTAGATGCTTGTAGATATTTATATGATTTAAATATACAAACAACAATGTCATCTGCTAATAAAAAAGATGTTGTTGGATATGGTTATATACATATAGCACTAGATTCATTAAGTACAGAAAATCAGCAAATAGTATTAAGAATGTTAGAACAAGATAATAATAAAGATAGGTTTAGTTTAGGTACAGAACATGGATCAATACCTGAAAGAATTATTTCAATAAAAACTCCAATCAATGAAGAAACTACAGTAGGAGATGTAAAAAAAGATTTTATGCAAGTTCTATCATCACTAAAAATACAAGATGTATTATATGGCAGATATAGTCGTGATGAAGTTATTCAATATATAAAAAGTTACTATGGACAAGATATAGAAATAGATGAAGAATTAATAAAAGATATTGGATTTTGTTATTGTTCTGACGAAGATATATATTTTGAAAATGAAGAATTATTAAATAAACATTTGAAATATAAAAATAGAGAATCAAATTTAGAAAAATAGTATGTGAGGTTTAAATGAAATTATCAGAATATTGTGATAAAAATGAAACATTGTGGTATAAAATAGAACAAGAAAATGTTGAAAAATTAATTAAATATATAAATAACAATATAGATGATGACTTATTTAAAATTGCTAATACTAACAATAGTCTAGAAGTATTTAATAAATTAAAAGTATGGCTTTTTAAATTCTATAATAAACAATTATTAGATGGATTAAACTATATTGAAGCAGATTATGAAAGATTTAAAAAAGGCTTGATATATTCACTAATATTAGGAGTAACTAGAAATAAATCAAATACAGATTTATTATATGATATTTTAAAATCAGCTAATATTATAGAAAAAATGATTGTATATGAAGATGATACTTATGAAATTATTTCAAAAGACTTTGGAAAAATACAATTTATGAAAGCAGAAGATAGTTTTATAAATGATAGAGAAACATTGGATTTTATAAGAAAATTAGAAGATAAAATTCAAGATGGATGCCACGAAATTTCATTTTATTTAATAGAAAAATATGAAATGTTTAAGGCAGTAACATCAATATGTAAAAAAGGTATAGATAATAGTTATTATCACTCATTTATACTTGATGATGAAAATAATGTTATTGATTTTACAGCTAATTTAATTATGCCGAAAGAACAATATTATTTATTGCAAGAAGTTAATGAATTAAATTGCATAAATTATAAAGAATATTTAGAAGAAAAAGATAATTCTATAAAGTTTGATGAAAGTAAAACATTATACAATCTTTTAAGAAATGCCATATATAAACAATATTTAGAGGAGTAATTAAATATATGGGAAAGAAATATGTAAGAGTTATGGACGGACTAAAATCAAATGCAGGTGGATTTGAATATAAATTAAATGAAATTAATATAACAAATATATGGATATAATCTTGAATATATGCTTAATGGTAATGATGCTACAGATGAACAAAAACAAGAGAAAATATCAATGTTAAAGTACACTTATGAGCAAATTTTAGCATCACAAGCTGAACAAGTAAATTCAAAAGCTAATTTCAGTTAAATATTTTATTAAACGATTGGAGAATAAACAATGGATAATAGACATGTTTTATAAAAAATAATTATTAAAAATGGTTTTATATTTTGCTCCTACTCCTTTCTGCACAAAACTTTGATGCCGCGACACTTTCGAATAAAAATAATTAATAATTTTATTTTAAACTATAGGCAAATATTTGTTCTTATTATAAAATATGTACAATAGTTCAAAAATACTAAAAATTGTAATATATAAGTACTAACAAATATACTAAGAATTAAATTTTATATAATAAAGGATGTGTTCGTATGGACGAAAAAAAGAATGAAATTATTTTATTTGAAAACCAAGGAGTAAAATTAGAAGTAAACTTAAAAGATGAAACTGTGTGGCTTACACAAAAACAAATGGCAGAATTATTTGGAAAAGATAGAAGAACAATCACTCGCCATATTCAAAATATTTATAAAGATGAAGAATTATCTGAAAGTTCAGTATGCTCATTTTTTGAGCATACTGCTGAAGATGGTAAAAAATATAATGTACAATATTACAATCTTGATATGATAATTTCTGTTGGGTATCGTGTAAAATCACAAAATGGTATTTTGTTTAGAAAGTGGGCTACAAGTGTATTAAAAGATTATATGCTAAAAGGTTATGCAGTAAATCAAAAAAGATTAGAATACTTGGAAAAAACTATAAAATTAATAGATATTGCAAACCGCATTGATGAAAAACTAGAAGGAAATGATGCAAAAGAAATATTGAAGGTAATTGGAGGATATTCAAAAGCATTAGACTTATTAGATGATTATGATCATAGAACTTTAAAGAAAATTGAAGGAAATATAGACGATAGGAAAATTGAATACCAAGAATGCATAAATATAATTAATAAGTTAAGATTTAATGAAGAAAGTTCGCTTTTTGCAGTTGAAAGAGATAGAGGGTTAGAATCAATTATTGGTAACATTTATCAAAGCTTTGCACGGACAAGATATTTACAAGAGTATAGAAGAAAAAGGAGCAAATTTCTTATATTTAATAGTAAAAAATCATGTATTTGCCGATGGAAACAAAAGAATTGCAGCAACCTTATTTATATATTTCCTAAATTTTTATGGAATATTATATAAAAATGAAAATCAAGTAATTGATAATAATACATTAACGGCTCTTACTTTATTAATTGCTGAATCGAATCCAAAGGAAAAAGAAGTAATTATAGACTTAGTGATGAATTTTTTGAATAATGAAAATTAGAAGTAAACACAAAGCTCATTTAATAAAAATTTAAACATTAAGTTGGAATGAAAAAGTTATGCAGGGGGCAGCAAATGTGTCCTGCAATTTATTATTTAAGGAACATAAAAATATATTGATTTTTCTAATTTGAATAAAAATGAGTAGAATAGGGGGGGATAGTCATATTTTTAATGTTATAGATTAATATTAAATATAAGTATTTTTTATATTTTATAAAAAAATATATAGAAAAATTTTGTGCAAAGTTTTTACAAAATAGAATTTGAATTTCTGATTTATAATTTTTAAAATAAAATTTAAAATTAAAAATAAAATTAAAAAAATATTATATTTGAAATTTTAAAATTTAAAAAATTATAAATTAAAGATTTTAAATTTATAGAATTTTTTAAAACGAACATTTGTTAATTGCAAATTTAAATGTTTGGTTTTTAATTTATATGTATTTTAATTATTATAATTTAAACTTGTGAAAATCAATTTTAAGCCATTTACAATATTGCAATATTAAATTATTCATCTAAACATTAAATTTAGATTTATTTGAGTTGTTTATGAAAATTTTAGTTATATATATGCAATTTTTATAATTATCTGCAGATGCTAAAGTAATCTCTAAAAGATCTAAAATAACGGCTTATGAGAATCGATTTTAAGCCATTTTTATACTTAAGCCATATAACTTGTTGTTTAGTATTTTAGCAAAATATTGATAATTCTGGGTTTGAGAGATTTTAGATAAAAAATAACCAAATTTTTTATACTTATATAAATATATAAAAAACTGAAAAAATACCTAAAAAAAACGACGCACGAGAATCGATTTTAAGCCGTTTTTATTTTTAATGCTTATAGTTTGTTGTCGGTAAAATACGGCAAATATAGAGAAATAGACATTTTGAAGATTTTTGGAAAATTTATATAAAATATAATATGAAATAAAAATTATTAAGTAATAAAATTAAATTTTAAATAGAAAAATTATTTAGATGTAAAATTATAAGGATAAATTATAAAACTGATTTAAAATTGATTTTAGAAATAAATATCTGGGACTAGACTAACATTATTACAAGGAATAAATTATAAAGTAATAATGTTAGTCAAACGATAGCTAATAAATAGCTAGTAAAGCCGTTAAGGCTAGTAGTTACAAGAACTTGTAGGTAGGACTCTAAAAGGGGTTCTATATATTTTGCTCCTATCTCTTATTGCACAAAACTTTGATTTTGTGCAATATTTTGTATTCCTTTTTTTACACTTTTCCATATCTACTTCTACCTCTCTTCTATTGTTTATCGATATGTTAAAGTGAATCCAATTATAATTTACTATTTTATTATTTTATGTTTTTTTAAATTAGCTTTCGCAATGATTTTATTTTAAAAATTATTATTATTATTCTCTTATGATTAAATTTTAGTTTTATTAAAATTATATTTATCATTTAATATTTATTTTTATAATTATAAAATTTTGGATTATTAAAAAAATATTTGTAACTTTTACTATTTTTTCTTTTATTCCCCTACCTTCTTAAAAATTAGTAATTTTACTTAAATTATAAACAACAAACTATATGTCCAAATCATAAAAAACGCTTAAAAACGATTCTCGTAAGTCTTTTTTTACTAATATTTTTAAATTTTTTATACAGCTCTTATATCTTTGTTTTTTGGTATCATGTTAATAATAACTGAATATTTATTTTCATCAATTTCTGCTTTTTTATATGTGGTATTCCTTCATAGTCTACAAATGATGTTACTAAAAATTTACCGTTTTCTTCACATACTTCATAATTATCAATATGAACTATTCTCATAATAAAAACCTCCTAAAAATCTGAAATTAAAATTCAAATTTCTAGGAGGAGCTCTAGCAAATAAATAAAATGTAATTAAATTTGACTCAATATATACAAAAAAAGATAGTAATAATTATTATAAAAATAATTGCTAGTCTAGTATATGCCTCAATTCTATGCATAATTTTCTCCTTAAATAAAATTTAATTTTATTACTTATTCTACCTGATGTTTACTATATGTTTTCTTTGCACAAATTAATGCTATAAC
>CAKPJC010000009.1 GCA_934162535.1 uncultured Clostridia bacterium | reverse complement strand
ATTAAATTTATTTCATTTACTAATATAATTTCTTATACAAATTACTATTTTTCTAACTAATTACTAAATTGTAATTTGTATTTTACTTTCCTATCTTAAATCTACTATATTTTTTGTCAAAAACTCTATATCAATGGTATATTTCTTTTTATTATTGTCAATATATACAGGAAATTGCTTTATATTTTTTTCTTTTATTATGTTTTCTGGATTTATCCAAATATTTTTACTTTTAAATATATACTTATTATTATCTAGTGGATTGTTCCATTCACAAATAATATTATATGGGCATTTTCCATTTACTCGGTATGAAGTATTTAAAACTGTTTCAACATAGTTCGCATATATTAATTCTCCATTTTCTTTTAATCTTTTTTCTAATTTTCTCTTATTAATTTTTACTAATATCCCTGTTCCTCCTATTATTAGAAAAATCAATCCAATTCCAGGAAATATTAAAAATAACAAGTCCAAAGATTTCACACCTATTTTGCTTGGGTTATCTTTGTCATAATATATTTTTATTTCTTTACCTTCATAAAAACTAGAAGAATAACTATTTAATATTGATTCGTATTCTTTTCCTTCAACAGTATATGAAACATATACTTCGTGATTTCTATTATGATTAGTATTTCTATATGATGATATTTCTGTAATAGTTCCTACTGTATCTACTTTATTTGCATAGTTAAAGATATTTCCAAACACAACCAATCCAATTATAACAAATATTGCCCCAATACTGGCAAATATAATCCATATTAAATTTTCTAACTTGTTTTCTTTCATAAAATCCAATCTCACTTTCAAATTACTATTTATATTTAACCGCAACCATATAATCGTTTGTTTCAACTTTTCTTTTTTGACCATTATATTCAAATTCGGCATTAGTAAAATAAACACTATAATTCTTATTTTCAAAATAATCTCTACTAACACGCAAAACTTCATCAATTTGTTCTTCTGTAAGTCCTGCTTTTACTTTTAATTCATAATAAGAATATTCAATATAATCTTTATTTTCGCTTTCTTTTTCTTTCTTATTTATAAATTCAATTATAAATGCTTTTAATTCTTTATCGTTCAATATTCTCACTTCCGTTCTAAATTATAAATATATATTTTAATTATCATATCTAGCAAGAATATTCATCAAATTACTATACTTAACACTTTCTTTTGCAAGGTCCATATTTTTCAAACTTTTGCTCATAATATGAGTTGCTATATTATTTTCACACTTTTTTATTTCTTCTGTACTATAATTTCTATCTTCAATCTCTACTCCTAATTGACTTAGTAATTCTTGGTTGGCATTAGATAAATCTGTTTTAAAGTTCATTTGTTACTCCTATTAAAAATATATTTTACTAGATAAATATAACACAAAAAATAGCAATAATCAAATTGCTATTTGCCTAAATTATTATGCAAAGCTTCTTTTAATGTCATAATACACTTATTATATGCTTTAAGCTCATTTGTGTCAGAGTTTTCAATAACAGTTAATAAATTGTTTTTTATTCTTGATTTTTTTGAATTTTCCGTTCCAAGTAATAAATAATTTAAACTAGCTCCTGTGGCATCTGCGATTTTATAAAGCACTTCAATAGATGGGTAAAATTCTCCTCGTTCTAACTGGCCAACATATCTATCTGTACCTAAATCGCATCTTTGGGCAAATTCTTCTCGTGATTCTCCAATTATTTGTTCTCTTAATTCTCTGATTCTTGCTCCGATTAGTATTTTATCTAATGCCATAACTGACCTCCCTTCAAGAGATTACTGTAACAGCTATATTTTATATTCTTTGGCAGAAACTTTATATACTGCAACAGATTAAAAATATGTACTTTGACAAAGTAGAATTTTGTCGAATAATGTTGGATTTTAAAGCGTTTCATAATTTATATATTGTTCAAAAGTGTGTTTTTCCAAATTTTAGGCGACAGATTTCGACAAATTTTTAAATTTTTCCGCAGTATAATTGCCACAGGGCTTAATAGAGCTTGTTTAGGAGAATACTTTGCAAAAGAATTAAAAGTTAAAGATTCACAAAGGAAGTAATTTTTTAGACATAGTATATTAGGCTCTTTTTGTATGCAAAAATTTTATATTTTTAGGAGAGGAGGTTTTATTTTTCATGTGTTCACTTAACACAGGTGCTGTTAAGCCCAAATGAAAATTTGGGAGGAACATTTATGGAAAGTAAAAATTCTAATGAAGCAAAGTTTGATAGTTTCTTAACAAAAACTATAATATTATCATCTAAAAAGTATTTCAAAAAACAAATTGATATGAGTTCAAAAGAACAAACAATTTTTGATGACGAAGGATATTGTGCCTTTGTCGAGAGTTTTTTTGAGCTTAACAATGGAGCTAAAAATGACTATGAAAGAGTTGATATATCTTTGTCTATAAAAGACGCTTTAAATTCGCTGTCTGCTATTGAGCAGGCAGTTATTTTTTTGCTATTTCAAGAAGAATTATCACAAAATGAAGCAGCACAAATTCTCGAAATATATTCAAAAACTGTTAGCAAAATAAAAATTAGAGCTATTGAAAAATTAAAAAAATATTTTAAGGAGGACTTATAAATTGGGTAATAAAAGTATTTATGAATTAGGAATATTAGCACAAAAAGGTGATGAAATGGCTATGCTAGAAATCATTGACAGAAAGAAACCTTTACTAAAAAAATATAGTTTTGGTGATGAAGATAGATACCAATATTTAATCTTAAAACTAATAGAAGGAATAAAAAATTACAAATTTTAAAATTAAGGGGAGAATTTTTTAAAAATAAGGGATGTTTATATAGTGAAGGGCAAATTTTAAGAAAGCACTATATAAAAAGACAGGTAGGACAAGCTCTTATCTGTCTTTGCCTTATTTTATGGAAAGGAGATTTAAGATGTTTTTAAGATTTGTATTAATTGGATTATGCCTTACATTTATAATATTCTTTATTGATGTTTTACTACCAAAAATAAAATTAAAAATTAGACTTCGTAAAGAATTAAAAAGTAAAAAACAAAAACAAGAAGCATTTAGAAAAAAGATGAAAGAATTAGAGATTAAGTAATTTCTCTAATAGCCTTGTCGTATCAAAATATTGTCGACAAAAAATTAACCATAGGTGATTAAATGGAAGATTCAAAAGAATTAATTATAAAATATTTTTTCAACGAGCATCTAAAAGTAAAGGAAATAGCAGAAATGATACATACATCTTCTAGTTACATTACAAAAATAATTAAGCAAGATGAAAGATACTCTGAAGAAAAAGAATATAGAATCAACAAGTCAAAAGAAAAGAGAAAACAAGATCAGAATAAATTTATAAAACACAAAAGAGAACAAAAAAGAATTGATGATAACTTCGCTTTTGTGGAAGAACAACACAGACAGGCAGCTTTGGAATTGTCAAAATCTAAACATTTAAGCAATGAAAGTTATCGAAAATGGAATATTAGTGCTTATAAATATAACCCTTCTAAGCATAGGTACGAATTTGATGAAAAACTTGGGCGTTCCGCAGATGTACCTAAATATATAAAAGAAAGGTAAAAAAATATGGAACAAAAATTATTAAAAGTTTTTAAACTTGCAGATAAATTAAATACAAAACAAAGTAAAGTTTATGCAGAAATAAATTATTCTGCAAATGATTCGCAAAAATTAGAAATTATTATAAGGTCAAAAAAAGATTATTCTTATATTGAAAAATGCGAGATTACTATAACAGAAAATTCCGAAATTAAATGGGATAACATTATTACACTTTTTGAAACTTTTGTTGGGGGTGTATCTTATGAATAAAAAAGAAGCAGTTGCTTATGGTCAAATAGCTTTTGAAAGTATGATGCACTCTGATTTTAAAGGTGAATTAAGTGTTGCGAATTTTGGAATAGAAATGAAACAGGTCTTTAAAATGTATCCAAGAAATATTGTATTAGGCATTGCAGAAAGTAAAGTTTATGCAGAAAAGAAATTAAAAGATTTGAAAAACGGATGTGATACAGATGGAAGATAATAAACTTACAATAACAGTAGATGAGGCAGCAAAAATGTTAGGGGTTGGAAGAAATACAATGTTGGAATTTGTTAAAATGGAAGGTTTCCCTGCGATTAGGTTAAAAAGAAAAATAATAATAGATAAAACAGCTCTTCCAAAATGGTTTTCAAATAATTATGGTAAATATACTTATTAGTTTTCAACATTGATTTTCAATAAGAGAAATAGTAAAATGTAAATAAATTTAATAGACTTGTTGTCATTACATTTATTTACTTTTTTTATTTTTTAAACCTCTTTACGAGAGGAGTAAAAATGGAAAGGATAATAAGTTCACAAAAAACAAAATTACAAAAAGAAAGAACAAAAAAAGGACAAATAAGTATTAGAAACAAGAAAACAGGAAAGGAGGCTCGTGTTACTTTACAATTAAATATTCCAGGTGCACCTAATCCAAGAATTTCAAAATATGGTGCTAATGAGAGTATCGCAAGAAAACGATTAGCTGAAGCAATACTTTTAAAATATATTGAATTACAAAAAAGCAAAGAATTTGCTAATATTGAAGTCTTTAGTCCTGAATGTCAAATTGAATTAAATAAGTTCGATGAGTATATGGAATGTGTTAGAAATAGTCAATTAAAGGCAAATGGAGAACGAAAAAAAATAAAAAATGAAGTTCAACATCCAATTTCATTATATGTTGAACGAATGATTAAAACACGAAAAAGACTCTCTGAACAAAAAGGAATAAGAAAAAAGAGAAAAATCAGTAAAAAGACCGTTACGAATTATTGGCAAACCGCAAAAAAACAAGTACTACCATATTTTGGAGATAAAGATGCAGTTACTATTACAAAAGAAGAAATAGAAGATTATCTTGAAAGTTTAGATTATTCGCCTAAATACATAAAGGATATTAAAATGATTTTAAAATTATCATTTGATATTGTTGTAAATGAAGAAAAATTAAGACCAGATAATCCTGCTGAAAAAATTGTTATACAGTCCAGTAAAAAGTCTTTAGGAATTGAAATAGAGCATTTGGAGCAAGACAGACAAGAAGTATGGCTCGATATTTTTGAAAAAGATGGAAGACAATGGGCTTATTTATTTGAAGCAATATTACTTACTGGTGCTAGACCTGAAGAAGGCTGCGGCTATAAATGGAAAGCAATGGACTTTGAAAAGGATATAGTACATATAAATAATGCTTATCAAGATAATGAAATATATGATGAAAATATGGAAAGAATCGGACACGAACGAGGAGATGGAGAATTAAAAACAGCTGAAAGTTATAGAGATGTACCGATGCACCCTAGATTAAAAAGAATGTTGCTAATGCTTAAAGCAAAGAAGATGGCAGAATATAAAGCGAAAGGTAAAAAGTGGGATGAAAATGAGTATGTTTTTTTAAATATCTATGGATTACCATTTGTTCCAGAAAATTTAACAAATAAAATGCCTCAATTCATAAAAAAATATGATTTGGAGCATATGACTACTTATGGGTTACGACATTCATTCGCTACTTTATGTTCTACAATGGGAATGCCACCAGAAGTTTTACATGTAATTATGGGACATGCTGATTTTGATACTACAAGAAAATACTATATTCATATTACTGAAGAAAGAAAGAAAAACGAAATGATGAAATTGTATATGAAGCAAAATAGTGAGCAACAATTGCAATCACTTATTGCAGAAAGTGATAAATATTTTAATGCTATTAGAGAATTAAGAGTCCAAGACATACGACCTGAAAAAAGATTAGCAAGCTAAAAAAAAAACGCCTATATTAAGCGTTTTTCGTGGTGCAGCTGATAGGACTTGAACCTACAACCTCTTGGTTCGTAGCCAAGTGCTCTATCCAGTTAAGCTACAGCTGCATGTAAATATTTTTTAACTATATATATTACTAGCAATTATTATATACCAAAGTTAAAAAATAAGCAATTTATAATTTGTAAAAAATTATAATCTAAATAAATTTTGATGATGTTAAGAACTTGCAAACTGGGGAATAAATTGGGGAACGCCTTGCAAACACTTCCGCAAATCCCCCAGCAATGCGATTTTTGCACCATTGAGTTATCTGTTCGTAGCCTTGCATTCTATCCAGCTAAACTATGGGCACATTTTTTATATTATATATTATACTTTGATTTCTATGCTTTTTCAAGTGTTTTTTTGATTTTTGACTAAAAAGTTATGTTTTTCATAAAATATTTTTGCTTACTGTCACAAAAAAGTTAATATTTTTTTGCAAAAGTATTGAATTTGGCAAAAAAATGTGCTATTATATATAAGCATTTGATTTGGATGTTTGATATCGAGGCGTAGCGCAGTTGGTAGCGCGCGTGGTTTGGGACCATGAGGTCGCAGGTTCGATCCCTGTCGCCTCGACCACTAAAATGAAATTTTGTAGGAAACTACAGAAGGGCGAAAATTATATCAAAAGTGTTGAAAACACGTTATTTCAAGAAATTGAGATAACGTGTTTTTATCGTTTACAGTCTTTTAAAATCACTCTCAATCCTCAAATTTTGTTCTAGGAAAAAGTTCTAGAACAGAAAATGAGCCAAGAAAAATATTTCTAAAAAATTAACAAAGAAAGAAATCTTGTCATATCAAGCATTTACGGATATTTTCTAGAAAATTTCTAGAACAAATTTAGAAAATTCCAAATGAGAGGAGGTCAAAAATGTATGAATTTACCCCATTTAAAAAATCGGACAAACTACAATTTAGTAGCTTTATCCAATTTCCAAGAGAATTATTAGAAAGAGAAGAATATAAAATTCTCAATCCTAATGCAATGTTATTGTTTTCTGTTTTAGCCGATAGACTAGATTTATCCTTTAAACAAATAGATAAAAATTCAAAAGTCAAATTCTATGATGATAAAGGAAATATGTATGTAATATTTAAAAGAGATAAAATTCAAGAAAAACTTCATCTCAAACGTTCAGCATTAGATACTGCACTTAACTTACTTAAAGATTGTAACTTAATACAAGAAAAAAGCAAGGCAAAAATTTACCCAATATTATTTATGTTGGAAAAACCATAGGAATGATTGAAGATGAAAAAATAATAAAATTTAGGGATGTACAAAATCAACACTCAGGAAAGAATGAAATCAACTCTCCTGACTGTACGAAATCGACACCCCATAATAACTATAATAATATAAATAAAAATAATATATATAATAGCGGTTATAGTAAAAAATCTAATCGTTGTAAATCTAGCACATTCGGAAATATTGAAGAATATAAAAAACGAAATGGAATTGAAGATTTTAACTGCCTATATGCAAATAAATTTAATTAGAAACGGAGATTTTGAATATGGAATTAAAAGATAGATTTATAGATAAAAAAACAAAAATTGAATATATAAGAGTTGGAGATTATTATATACCAAATTTAACACTACCAAAGCCAAGAAGAACTGGTAATATTGGAAAATACGGAAGATTAAAATTAAACTATATGAAAAAACACAACATTCCAAAATATACAGAAATGTTATTGAATAATGAATTAAATAGCTATTTATTAGATGTTGACTATACATGTAAAAACAAGATAGAAACTTTAATAAAACAAATGGCAGAAAGTGAAAATGTTACAGAAGAATTAAAAGCAAATAATCAATTAGAATGGGTTGGCAAGATGAATTCTATTAAACAATCTGCAGAAGAAATTGTTTTAAATGAATTAATTTATGTATAGAAATGAGGTAACAAATGATGGAAGAAATTAGATTATATGATATGAATTCAATCGAATTTAGTGAGTTAATAGATACTGCACGAGTTGAACTAAAAAGTAATCCTGAATATAAAGAATTACAAAATAAAGTTAGTGAAATTATGGAAGAATATCCAAATTTACAATTAATTTTTGAAGATGATAAGGTTATGAATCTAAATGAAAAAGAATGTAAAATGTTACAACAATTAGTATCACTTTATTTACAAATGAGTAATTATGAAGATAGAAAAATTTTCTTTTTAGGAGCAAGAGAAAACTATTTTTATTTTAAAAATTTAGGATTAATAAAAGAATAAAAAATAATTTTTTAGAAGAAATTTCATAGCGAGATTTCTTCTTTTTTTGCACAATTTTTGGACAAAAAGTGGATAACTATAAGCAAAATTCACTTTTTAGAATATTAAAAGCAAGCGACGCATTTATACTCCCGTATAAATACAATCATAAAATTTTTGTTTAAAAATTTTATATGGGGAATTTCTTCCCCAATCCCCTTAATAATTTAGAAAAATAATTCAATGAAAGGAGAATTTTTATTATGAGAGAAAGAACAATCAAACAACAAATATGGTTAAACCAGCAAGAAAAGAATTTATTAAAAGAGAAAGCTAAAAAAGTAGGATTGACTGAATCAGAATTTTTAAGAAGTTGTATTAAAGGTTATAAAATAAAAGAACAACCTACTGAAGAAATAAAAAATTTTCAAAGAGATATAGCAGGTATTGCAAATAATATAAATCAAATTGCTCGTATAGCCAATAGTTCAAGATATATTTCAAATAATGATCTAAATTATATTCAAAATAAAGTCATAGATTTTATTTTAGAATTTGAAAAGAAAGTTTATTCAAGAGAATAATGAAAGGAGACGATATATGGCTGTAATAAAAATTAAAACAATAAAAAATAATTTACAAGCAGTAGTTAATTATGCAAAAAACGGAGAAAAAACAGAACATGGAATTCTAGTATCTGGAGTTAATTGCCTACCTCAATCTGCTTATGAACAAATGGCACTTACTAAAAAATTTTATCATAAAGAAAATAAAACATTAGGATTTCATATAATACAATCATTTAAAGGTCAGGAAGTATCTCCTCAAAAAGCAAATCAAATTGGTAAAGAGCTTGCTGAAGAATTATGGGGAGATAAATATCAAATATTAGTATGTACACATGTTAATAAAGAAAATGTGCATAATCATCTGGTTTTGAATTCGGTTTCATTTATAGATGGTAAGAAATATCACAATAGCAATACAGATATTGCATTTATGAAAGATATGTCTGATAGATTATGTGTAAAATATGCATTATCAATAGTAGAAACTAATAGAGCTGAAACAGAAAAGAATTATAGACAAAAAAGAATGGATAATTTTAATCGTAGCGACGAAAAAATGAAAAAGATAATAAATGATATAGATGATGCAATAAAACACTCTAAAATGTATTCTGACTTTAAATTAAATCTAATTGCAAAAGGTTATGAAAACATAAAAGATAGTGGAAAATATTTTTCTTTTAAATCTCCATATTATTCTAGAAATATAAGATTAGATAGAATATATGGAGATGAATATTCTGTTGAAAGTATAAAATATAAAATTTACTATATTACAAAAGAAAAAATCCCTGTAGCAAATTTTAATAAGAAGTATTACAAAAAAAGATTTACTGGAAAGAAATTAAATAAATTGCTTTTAAATATAAGTTCATTTTATAGATTATATGTGCATTATTTATATGCTTTTAAAATATTACCATCTAAAGTTGATACGCAAGAACTTACAGCAGAATATTATAAACAAAAGAGAAAAAATGCTATGATATTTGAGGAGTTGAACTTTCTTGCTAGAAATAAATTTGAATCAGTTGCAGAAGTTAAAAATTATAAAACTAATATAGAAAAAGAACTTCCTATTTTGAAAGGACAAAGAGAAATTTTGTGGAGAAATTATAATAAATCTGTTAATGAAAATGATAAAAGCCATATTTTAAAAGAAATTAATCAACTAACTGAAAAGATTGATATTTCTCATGCTCAAAAAAATGCTTGTATTAGAATTATTAATAGATATGCCCAAATTAAAGAAAATTATAAGAATGAAATTGAGTCTAAAAATAAAGCTGCAAAATTAATTAAAGAGGATAAGAAGAAAAAGTTGAGATGTAGATAGAATAATCCCACATAATCTGAATTATGTGGGATTGCTATTATTTCTTTAATAAATTTTAAGACTGCTTTAATTCTTTTAACATTTGAGCAATATGATTTTTTCTTATTTCGGTATCTGCATTTAATTTTTCTGTTTCTTTTTCGTACATATCTATAATTTTGTCCATGTCTTCATCTGAAATGTCTTCTTCATCTATTTCGCCATTATCATATTGCAATTGAATAGTTTTTAATCTTTTTTCTTCTTCATCTTCTTTTATTAGTATATTATCAATAAAATTTTCTTTACATTGTTTATTATAAATGAGTGTTTCATCAATAGATTTTGAAATATCTTTATTTTTTCTAAAAAATAATTTTTTGAAAAAGTTTGATATTTTAGTAAAGATATTTTCTTTATATGGCATTAATTTATTGTTCATCATAATTTTTACCTCTTTTCTTTAGTTCTTCTGATACCTGACCCTCTAATTCTTTTGCTTTGTTATTTCTTTCTATTGCTACATCTCGATTTTGTTTAGCTTGTTGTAGTTTTCCTTTGTTTTCAAAACTAATGCCTAATTCTAAAAGTCTTTTAAATTGTTCTTCTGTCGGAATATTCCCTTTTTCTTTTCCTCTTATTACTCTGCCTATTGATGTTTTTTTACTTCCTATATTTTCTTTTGGGTCTAAATTAAATTTTATTAAATTATCTATTCCTATTCCTGATTTTTCTGCCAATGTCTGAATTGTGTCTTTACTTGCTAGCCTTGAAACATCTACTCCTATTTCTTGCAATTGTTCTAATGTTTCAATTAATTCCTGTGGTGCATTTCTATCTTTTTTTTCTAGACTTATTCCTAGTTGTAATAATCTATTTATTTGTTCTTCTGTAATTGAACCGCCTTTTTTTGAACCTCTGTAAAGCTTAGCAATATGCTCTCTTGTATTACATATCTTCTCATCTGGGTTTAATCTTATTTCTCTCAATGCTTCCTCACTTATACCAGATTTTTTTGCCAATGTCTGAATTGTGTCTTTACTTGCTAGCCTTGAAACATCTACTCCTATTTCCTGCAATTGTTCCAGTTTTTTTATAAATTCTTCTACTACACCGTCTTTTTTATCAAGACTTATTCCCAGCGTTAATAATCTTTGCAATTGTTCTTCTGTTGGATTTTGACCACTTACATTCCCTCTGTATGCACTTGATATATTATTCTTCGTTTGTCCTATTTTTTCATCTGGATCTAAATTTAATTTTCTAATTTCAATTTCACTTATTTCCGACTTTTGAGCTAAAGATTTAATCGTATCATTCCATTGAATTTTAAAAACATCTACACCTATTTCTTGTAACTGTTCTAAAGTTTCTATAAAATCTTCTATTCTATTTCTTTCTTTTTTTTCTAAAAATATACCAAATTCAGTCAACTTATCTAACTGTTGTTTGGTTGGCTTATTTCCTTTTCCCTGTCCTCTAAAAAGTTTTGCTACAATACTTTTTTTATTTCCTATCTTTATATTTGGATTTAGTCCTATGT
The DNA here is from genome assembly GCA_934162535.1 of uncultured Clostridia bacterium. Classification (GTDB taxonomy): domain Bacteria; phylum Bacillota; class Clostridia; order TANB77; family CAG-508; genus CAG-269. The sequence goes on along the minus strand of CAKPJC010000009.1, from coordinate 61,078 downwards.
TTTTTACTGCTTGTAAATTAATTGCAGACCTCTGTGCCAAAGTCTCTATTGTATCATTATATTGAAGTTTTGAAACATCTACCCCTATGGTTTGTAATTGTTCTAACATTTCAATTAATTCCTGTGTGGCATTTCTATCTTTCTTTTCTAAACTTATACCAAACTGTAATAATCTATCAATTTGTTCTTTTGTTGGAGGATTACCTTTCTCAGTACCTCTGTATCTTTGAGACACATGACTCAATTTTCCTCCTATTCTAATATTGGGGTCTATTTTTGATTTTCTTATTTCATCCTCATTTACTCCAGATTTTTCAGCTAACGTTTTTATTGTATCTTTTACACTAATTTTAGAAATATCAATTCCAATCCTTTGTAATGTTTCCAAAATATCTATCAGTTCTTGATTTGGATCTCTAATTTCTAAGCTAATACCTAATTCTAACAGTTTTTTTACTTGTTCTTCTGTAGGTTTAGTATAATCTCCATTCCCTCTATATGCACTAGCAATATTATTTTTTGTGTTTCCTATTTTGTCATCTAGTTGTAAATTTATTTCTATAATTTTTTCATTATTCACACCAGATTTTTTTGCTAAAGTTTGTATTGTATCCGTAGTTACTAGTTTGGAAACATCTACTCCTATGCTCTGTAATTTAACCAATTTATCTATAAATATTTGAACAGATAACAGTTGAGTGCTAACATGAGTTTCCATTTCTAAATAATCTTTTAAAACTCCTGTAATTTCAAATGGATTTATTTCTTTATTATTTCCCCTACTTTTAGGAATAGGAGGTAGTTCAATATTCCATAAATCAATTCCAGTAGCTAAGTCAATAATTTCTTGTATTCTTGATTTATCTTCTTCTGTCAAGTCCTCAAAATTATCAAATCCATCTAAATACTTACTATATTTGTTTTGAATTCTTCTTAAAATAGCATAGTAATGTTGTTCTTGTTTGTTAGAACTGTTGCTATCTGGTAACATTCCATCATGTTGTTCAATCCATTCTATTACAATTGTTAGAGCCTCTAAATCATCTATTGGTTCTGCATTTTCAAATTCTTTTTCTACTTTTACTGTTAATGAATTATTTGCTAAATCTATTACAACTGGTCTTTTATTATCTGGTAAAGGGTTATCTTCATCTAATGCGTATATTGCACGTCCAAGCTGTTGTAAATATAATATCCTTGAGTTTTCATCTAATGCTCTAAACCATATAATTCCATCAACTCCATCAATATGTAATCCTTCATTTGCTTTATTCATTACGACCATAAACTTTGTTTTTTCTGAATTATCTGATTCAAATGCTTCTAATTCTTCTTTATTTTTATCTTTACTATAACTTCCAAGTAATGAATGTAATTGTGGTACAATATCTGTCCCTTCAAGCATTTTATTCAAATAATCTTGATATGCCTTTATCTTATCCTCTCCAGTTTTTGTACCAATTCTATTTCCATTTTCATCTTCTATATCACCTTGATCTGATACAGGAATAAATACTATATATTTTCCGCCTTTTTTTACATTTTGTTTTAGTATTTCTTCTTTTCCAATTCCACTGTCTAGATTTCTTCTAGCATCTTCTTCTAGTTTTTTTCTTGCTTCTTCTCCAATTTCAGCGTCTATTTCTCTATTTAATTTCTGTCTTAACTCATTGTATTTTTGTAATTCTTCTGCTCTTTTACTTTCATCTTCTATACTATCAATTTTTGCTCTTAATTCATCCATTTTACCTGATGAAATTAAATCATATTTACAATAAACAAGTTTCGGATTTACTACATATCCCATTCTTATTGCATTTTCCAAGGTCATATTTGATGCTAAATGTTTTCTTTGCTTAATCTCTTCATCTGTATATCCAAGTTTTTTCGCTGTTTCATTTGCCATATCTCTTCCATCAACATCTCTTGTTGGTGTTGCTGTTATTCCAAGAACTCTTACATCATCTGTTTGATTTTCAAGTAATGTATCAATTTTTCCTTCCCATTCTTTTGCACCTGTTCTATGTAATTCGTCTAATACAATTATTCCATATTGGTCTTTTATTACTTCTTGACCTCTTTTAGCAAGTAAACCTGAATATGTTTCAAATGTTATATTAGGAAATATTTCTGCTATTATTTCATCTTCTGATTTTCCAACCGTTCCTTGTTTTCCATGTACATACTTTACAATGTAACTTTTTATTTGATTTAATATTTCATCTTGTGGTGCTATATAAAGCATTTTTTTATTTGGATGTGTTAAAGCATATTGCTGCATTTGTGCTAAAGCTACAAAGCTTTTTCCTGCACCTGTTGGAAGTATCACTTGTGCAAATTTCTTGTCTTCAAATATTTTGTTTATATTGTCATAAGCTCTTTGTTGATAATCTTTTAATCGTATTCCTGTATTTTCTATATCATAATAGCCTAAAAATCTTTCAACAACCTCTATATTGATATTATTTTGTAAAATATCTTGTCTTGTATTTAATAGTTGTTCTAAATTGCCTTGAACATATTGATCATAAAATCCCTCTCTTGTTGCAATATTTAATAATATTGTTGGTATTTGGCTTTCTTCAATTCCAAATTGTTGTAATCTTTCATATATTTCTACACAATTTCTTTCTTGAAGTCTTTTTATCAATTCATTTCTTTCTGAAACTTTAAATTCTTCTATTCCTATATCTTGCCAATTATATTGAGCAATTATTGCTTCTGCATAATATCTTGATTTATCTATCTTTTCATTTTCTCTTATATTACTAAATGTTGTTGTTATAATATCTTGAACATTGTAAAGCCCACCATTTTGCAAAACCATCTCTAATTCTTCAGGTGATAATTTTCTTATTTCATCTGATAAAGATTGCTCTTCTTTTTGTAAATTCAGATTTACAGATTCACTTAATCTTACACCTTTTCCACTTTTCCTTGATATTATTTCTGGTTCTACTCTAAATCCATTTTCTCTTATGTGTTGTATTATATCTTCAAACCTTGAATCGTTTCCTAATATTTCACTCAAAGCATTTGAAAGTGCTATTGCATTTTGTCTTGATTTACTCAAATAAAACATATTTCTTACAATAGAATTCGCTTTTCCATATTCTACTTTTCCTTCTGTTCGTTCATACATTTCTTCTATTGAAATATTATTTTTTACTTGTGAATCTATTTCTGGTATTTGAGGAATTTCTTTTCCACTTTGTACCGCTATTATTAGTGCTTGTTTTAATTCTTCTACTCTATTTTTATCAATACCATTTACTTGTTGAATTAATGCAAATATATCAACAATTTCTTTAGGAATTTCTAATACATATTCTTGTTTTATATCTCCATAGTGAATTACTTCAGCAGATGAAAAAGCATTTCCTATTGTTTCTCTTAATTTTGAATTTGAAGAATGTGGAATTACATGTTCCAGTATGTGTTCATTTTCTAGTATTGCAAGTTTAGCATATACTTTATTTACTTCTAATAATTGTTCTTCATCTAATGATTGATAACTACTAATTCTTGCCTTTGGTGAACTATATGTTATTCCTTTTCTTAAATGTGCTTTTTTTGGATTTAACTCTCCACTTTTGGTAGTATACCTTTGAGCAATTATATCTTGTAAACTTTTATTTTCTTTAGCATCTTCTATTTGAGCAAAAAAGTCTAAAATTTCTTTTTTCTTTTCTTCAAGTAAATTTTCTATAGCTTGTGTTATTCTAGAATAAAGTTCTCTAAGCATATATTGTCCAGCAGCTACAGTTTTTTCTCCAAATTCCTTTTTAGGAATTTTTATCATAATATATCTATCTTTATATGAGCCTCTTCCATAATTTACTGCAATATTAGCATTGCTTGTAAGTGATATACAATTTGTATCTTTTCTATAATGCATTTTTATATGGTCATATATTTCTTCTAATGAAATCTCAGAATTTTCTGTGTATTTAGTTTCGCCATCAAATCTTTCTCTATCTGTTCTTATTCTTTCTATTTTTCCATTTGCAGACACTGTTATTTGTTGTTCAATATCGCTATTGTCTGCCATATTTAGTGCTCTAAAGAAATAATAATATTCATCATCTTGTATTATATTAAAATTATTTATAGCAAATAAATTATCTTCCATATATTACTCCACTTTTTTATACAATTTCCTACATTTATCTTATCATAATTCAATTTTTTTCACAATAATTTTAGATAAATAATAAATTTATTATAAAAATTAATTTCGTGAATATCCCAAAATCATTTGACATATACTAGAAAAAGTAGTATACTATATTTAACTTAAGTTATTCAATAGAGGTCATTTGAATAGCACGAACTAGATGTGTGGTAGCATTTAGTTCTATTTTTTTGCAAAAAAATAGAAGTGAAGAGTGGTAGTTCTTCACTTCTTTGACTATTTCTAGTCTTGGTTGTCTTCTGGCTTTTTGTCTTCATATGTACTTAATAGTAACACTATTAGACGCCAGATTAATTCAAATGAGGTCATCTGAAATAGCACCTCCTTTCTAAAAGATTTCCTTTTGAAAGGATAGGGACATTATACTTCAGAATCATATAAAAAACAACAATTTTTCATAATTTGTATTATTTCTTATGATTCATTTGTGATAATGTCTTAATATATCATTTGAGAAAATGTCTTAATTTTAAAAATATGATATAAGTAAATCTGATAAAAATATCGGAGGTGCTTATGAGAAAGGTAGAATTAAGAATGAATGAAGAATATAAATATAAAATAATAAAAAAATTAGTTGAAACAAACGGAAATAAACAAAGAGCTGCCGTTACCTTAAAAAGATCTATAAGACAAATTGATAGAATGATTGCTAGATACAAAGAATATGGAAAAGCTTTTTTTGTACACGGTAATCGTGATAGAAAGCCTAAACATGCTCTTACAGATGTTTTTAAAATAGAAATAGAATTATTATATATTAATAAATATTTCGACTGTACATATACCAAATTTAAAGAATTTTTAGAAACACGCGAAAATATAAATTTATCTATTGATGAAGTTAGAGTTATCTTAAGAGATAGATATATATTTTCTCCTAGAACTCATAAATCAACTAAAAGAAAATTTAGAAAAAAGCTTGAAAATGAAATCAAAACAGCTAAAAAGAAAAAACAAGAAAAACTAAAAGCTAAATTAGTACTTGCTGAAGATGCTCACCCTAGGCAACCTAGGTGTCAATATTTCGGTGAAGAACTTCAAATGGATGCTTGTATACATCATTGGTTTGGTAAGGAAAAAACTGCTCTACATGCTGCCATTGATGAAGCTAATGAGTTCTTAAAACAATTCATAATCCAATACAATAACAAGTTTGCTCTGTGTATTAATCATAACAAATCTGTTTTCGAAAAGCAACCCTCTGAGGAAAAAATTAATTTAACCTTAGCTATATTGTGTCAAAGAGTTGTTGATAGTGGTCATTCAATAAAGTTTAATAATGAATATTATAGGTTTATAAACAAACTTGGTAACCCTATTTATTTTAACAAAGGTACTAAATGTACTGTGATAAAAGCTTTAGATGGGCAATTATTTGCTACTGTAGATGAGTCTATATTTGCTTTAGAGAAAATATCAGAAGTACAATCAAAGTCAGAAAACTTTGATGATATCGAAGAAGTAAAAGAAAGAAAAATATATATTCCTAGAATGATACATCCATGGAAAGGAAAATCATTCGAAGAATTTGTTAAAAAACAAGAACACAGATTAGAAGATGTCGCATAAAAATATTAGCACTAAACTTTATAAATTTAGTGCTAATAAATAAAATTTTTTAAGACATTTTCAAAAATGATTAACAGGGACATTCAGACATAAAAATGACAATGGATACTTACACAGATCTTCCAATAGAAGTTCAACGAAAAGAGTTGCAAAAATATGTTGATAGTGTTAAAATGCTTTTGGGTGATTCTATCAACGAATATACAAAAGAATAAAAATTGTTAAATCCTTAGCAAATACTAAGGAATGATGTTGAAGGAATGATAAGACTGAAAAGCTAGTTTTTTCTAGAATTATGTTTTAGAATTGAAATAACGTCTGAAATGTTTGATATATAAGGGGTTGACTAAGTGCAAAACAAGTCGCCTCCACCATATTAATATATAAGATTAAGGAAGTACACTTACTTATGCTATTCTTTATAACGACACTATCTTCAAAATTGAAGGAAAAGAGCCAAGATAAATATATGAAGCTATCAATTATAAACAAGGAGGGGTAAACATGGTAAAATCTAAACCGTGGAATTGGAGTATTGTAAACGGAGAAAATGCTGAGATATGGAAAAATCCAAGTCCAGAGTCATTTTATTATTCTGAAAGGTGGAAACAACAAAACAAAAAAGATTTACTTGATTTAGGATGTGGTATTGGTAGACACACTATTTTATTTGCAATGAATGGATTTAATACATATGCATTTGACTTGAGTCAAGTAGCTCTTCAAAGAACGAAGGAATGGGCTGATAAATTAGACTTAAAAGTAGATTATAAACAAGGAGATATGCTTAGTTTGCCATATAAAGACAATTCAATAGATTGCATCTTTTGTAAAAATGTAATGTCGCACACAGATACTCAAGGTATAAGACAAATTATTTCTGAACTACATAGAGTTCTAAGGAAAAGTGGTGAGTGTTTTCTTACTCTTGGTTCAAAATCAGCATGGGGATTTCAACAAGATTGGCCAATGGTTGACGAAAATACAAAAATAAGAACTGTCCCTGGTGATCCTGAAGACGGTGTTCCTCATTTTTATGCAGATTTTAATCTAATTAAGAATTTATTTAATGAATTTGAATTAAAAAGTGTTGATCATGTTGAACAATTTTCTTTAGATAATTTATCAGATAACCAGCCACAAATCTGGAAACATTATCATATTTTAATTAAAAAATAATAATTCTTTACGTCAAACTCAATAGGTGACCTTTTCTTCCCTATTACATTTGACGTTTTTATTTAGTATTTTGTCTTAGCTAACTGTTAGATTTTATTTTTTCTTTTAATTCTTTTATTTTTTCTTCATATATTTCATTTAGTTGGGTCAAACGTTTATATGACAATGTATATAGTAATTCTGGATTCTTCTCCACAGCTTCTAGTATTTGTTCTTTGCTAGCTTGTTTTTTTGTATCTTCTTTGAGAGTATTCATGAATTTCTTTTTTGAATTTCTTTTTTCATTATTATCTATTTCTTTATTTCCAGCTTCAAGCCTTTTAGTTTTTGAAAAAATTCTTCTAAAAAAACTTTGTATTTCTTTTAATATATTCATATTTCCTCCATCACATTTTCCATTGTATATTTTTACTCTTCATTTTTTCTTATGTTTCATATAATTTATATATCATTTAATTATTTAAGTCAATGTTTTTAGTAAAAAAAATGAGAGTTTTCGGTTTACATTAATTATTATTTATGATATATTTGTAGTAATTATAATAGAAAGGATGTAATATAATGGACAAAATACCGAAAAAAATCATAGTTTCATATACCAGCCCACAAAAAAAGTTTTCGCCAAAAGCACCACTTAGCTATGAAGAAAAATTGAACATAATGCTAGAATATATGAAAGAAACCGGTAACCCTATTAAAACAACCACAAAATATAAAGGATATAATATTGGTTCGATGAGGGGTAATCTTAGAGCTAGCTACTGGAATGGAACTTTGAAAATAAGTGATGACCTACTAAAAGCCTTTCTTGATAATGGAATATTGTCTAAAGAAAGAGAAGTTATAAGAATTTCAGGTCAAAAAAAATATGATTTTCTTATGTCATTAATTGGAAAAGATACACATGAATTATCCGAAGCTCGTATGGATAATGGAGTATCATATGATAAAATTATAGAAACTTTACAAGAACAATATAATAATGGAAGTCTAAATTTAACGCCATCTCAAATTGAAGATTTAATGAAAAACGGATTTTTAAAATCTTCTCCTAAAGATCAAGAACAGTTGTCTAACCAATATGGTATTCCTCAATACTATATAAAAAAGATATTACAAAATTTTGGTTCTGTTGAAGATTTTATAGACAAATTCAAGAAAAGAGAATGCGATTTTGATTTTGGTAAAATTTTCGTTGGGCCAAGAATAGTTACAGTATCATCAAGAGATTTGACTGAAGAGCAAAAACTAGCATATTATAAATTGTATCAAGATGCTTGTCAAAAAAATCGCCATTATTCTGGTCAGGAAGATATTCCTTTTCATTCATACTTAGATATTGACAAATTAGATGATTTTCTTGATAAAAGAATAAAAGATAAAACTAAAAGCGATATCATAAAAATATATGGACTTAATGGAGAAAAAGTAGATATAAAGTCACTTGCCGAATCAAAAAGAGTTTCTTCTCAAGCTATATCTTTGAAAAAGAACAACACTTTGCTTAGCCTTTCATCACATGTTTCTTCTTTCATATGTTCTGATCCAACATATGAATATGAAAAGCTTTATGGAATAAATGGTATTGATGACAAATTACAAGATTTAAAAGAACAAAGAGCTCTTGTATATGCTATAGAGTCAATCTTAATAGCTCATAAAATTTCGCCTTCTGATAGCAGAAAAATCAGCGAATTAAATATTTCAGATGAAATATTTTCTAAAATAATTAATGACACTATTCCTTGGGCTATAAATTCTTTTCCAGATTTAGCTCAACATTCTTTAGGTGATGTCGTTAAATATTATCAGTATTTATATGATAAAGTAGAAGACTATATTTATAGACAATATGATAATATGATAGATAGGTTAGAGAATATTAGAAAAGAGCATACTATTGAGAAACAAAAATTTGATGATATTTATTTAAAAGCAAGTGATTTTTATTATAATGCTGAAAATATTTTTGACCCTAATGCAATAATCCCTGCAATTAAGAGAGAAAAAGTTGAAGAAATGCCTCAAGGATTAGATAAATTGGATTCATCTCCTAACATAACTACTTTACAACTTCCTGTTGATACAATAATATGCTTACACCATGCTGGAATACATACATTAAGTGATATATGTTCTCTTGATTCAAAAAAAGAAGATGTTGTACGTCTCTTAAGAAGTGTTGATGGATTAGATGAGAAAGATATAGATAAAATAGTTGAACAAGTGTCTTTTAAAAAAGGAACATCAAGTATTCAGAATTCGACTTCTCTTTCTGATTGTGGTTTTAATAAAAGAAGTGTTAATTGTTTGTACCGTAGGGGAATCCAAACAATAGATGACTTAATTAATTTTTATAATGATAATGGAATGTCTTGGGACTGTCTTTTAGATGTTAGCAGTTTAGGTGCAACTCAATATAGTCATATAATATCAAAATTGCAAGAACTTGATATTATTGATTCAAATGGTAATATTATCTCTGAAAATAAACAAACTGAAGATAAAAACTCTCACCAAGAAGAACATCCAAAAAAGGCCGAGCTTATAAAACGTATTAAAGAAAATCAAAAAATATTAAAAGAATTAGAACAACAAGTTCAAGCTCTTAATAATGAAAAAAATAAAAAACATTCTGATGGTGAAAGATAATTATTTTAAAAAGGAAGAAACTAGCTTTCAGTTTCTTCCTTTTTTTCTAAATATTTTACTTCAACATATAGTTTGTTTGCAAATGATTGTGCAATATTATTTAGTAAATATTGCTCTTCTGTTAAATTGTCACAATTTAAAAATTCTCTTTTATTAAATACATTTTTTACTGCAATTTCAAGTTTTGTACAAAATCCATCATATACTTTACTTATATCATAACTTTTTATTGTTATTGATATAAGGTTTCCTATGTCATTTATACTGTATACTTGTTTTAATATGCATATTACAAGTAAATATGCAATTTGTGACCTATTGTATTTCTTTTTTTCTGGTGCTGGAATTATTCCCTGTTTTACATAATTATTTATCATGGTTTTTGTGATTATTTTTTCGTCTTTGTTTACTGCACATATTTCTAAAAATCTTTCTAAATAATTTACAACCTGATCTAAATATAAATCTATATCTGGCAAATCATTCCATCTTGGCATATGGAAATTTGTAAATATTTCTTCTTGTTTTTGCATATATCTCACTTCCTCTGTTCTTTATTGTAACAAAAAAACTTGAAAAATTCAAGCTTTTTGATTGATTTACATATTGAATTGTCATAATTCTTATTTTAATATTCTTAATGTATTAAATATTGTGATTATCGTTACACCAACATCTGCAAATACTGCTTGCCACATTCCTGCAATTCCAAATACACTTAATATCAAGACTAATAGTTTTACTGATATTGAAAATATTAAATTTTGCTTTATTATTTTACATGTTTTTTTAGATATTTTTATTGATTCTAGAATTTTCCCAACATTGTCTGTCATTATTACAACATCTGATGCTTCTATTGCTGACTCTGAACCTACTCCACCCATAGAAAATCCTACATCTGCTCTTGCTAATACAGGTGAATCATTTATTCCATCTCCAACAAATGCTACCTTATATTTATCCTGTTTGTTTATTATTTTTTCTAATTCATTATATTTGTCTTGTGGTAACATTTCAGATTTGATATTATCAATTCCAATTTCGTTTCCTATCTTTTCTGCTATATCTTTATTGTCTCCAGTAAACATACTTGTTTTGATTCCTAATTTTTTCAATTTACTTATCGCTTCTTTTGTCCCCTCTTTTACTGTGTCTCCTAGTGTTATTGAACCTATTACAGTTTCAGCTTTTTTTACATATATTTTTGTTGCACCTTTTGTTGTATCCTCAATTTCTACTAATGCCGAATTACCTATAAGTATTGTTTCTCCTTGATATTTATAGCTTAATCCTTTTCCTTTTATTTCATTGAATTCTTCAATTTTTTCATTTTTAATATCTATATTACTATTTTTTATTAGTGATTTTGCTATTGGGTGATTTGAATAGCTCTCTCCTATTATCGCATATCTTAATACTTCTTCTTCATTGTATTGTGAGTATGTTTCAATCTTTTGTATTTCAAATTCGCCTTTTGTTAGTGTTCCTGTTTTGTCAAATACTATTTCTCTAATGTCTTTTAATGCATCTATGTAATCACTACCTTTTATTAGTATTCCTTCTTTTGATGATTTTCCTATTCCAGAAAAATAGCTAAGCGGTACTGATATTGCTATTGAACATGGACATGATATTACTAGAAATATTAATGCTCTATATATACTTCCTGTTTGACCTGTATATGACACAGATGTAAACATTGGTAAAAATGTTGCTACCAATAATGCTAATCCTAGTACTATTGGTGTGTATATTGAAGATGCTTTGCTTACAAATGTTTCTGTTTTAGCTTTTTTGTCTGTTGCATTTTCAACTAATTCCAATATTCTGTTTACAGTTGAATTTTCATACTTTTCTGTGACTTTTACTTCTATTAATCCATCTTCTAATATGCTTCCTGATAGAATTTGCCCATTTTCTTCTACATGTACAAGCTTACTTTCTCCTGTTAATGATGCCGTATTTATATTTGCACTTCCTTTTATGATTGTTCCATCTAATGGCACTTTTTCTCCCTGTTTTACAATTATTATATCTCCAATTTTTACGTCTTCTGGTTTTATTGTTTTTATTTCATTTCCTTGTTTTATATTTGCATATTCTGGTTTTATGTTCATTAAATCTGATATTGATTTTCTGCTTTTGTTTATAGCTTTTTCTTCTAGTATTTTTCCAAATTCATATAATATTATTACCATTAAACCTTCCATGTGTTTTCCAACTAAATATGCACCTATACATGATATTGTAATTAGCATGTTTTCATTTATTTTTTTGCTTTTGAATAACATCTTTACTGCATTTTTTGCTGTTCTAAATAGTAATATTCCATATCCTATTATTACTAATATTGTTTTTAATACTACAGGTAATTCAAGTGTTATACCTGCTATGGCAATTCCTGCACCCACTATTAATCTTATTAATTGCCTTACTGTTTTTGTTTTTTGTTCTTCGCTATTTACCTTAACATCTGTTCTTATCATTTCAACATCGGGCTCTTGTGATTTTACTATTTTTTCTACTTCTTCGACACTGACTTCATCTGTTTCATATGTCAATTTTAACTTACCAAAATTTACATTTACATTATGTAATTTTGGATTTTTTGATAACTTTTGTTGTATCTCATTCGCACATCCAGCACAATCTAAGTTTTTTAATTGAATTTCATATTTTTTCATTATCTTCACCTACCTATGTTCATATTCTTCTTCTATATGTTTTTTGGCTATTTCATATAAGTCTTTTATATGCTCATCATCTAATGAGTAATAAACTGTTTTGCCTTCTTTTCTATATTTTACAAGTTTTGCTTGTTTTAAAACTCTTAATTGGTGAGATATTGCCGATTGTGTTGAATTTGTTATTTCTGCAATGTCTCCAACACATAGCTCTGTTTCTAATAACGCACTTATTATTTTCATTCTTGTTGTGTCTCCAAACACTTTGAATACCTCGGCTATGTCAAATAATAAATCATCACTTGGCATTAGTTTTTTTATTTTTTTTACCTTGGCAATATCTATAATATTATCTTGTTTCACTATATTTCTCCTTTCATATGAATAATTGTTCATATGTTCATGATAGCACTGTTATTTAATATTGTCAATAGTATTTTTTATTTATTGGATTTTTCTTTTTTGCATATTATATGAAACCCTTGCAACTATGTTACTTGGGGTGATTTTGCTTGCAAATTTTGCTAATTTTATTTTTGTTCCTGGTACTATATAAAATTTACCTTTTATCATTTCATTTATTGCATATTTTGCAACATATTGACTACTTAGTCCTTTTAATGCAAATTGAACATCTGCAACTTTATTGAAGTTTGTATCAACTGGTCCTGGACATAAAATACTTATTTGAACTTTTGATTTTTCTCTTCTAAGTTCTTCCCTTATTGATTCTGATAGTCTTACAACATATGATTTTGTTGCATAATATGTTGCCATCAATGGCCCTGGCATAAATCCTGCTATTGATGCTACATTTAATATTCTACCTCTGTTTCTTTCTTTCATATCCTGTAAATATAGTTTTGTTAATATATGATATGCTACAATATTTGTATCTATCATTTTTAATTCTTTATCAAGTTTTGTTTCAGTAAACTTTCCACAGTCTCCAAATCCAGCATTGTTTACTAAGAGATCTATATCTCTAAATCTTTCATGTAATTTTATGCAGTTTTCAGCTACAGATAAGTCTACACTTACAGTTTCAACTTTGGTTTTTAGTTGTTCCTTTACTCTATTTAATCTCTCTATATCTCTTGATACTAATATTAATTCATATCCTCTTTTACTTAGCTCTCTTGCAATATCTCTTCCTATTCCAGAAGATGCTCCTGTTATTAATGCTTTCATATGTGCCTCCTTTTACATTTTGAACATTTGCTTAAATGTGTTTACAAATATATCTACAATTATTTTTACAAAGTAGTTGTCTTGATATACACTTATAAAATATTTTTTAACAAATGGTATTTGAAATACTAGTATTACAATTATTATCATTATTGCAATTGTGGCAATCATTTTTAGGTAGTCTTTTATTGTATGTTTTGTTTTGAATCTATATCCCCTATTTTTCATATCTTGTATATATGCATCTTGATATGCTTGTTGTATTGATTGATTCATTTTATTTATATAATATTCTGCTAAATTTTCTGGTATATTTTCTTGTTGTTGGTAATATTGATTCGGCTGATATTGGTTATTGGGTTGTTGATAATATTGGTTTTGCTGTTGTTGATTTCCTTGATATTCGTTTGTATTATATGTATTTTCTATATTGTTTAATTCATTGTTTATGTTTCTATTTAGTTGTTCTATTTTTGCTTTCAAATATGAATTTTCACGTAGAATTTTTGAATATTCTTCTTTTGTTATATTTTCATTTTCTAAGCTTTCATCATATTCTATTCTCATCGTTTCATCTGATAATACTGCATATGCTTCATTTATTTTTTTCATATGCTCTTCTGCTAACGCCTTTTTTCCTTCTTCTTGTAAATCAGGGTGATATTTTTTTGCCAATGTTTTATATGCTTTTTCTATTATTTCATTTGATGCATTTTTGTCAATTTCTAATATTTCATAATAATTTTTTTCCATATTATTTTATTTCCACCTTTTTCTCTTCCTTGATGTCATAATTATAACATGTTTATTTGTATTTTCCAATAAAACACTAAAGAAAAATTTTAATTTTTTACTCGATTTTTTATTTCAAATATTTACAATTTATTCATAGAATGATATACTTTGAGTAATTCTTATGAAAAAAAGAGGAGGTGAAAAAACAAATGAAAAAATCACTTTTAAAATTTCTATCTATATTTGTAGTAGCATTCTGCTTATTTGGCTTAAATACTGTATTTGCCGTTGAAAGCGAAGATCAAAATATTGTTGTAGAAAATACTGTTACAGAAAAGCTTATAGATTCTGTTGTATTAAATTCTTCTGAATATAAGATAAATATAAATAATACAACTTTACTTTCTTTATTGTCTAATACATCTTTATTAGATAGTAAAATACAAAAAGATAATTATGTTTATGAGTATTTATATGTAAAATTAAGTGATGGAGAAACAACAGATTTAGAAACAACAACAATTAACGAATTATCATATGCAAAATGTCCTTTCGCAATTGCAAAAAAAGTTAATGGTTCATATTATCCGATTTGCTTATCTGATGCAAAATCAGGTACTGTAAAAATCACTTCTACTGATTCATCAAGAGAAGTTAATTACAAAATTGCGACAACGAAAAACATATATGAAGCACATATTTATATTGGCACAGATGCAGAAGGCTCATTTGAAATAAAAAATGAAAGTTCTACATTTGCAGATTCTATAACATATGACAGAAAAATCGGTAATAATGATTGTTTTGTATATGTGAAATCTATAGTAAGTTTAGGTGAATCTATTGAGCTAAGTCCTTTTGGCACTTTATCATTCACAGAAACTTCAGAAGATGGGTATAGTATTTATAAAGCTCCTATAACAGATAAAACTTTATTTAATAAAGATTCTATTCATAGTGAATTGATTGCACCTGATTCAAATGTATTAGGTATTGCAGATATAAAATTTGAAGGAGATAAAATAGAAATAAAAGATCCATCATCAGGTGATAATTCAAAAGATACTGGTGATTCTTCTAATATATCTATCAAAGATTCAACTGCAAATGTTATAATAACTGCAAAATCTGGAGTTATCACAGATGGTACAACTCTAAAAGTTACAGAATTAACAGAAGGCGAAAGATTTGAAGCTATTAAAAAAGTTATTACAGATTCAAAATTTAAGGTTTTTAATATTACACTTCTTTTAAATGGAGCTGAAGTTCAGCCAAATGGTTCTGTAAAAGTTAGTTTACCTATTCCATCAGGATATGATAAAAGCAAATTAATTGTTTACTATGTTGATTCAACTGGTGCAACAACTAAGAAAAGTGTTACTATTAGTGAAGATGGGAATTATGCAGTTTTTGAAACAGACCATTTTAGTGATTATGTATTAGCAGAAAGCGAAACGGCTAATGGTAGTGGTAATGAAGGTACTACAGGCAGTGCTAGTAGTGATTTGGACAAAGAGCCAAAAACAGGTATTAATAGTCCAATATCTTTCGTAGTTACAGTTCTAGCTGTTGCCTCTACTGGATTAGCAGTATGTATTAAAAAAATGAGTAAATAAAAAATGTTTTATAAGGGAAGGTTTCTTCCCTTTATAATTAATTAAGGAGATTTATGAAAAGATATAGAAAAAAGTACTTAAATAAAAGACGTAGACGCAGACACACACTTGTTGTTATGGCTGAATATTTTGTTTTAGTAATTATTGCTTGTGTTTTATATCTTTGTTACACTGCTTATGAATCTAGCCAAAACGATTCTTTATATAATAATAAGAGTATTATTTCTAAAAAGAATTTTTCTGATGGTTCATCTCAAAATGAGTATAGTAGTAAATATGTTTCTGCTAAGGAAAAGAATCCTGAAGTCATTGGTTGGATAAGTGTTGATGATACTGATATAAGCTACCCTTTATTACAAACAAATGATAATAATTATTATCTTACACATAATTACAAGAAAGAAGTATCAAATTATGGCTCAATATATTTGCACAAGAATTCTGTTTTGTCAAGTGAATTTTCAAATTTAATTGTGTATGGTCATAATATTAATAGTGGTTCTCAAATGTTTAGCACATTGATGAACTATAAGAATAAAGATTTTTACCAAAATCATAAGACTATTAGAATTACTACAGATAGTAAAGAATATATTTATACTATTTTTGCTGTAATGAAGTCTAAGGTATATGAGAATAATGAAGATGTTTTTAAGTATTATTCTTACACTGATTTGACTGATAAGGAAAAGTTTAATGAATATGTGTCAAATTGTAAAAAATATCAATTATATAATACTAATGTTTCTGCTGTTTATGGCAATCAGATTATTTCATTAGTTACATGTGAATATTCACAAGATAATGGGAGACTAATTGTTTTGGGTAAAAAGACAAAAACTTTAGTTGTAAATACAAAGTGATTTATGAAATCTTTATTTCATATTGATGCTTTGTATTTTTCAGCTTAATTTCCACAATTATATCACATAGTGTGGATTTCTAAAAGCTATGTTTACGATGTTTACCTTATTTTTTTATATTTAATAAAACACCCTATGTATTATACATAAAGTGTTTTATCGTCTAATATATATTATATTTTTTTGATTTTTATTATTCGCCGAATGTGTAATTCATAATATGTCCCCCAATGATTTCACCTGTTGTTCCATCTATAAAATAGCTGTATTTGCTTTGTGTATATCTTTTTTGTATGTCATCTCCATAGGTATCTTTATATGAAATCGTTACTACCCATGCTTTTCTTATCTTGTCATCTACTGAATAGTATTGTTTGTCTTTATATCCCGCTTTTTTTGATTTATAGTATTCTTCAATATTATTTATTCTCTCATAAGCATCTGTATTCATTTTTACTATCATTTTTTTTGCTTCAATATTTATAATCTCATCTGAAGTAATTTTTTTGTCTGTCATTACAGCTATTTGTTTTGCTTCTTCTTCCCCTATTTTTATCTCATTATCTTCAAATGGCTTTTCATATACTCTAAACATTCCAATCCTATTTATATCATCTGCTTGAATTGTTAGTCCTACTGCTTGATATGGATTTGTTATTCCATCATATTTTTTTGAATATGTCATGCATATATTATTTCCGTCCCCCTTTCCAGACCCTTCAGGATTATTTGACCATATTTGTGTTAATTCATACTCCTGTAGATTTATTCCATATTTATTACAATATTCCTCTGCCCTTTTTTTAGCTTCTTCTTCTGTTATTTTTTTGCTGTCATCTTTTTTTCTTATTTTGTTGTCAGTTATAGTGTAAGATATTCCATCTCTTCCTGTTATTTGAACTTCATATTCATCATCTGTATAAAATACATATGTTATTTCATCTGAGATAGGGTCTTTCATTTCTTTAGTTTTTATTATATTGGTGCTAAAACAAAATTTTTCTAACATTTCTACTGCCTTTTGCTCTGCTTCTTGTTTTGATATGTTCTCTCTTCTTACTTCTTCTGTTATTTCTTCTGAAAATTTGATTTTTTCTGGTTCTTTCCAGATTGTTTCTATCACTTTATTTCCTGCAAATACTACCCCAGATAATGACATTAACGTACATACTGCTATACCAATATTTTTTATTACAAATTTTTCTTTTTTGTTCATTTCATCCTTTTCTCCTTCTCTTGTGTTTTTACATATTTTAAATTTTTGATTTTTTTCATTTTCTTTTATTGTTATTTTTTCTTTTTCCTGCATTTGTGATATAGCTATTTTCATTTTTAATTTCTCTTTTATTTTTTCATTCATACCATTTCCCTCCTAATCTTTTTTCTAATCCTATGTAATTTCGTTTTTACATTTGTTTCTGTCATATTAAGTTCTTTAGCTATATCTTTTATAGACTTTTCCAAATAGTAGTACATTTTTATTATTTGCTTATCTCGTTCTTTTAATTTATTAATTTTTCTCAATAGTTTGTCTATGTCTTTTCTTTCTTCTATATATGTTTCTGTATAGCTATATTCTTCATTATTTTCATATTGACTAATGTCTACAATCTTTTGTTTTTTTCTTAGTTTTTGTTTTGTTAAGTTTTTTGCTATTCCTGCCAAATATGACTTTAATAGCTTTATTTCATATTCTTCATTGCTTCTTTTCCATAATACAAAAAATGTGTCTGTTATTATTTCTTCTTTATCCTCTTCTGATAAATTGTCATTTACCATATTGTTTATTACACTTTTTATATATGGAGTGTAGTCATCTACTATTTTGCCTAAGTCTATTTTATTTTCTTTTATATAGTTCTTTATTTCTTTCTCTTTCAATTTTTTGCTCCTTTATAAGATATCTTACACTTTTATAGTGTCTTTTTTTTCTATAAGGTTACATTTTTATAGCAAAAGGCAGAGGAATTTCCTCTGCCTTTTGGATATACTATGTTTTACACGGTTTGCAGTTGTGTTGTCTGCACCTTCTTAATGATACCGTTTAATTCACTGGCACTTAACATGCCTTTCTTGATAAGCTGCTCAGCGATTGCTCTTGCAAGGTCTTCATTTGCACGAAGAAGCTCTGATGCCCTCTTTTCTCCTGCACTAATTAATGCATTAATCTCTTCGTTGACCCTCTTCATGACTTCTTCAGTCTGCATATTACATTTACCATCGTTGATATAACAACGATTCTTGCCTATTTTTTCGCTGATACCATATCTGGTAATCATTTCGTATGCCAGCGTTGTGGCTTTTTCCAGATCAGACGTCGCTCCAGAGTCTGGCTCTTCTCCCAAGAATATCTCTTGAGCTTTTCGTCCAGCAAGACACAGTGCGATTTCATCGACAATTCTTCTTTTGTCGAATGCTCGTGGCTTATCAGTATCGTCGAATACGTTTGCCCCAAGATAATCCTCTGTTGGGATTATAGTGATGGCCGTTACGTTCTGGTACTTCACGTTTTCAGTAAAGTAGTGCAGAATGAAGTGTCCCACTTCATGGTATGCGGTTGACAGTACATCTTCTTGACTCATTTTCTTGAACATACGGATGTTGAAGTCAAAATTCTTCATGACAGATACTTTGTCCACTTTGGATTTTCCATCCATCTTCGCTGTTGCCATGGCAAGGTC
This sequence comes from uncultured Clostridia bacterium, assembly GCA_934162535.1. GTDB lineage: Bacteria > Bacillota > Clostridia > TANB77 > CAG-508 > CAG-269. Next base: position 41,707 of record CAKPJC010000009.1, on the reverse strand, counting down.
AATAAGATCTTTGGTTCGGTCCGGGTTTCTCGTCGTGTAATTAAAACACGACGAGTAGAAGATTACTCTGTCTACCATCTTTCTGGAGATGGTAACTCCATGGTATTGCTCTAATTGGTTAATGGAGTCCTTCAACATGTCATAGACTTCCGTGATTTTCGGCTCTTGCACGATAATCTCACGGAACCGGCGCTTTAGAGCACCTTGACGACCAAAGGCCTTTCGATACTCTTCTGTTGTGGTTGCACCGATGATTATGCAATCATCTCCTGCCAAGATTGGCTTCAGTGCGTTTGAGAGGTCTTGATTGTCTGTTCCATCGCTTCCCCCTGTCGCACCAGCTCCCACGATCATATGAATCTCGTCGATGAAGAGGATTATGTTGTCATGCTTTTTTATCATGGCAACAAGCTTTTCAAACCGTTCTTCGGCTTGACCACGGTACATGGTTCCAGATACGATGTTGTTGACATCGAGAGAAAGAACCTTGTATCCCTTGAACATCTCGGGGCAATTTCCATTTACGATGTCGCAGGTCATTTTATAGACCACAGAAGTTTTGCCCACACCTGGTTCACCTTTGAGAATAACATTCCTCTTGGTTTTTTTGGTCATGGTTTTCCAGAGCTCTTGTAGCTCCTTTTCTCTACCACGAATGGCACAGTCTGAACCTTCCTCAAACTGCTCATTCAGGATAGTCAAACACCCTTTCAGGCTCTTAGGAATGAAGTTTCCTTCATTCTTTTGTTTGACCTTCTTTTCCTTGACTTCGTCAGTTTCTCCTTCTTCTGATGTTTTGTCCTGTTCTTTTTCAGCCATTTCTTGATTTGCCCTCTCTTCTCTTGCTTCATTATACTCTTTTTCAAAGAGTTCGTCACCATAGTCCTCGTCTACAGGCATTTCTTCTTCGAGTCCTTCTTCGAATCTATAGATGTTGATGACTTTTTCGACATCAATGTTCATGCTTTCAAAAAGAATTCCCATATTAGATGTCATAGTGATTAACATCTCGTAGATTATATCCTCTATTACGAGGTCAGAACTCCCTGTTTCAAGAGTTTGCTCTTTTGCACAGTAGAATACATCTGCTAATTCCTGCGTGAACGTGAAGTTTTGCTTTTTTTCCTCGGGAATTTCGGCGTCCTTCATGCAGAAGTTTCCGAAATATGTTTTTTCCTTCGGAATTCTGAGCTTACTTTCACATACTCCCATGTCTTCTCTCGCTATTACTACTATTTCGTCGATTTCCTCTGGACTGAGTTCAGAGGAATAGTTGATGCTGTTCTTGAAATCGCTGTTTTCTTCCATGAGAATTTGGAATAATAACAGTGTGTCAGCTTGCTTCAGTCCCTGCTTGTCGGTTTCTTCGACTAGTCGTTGGACTATTAGCTTTACGTCCTCTGATAACCGTATTTTCATAGTACATGCTCCTTTCAACATGTTATGTCAAGCATTATATCATATGTTTGTTGGTTTTTCAATGTTTTTTTGAGAATTCAAATCTAGATTATAATTCATTTATGATAATGTCTTAATAAATCATTTAAGAAAATGTCTTAATTTTAAAATTTATGATATAAGTAACTCAGTAAAAACTATCGGAGGTACTTATGAGAAAGGTAGAATTAAGAATGAATGAAGAATATAAGTATAAAATTATAAGAAAATTAGTAGAAACAAATGGTAATAAACAAAGAGCTGCAGTAAAACTTAATTGAACTATTATATACTTCTAAATATTTTGATTGTACTTATACAGATTTTAAAGAATATTTAGAAACTAGAGAAAACATAAAAATATCTGTAGACGAAGTAAGAGTAATCCTGAGAGATAAATATATTTTTTCTCCTCGAACTCATAAATCTACAAAAAAGAAATTTAGAAAAAAACTAGAAGAAGATATGAAGAAAGCTAGTAAAAAAGAAAAGGAAATATTAAAAAGTAAATTAGTGTTATCTGAAGATGCTCATCCAAGACAATCTAGGTGCCAATATTTTGGAGAAGAACTTCAAATGGATGCTTGTATTCATTTATGGTTTGGAAAAGAAAAAACATCCATTCACGCTGCAATAGATGATGCTACTGGACAAAATGTATTAGATTGTATGAATGAATTGTCTGATATTGAAGCTGAAGAGTCCTTTATTGAAGGCTTTTCATTAGCTGTATCGTTACTATTAGAAGCTCTTTCTAAGAAATAATTACCCCATCCCCTTCCTATTTCCCGAAAGTTTTTACATGACTCCCCTCGCCGTTCCCCCTTTTCATCTTGTAGAAATTAAAGGCGGGGGGTGTTTTTATATTTTTCTGTATATGTTTTTTTATATTTCAACATTTTTTTAAATCTATACCGATTATCACATGAAAAAATAGCAACTACTTAAGTAATTACTATTTCTATAATTATATTATTATCCCATTTGTATGGTCAATCTCATGTTGTATTATCTCGGCAACAAATTCAGTATATTTTCCATGTTGTTTATTAAAATTTATATCCAAATAATCAACCTCAATTTCTTTATACCTTTTACATTTTCTTTCTCCAAGTAAAGACAAACAACCTTCTTCTGTTTCATACTCTCCGCTTCTACTCGTAATAACAGGATTTATCATTACAAAATCATACAATCCACCTGATACACAAATTATTGCTTTGTTGTATCCTATCATATTTGCGGCAAGTCCTACACATCTATCCCTATTAGCCTTTAATGTATCTAGTAAGTCATTTGCTATATATTTATCTTTCTCTGTTGCTTTTTCGGCTTTTTGTGATAAAAACATTACATCTTTTACTATTTCTCTTACCATACTAATCTCCTTAAATTATAATAATTCTAAATTTTCTTTGCTATTACATTAAATATATGCCAATGTTTCATTTTCCCTAAACCGGTAAAATCATCTTTTTCTACTTCATTAAACTCTATAATTTCAAAATTTTTAAATAATTCTATTACCTGTTCTTTTGTTAAGAAGGTCATTTTTTCTTTTGTATTTTTCCATTCATCGTTATCTCCAAAGAAATTACCAACAAAATATCCATCTTTTAAAATACTATCATCTATTTTATTCCATAATTTTTTAAAATCACTTTTATTGCAGAATGGAAGACTAAAATTAGCAACTACCAAATTATTACTTTCTAATTCAATTTTCTCAAATTTTCGCTTTAAAAATTTAAACTGTTTTAATTCTTCTGTTTCTAATTTTGCTGCAATTCTTGATTCAACATTTTCTTTATCTATTCCCGTTACATTCCATCCATTTTTTATTAAACATACCGTATCTCTTCCTGCTCCACATCCAAGTTCAATTGCATTTCCTGGTTTGATTTTCAATTCAATAAATTTTTTTATAGTATAATTAGGTTTTGCATCTGTTGTATTTTTATAATATCTTTCTATATTTTTCATATATCATACTCCCACAAACTCAATTTTCCTTTTGCCTCTATCGGTTCATCAAATACTTCTACATTCTCCAGCTGCCATGCAAATTTTTCAATAAATGTGCTTTTAGCATAAACATCTTTATTCTCTTTTAAACATTCTCCTTTGAAATCATCATCACATTTTATGCAATCTACTAATGTTACTTTTCCTAATATTTTTCCTACTGGCAATTCTTTCGGAAGATATTTTGATAATCTTTTCATTGCTTCTTTATCTATTCCTTTTCCTGCATGAATTAGTAAATCTCCTCTATATTTAGTTTGCCAACTTCTAAATTCAAATTTTTTATCACCCTGCATTATTAATGTTGCCCATGGTTGCTTTATTGTTAATACTTTCATAATCTTCTCCTGTTTTCTAAGTAATCTATTATTTTTAATGCATCATTATATTGAACCGCATCACTACCATATCTATTTCTTATATCTTCTAATCTTTTTTCATATCCAACATCTTTACCATATTTATTAATTTTCATATCCGCTTCATTTAAGATGTCTAAATATAATGAATTGTAACCTGCTTCTGGATTGCCATGATAATAAACTTCTTGCCAATATTTATATCCACTATTTTTTAACATATTCCCACCTATGATATTATGACTTTCATTAGTTCCGAATTCATATCCTATATCATGATTAAATCCCAATATAAATAATTCATGTAATTGTTCTTTATTTAGTTCTAATTTATTACCTATCTCTACCATTTTTCTGGCTACTGCTAAACTATGTTTCATTCTATCAAAATCCATATCCGCTCCTATTCCTTATTTAGTTTCCTCTCCAATCCAATCTAAATATTCTTTAAAACCATCTACTATATCATAAGCAACTAATTGTGGAATTTCATAACTATGATTCTCTAATATTACTTTTTCAATTTCCTTAAATAACTCTTTTTTTGATTTCATCTGCAATAGTAGCTCATTAGTGTGTTCTATTTTTCCTTTCCACTGATAAGAACTTTCTATATGACTAAGTTGACAGCAACTAACTAGTCTTTCTTCTAATAATATTTCGATTATTTTATTTGCTTCTTCTTTATTCTCAAATGTAGTAGTTATGATTATATATTTATTATCCATAATTTCACATTCTATTTTATAATTTCACTTTCAAAATATTGTTCTTGAAAATTAGTTAACTCTCTTATTTCTTCATCAGTATAATTTTTTCCTTCTGGTACAACAATTAATTTGTCATCATTGTCATTAGTTCTATGTATCACCGCTATACACTTTCCTTCAAAATTTTCTATTGCTTTATCAATGCCTAAGACATAACAATCCAACTCTTCTCCATCACCGCTAATTGTGTTAGGTACAAATCCATAATTTAATTGATATACAAAGTTATGTTTTGGATGCTTACTATTTAAAGGTCTATCTATTTTTACTTTAACTGTATTTCCAATATACTTATATGATTCTATCTGTCTTAAACTTAGTGCTCTATGATATTCCTCTATTCCAAAATCAACTGTAGGAATTATTTCTTTATTTTCATACATTTTTATAAATTCATTTATAGTAACCCATTTTGTCTCAATTGATTCTCCATCAGGGAAAGTTATTTCTTTTTCATCTATATTTCTTCTAAATAACCATAAATCCTTAAAATCTGGTGGTATTTTATCTCTTCTTATTTCTTTTAAAAATATTGCTTCTTTCTTAGAAAATTCAATTCCTAATTCTTCTTTTAATTCTCTAATAATTCCTTCTAAACTTGTTTCTCCTGCTAGAATTGATCCTCCATTACATTCCCACATCAATCCAAATTTTTTGTATTCTGCTCTTTTACTTATAAGAATTTCATTTTTAGAATTCATTATAATTCCTGTTACTACAATATGGTACTCTCCTTCTTTAAATTGGTATACATCTCTCTCGGCTGTTCTACCAATTTTCTTTTTATTAATATCATATATATCCCATAATTCAGCCATATTATAATTCTCCTTTAAAACTTCATTATTTAATTTTCTTTTATTAAATCTGTATAATATATTATTTCTTTTTCTAACTTTTTTGCATATTCTATTTCTAAGTTCGTGCTATTGCCTATATAATTATTTACATTTATTACTAATATTGCGTCAGATAATTCTATCTTTTTAAAATGCGCTTGTTTAAGTTTTTCTAATTGTTCATCTGTTCTTTCACAGTTTTCTAATATTGGATAAACTGGTGTAAGAATACAATTACCTTCTAAAGCCATTTTTTCTGCAACAATCATCATATCTTTTTGAAACTTTAAGCTTCCACATAATGTTATTACTTTCATTCTTGCTCCTCACTTTTATATTTATTCTCCCCAATTATACCACTTCCTGTGAATTATTGAAATACTTTTCCTGTTAAAACTTGTTTAGCTGTGCCAAGTTTCGCCCTAATTGTGACCAAGTTGTGACTTTTTTTGCCTAAAAACGCAAGAAAAAAGCACCTGCTAAAATCTAGCAAATGCTTCATTTTATTGTGGTTGCAGGGGTAAGACTCGAACTTACGACCTTCGGGTTATGAGATGTGCTTGAAACGTTTATGTAATTTAGTGAAATCAAGGGTTTTAGCTGATATTTCAATAAGAATTGGGGAAATGGTTTTTAGAACATTTGTGCATTTTTTTGAACTTTTTTGAGGAGTTTTTCCCCAACTTTTCCCCAAGTGGTTTATACATATGTTCGTATAAAATTCAGATATTAATGGGAAACCTAAAATTTATTTTTGGAGGTTTTAGAAATGAATAATAAAATTACATATCACAGAGAAGGAGATTATTTTATTCCTAATTTATATTTGCCTAAGCAACCTGAAGGACACATTGGAAAATATGGGCAATTAAGATTAAATTATTTAAAGAATTTTGATAGAGGATTATATACTGAATTACTTATAGATGGTACTTTAAAACAATATCTGCTAGATATAGATGAAAATGCTAATAACAAAGTTAATCTTCTTATAAAACAATTTGCTGAATCTGAAAATATTAATGAGCAACTAAAAGAACATCATCAAATGGCATGGGTTCAAGCTATGAATAATATTAAAAATAGAGCTGAAGAAATTGTTTTTAACGAGATTATATATGTGTAGGAGGATTTAGATATGGTTAATTTTAGAGATGTTAATGAAAATGATATTTTGAAAGAATGGTTTAATTTTATAGAAGAAACTTATTTGTGTTATGCAGATAAACAAGATAGAGAAAATGAGTTTAAATTTGATGGTTTTAGAGAAAATATTTTTAAGAATATTCCTAAGCAGAATCAAAAGTATGTTAATAAACAACTTGATCTTCTTTATGATGATTTTATGAGGTATTTGACTTATATTACTGAAAAGTATTATAGAAATGGGTTCGTAGATGGTTCTCAGTTAGTTATGGGGTGTTTTGATGAATAAATAACATTTAATCTAAAAAAAGCAAGAATATATATTTAAATATAATCTTGCTTTTTTACTATTCCTCTAATATATATTTTGTTCTTGATCCTTCATTGTCTTTAAAAGTTACCTCCGTAATTTCACCACATTCCTCACACTTAATATATAATTTTGTTACTATAGAATCATCGCCATGCTCATCCCCTATTATAGTAACCTTTTTACTTTTACAGTTTTTACATATAAATTGAGAAATAGGATCAAATATTTTGTGTTGAATATTTTCATATATACTTATTAATGAAATAATTAATGCTATACATGTTGAGCTTTCATATATTGTAGTATTTTGTGAGTGTGTTATTTTGTTAGCATAATCCCATGTTGCTTCTGTTATTTTTTTTATATAACTTCTGTAATCACTATTTTCACTATCATTTAAATAAAATTTTATAAACAATTCTGCTTTCTTTTTAAAATTTGATTTTTGAGGTTGTTCTTCTTCTCCTTCCATACCAGGTTTATAAATTGCATTTCCAAGTTCTATTAATATTTCTCTACATTGAACACCAATTGCTTGAAAATCTTCTACTTCCTTTGCACTTTCTAATTGATCTGCAGTATTTCTAAGCTTTCTTAATAGTACTGGTGTTATTTCTATACCTAGTGTTGCTGCTTTGATATAATCTTCAGAAGTATATTCTTCCCTAGCTTTCATCATTCTACTCATTAATCCTATATGAAAAGAATAAACTTCATCAGATGTGAGATATAAAGCATCTTGTGAGTATAAATTCATTGGCAATTCTTCTCCTTCAACTACCCACCAATTTCCAGCTGTATCTGTTTTTACATTCCATACATTAACTTCAAATTCTAAATCATCAAATGAGCTTTCAATTTTAGCACTAATTACTTTGCATTTTCCTCCATTTTGTTCCTCTACATACTCTATAACTTCATCCATGTTTCGTTTCAATTCATGTTCTCCTTTTATTAAAATTTTTCTAATATATCTATTATAGCATTAATATTATTCTTCATAAGTTTCTATAATTCTTTTACTTCATCAACATTTAGCAAAACCTAATATTTCATATTTCTTATCTCTCTTCTATGACTTATTATTTATCATTTACTTGCCATTCGCCATTCTTTTTGCCGTTTTTTCTTTCTATTAAACCTTTTTCTTGCATTTCTGCCATATAAGTTTTTACAGTTCTTACAGATTTATTAATCTGTCTTGATATTTCTTCCTGAGTAGTTGCTGGATTAGTTTTTAATATGCTGATAATTGCCAATTCTTCTAAAGTGTAATTATTGCACTTTAAATTATCAGTTCTTGCACTTTGAATATTATCTATATGAGTGTATCTATTTTTTAATTCATAATTTGAATTTGCAAGTAAATTATAGAAGAATTTTTCTAAAAATGAAGTATCCTCGAATACATTTTTTTCAAAATTTTTGTAATTAGCTCTTACTAATGAATTTCTAAAATACCACGAATTTTCAGCAAATACTTCATCATTAATATTAAATCCAAAAGTTCTTAGATATTTTATAATAAATACTGCTGTTGTTCTTGTATTTCCTTCGCAAAATGGATGTACTTGCCATATATTTGATGTAAATCTACATAGATGTTTAATAGATTCATCCAAACTTAATCCTTTATATAAAAAATTTTTTTCTTGGTCGAAGTCATATTCTAATGTTTCTTTTATTGTATCAAATGGTGCATATATTACTGTATCTCCATTTAACACCCATTCTTTTTTAGTAAAGTTATAATCCCTATATACTCCTGCTCCATCAAATATCTCTTTAAATAATCTTTTATGAATATTTAATAATTCTGTTGGTGAAAAATTAAATGCTTTTTCACTTAATATTTCTGTAATCCTTACTGCAACTTTATCAGCTTCCTCGCTCTCTTTTTCAAAGTTTTTTCTACTACCTTGAACTTCATAATATTCATCTATTCTTGTTTTTACTTCTTCAATATCTATTGTTCCTTCAATATGTTCTTTAGCAGTTTTTATTAAGTATTTTGAAGGTTTTAATCCATCTACATCTTGCAAACCTATAGCTGTTTCCCATGTTTTAGTTTTTTCTACTCTATTAGGTTCACCTTGTTTAATATATTCTGATAATTCTAAATTCCAATCTTCTTTTTGATCCATTAGAAATACCTCCTACATATATATTATATCAGTTATCTGATATAATATCAATATTTAAAGTGCAATTTTTGCACTTTAAGATGTGAAAATTGCACTTTAACTTATAAATGTTGTAATTATCCTGTATTTATTTATTAAATCTTATATTAATGAATACGAAATTCATCCAGTATTACTCCCGCCTTTTCATAATTTAACTCTATTAATATTTTCAAAATTTTCTCATAAGCCTCAATTAAATCAGATTCTTTTTTTATATCATCACTAAAATTTATAAAAGCTTTAGTAATGATCCTATCTATAATTATTTTTGTATCTCCTTCAAAATTTCTTTCAAGGATTTCTTTATTAAATTTTAGAATTTCTTCTAAAGATGTCAATATTTCGGGCAATAATTCATCTATTTTTAATAAATAAATTGTTCTCATCGAATTTTCTATATCGTATTTTCCATATTCACACAACTGCTCATTCAAAAATTTTTTATCTTTATACTCATACTTTGTTTTGATTTCATATGGATTCCACTTATCAAATCTTCCTGGAGATAAATATAAACATTTGCTTAACTCTTGTTTTACATATTCCAATTTTATATCTTTAACTTTTTTCTCAATATATTTTATTTTTCTTTTAATCATTGCTCTCATGTTTTTATCGTTATAAGAATTACAATATAAAGCAATAAAACAATTTAAAATCTCTAGATAAAATTCAATAGCTTCTTTTTTAAATTCTGAAAAATCCACATCATCAAACATTATATCAATTATTTTTTCATAGTCTTTATCCATATAAGCTAACTCTCTTTCAAATAACCTAATAATTTCATGTTCTTGATACATATCCAAAATATCATTTTTATATTCATTAGAATAATCATTTTTTATGTCTATGATAAGTCTTATTATCTCTTTTATTATTTTACAAAATAAATTATCATTAAAATTTTTTCCGCAGTTTGCAATACAGCATAAGCTATTTAGATCATAATTGGTAATATTAAATTCTGTTATATTTAATTTTTTCATTGAATATAGGTAGTTTTCTATTATACCAATTCTATGACTTTTATATTTTTTTTCTTTTTCTTGTTTAACCTGAATATCAACACCATTTAATCTAGGAATTTTGTTTGGAACAAATTTAAAATCTTTATTTCTTTGTTTTATATATGTTGCATTAAATTTTTGGTGTTCCATTTCATCTTTAGATAACTCTATAATTGTATTAAATATGCTATTTGATAGTTCACTGTCTTTTCTTAAATATTTAATTATTTCCTCTTTTATAGAATTAATAATTCCATCATATCCGCTTTCATTAACAAATTTTAAAACAATTAACCTAATCCTATTTTTAGTTTTTACAGGAATATCTACATATAATTGTTCAATTAATTTCGAAATTAAATGTGGCTCGAATTCAAAGCTTTGATTTTTTAATATTTGCTCTATTCCTTCAATCCAAAAAATACAATAATCATTTTTCTTTTCTATAGATACGTTATCTTTTTGAAATATTGTTGATATCATACCTATTATTATTCTTTCAAGTCCAAGTGCTCTAATATCATTATTATTTTTGAACGATATAAACTCATCAATAAGATTCACTAATAATTGTGAACAATCTTTTTTTTCTTTTAAATCTTCATTACATTGATTTAATTTTAATATTAAATCATCACTCAGCAATTTGTTTTCCTTATGTCTCTCTACTACTTTTTTTGCTTCTCCTGTGATATTAGCCTCAATGCTAATTATATTATTGTCTAATTGCGTTAATTTTGCATTTCTAAAATCCATTTTCTGAATTTGAAGATATTTAGAAGCATTTTCTTCATCGTTATTAACAATAGAATATAAGTAATCCAATATCTTATAGCATTTTTCTATTATTTTTGAATCTCCGTTTATTTGTATATTTTGTGCATATTGTTCTATACTAATATTACATTTTGAATCTTTTGAATACCTATTTTTTATACCAGGAATACCTACTTTTTGAAATATTTGTTTTTTTAGCATCTCTAATTGTGGGTTTGATAAATATGTTGCATATCTTGATATATCCCATTCCACAATATCTATGCTAGATATTAAATCAAGTGCATAGCCTGGAAACTCATTTTGATAGTGCATTCCTATGGATTCTACTACAGTTAGTAGTAAAATATTATTTGATTCTTTATATATTTTGCTTCTTATGTATTCTAAAAATTTAAGAGTATCTTTTTCGCATATATTTTTATCAATGTAATTAATCATTGTTTCTTTAATATTATAAACAATATCACTTAATAAATTGTGAACATGGTGATCCTCTGTGCATCCCATCCATATATTAGGATTTCCATAATATTCTCTTTGTATATTATTCTCATCTATAAAAATCAATTTTATTTTCATAAGATTTTCTGGATAATTTCGAGCATATTTTTCTACACATTCATTTACAAATTTTATTGCCCAATCTAAGCCTTTCCAAAAGTTATTTCTAAATATATTCCAAAGGAATATATTGTTTTTTACATTAGGATATAAGTGATCATAATCATCTCTTAATCCATATGGGTTATCTTCTATATAGTAAAATCTGTTATCTTCTTTTTCCTTTTTCCATATCATACTCGCCATATCACATAATTTTTCTGGAAAATCTACAGTAAGTTGAGGCCATGAATTTTTTATTGTAAATTCGATAATCTTTTTAGCAATTCTCCTTTTATTTGTATCAGTTCCATTATAGTATTCTATTATTTTGCCAAAAAAAGTATTTAACCAAGCTTTACAATAATTTGAAAGCTTAAAAGTTACAATCAAACATTTATTGATTTCATTTAATATATTAAAAGTTTCCTCTTTAAAAGATTCTTCTATATAAAATTGCATAATTGTGCATATTTTTTTTGTTATACTTTCTTTTTGTTTTCTTTGTTCAATATAATCTAAGCATAATTTCACTATTTTATTTTTATTTATAATGTTCTTACAATATATATTGTTTTTTTCTACAATGCTTATTATATTTTCTCTTCCAGCTCCAACAGGAATAAGTTGAACATCGGAAAAATCTTCATAGTTTACAATTTTAGCATCATACGAATATAAATTAATTATATCAATAAATTCTAGTAATAAACCTTTCTCTAAAATTTCCATCTCATTCTCTTCAAAAAAAGAATTACTATAATTAGACTTTACAATTCCTATTTCTGTCTGCTTTTTCCATTCTTCTGATATTTCATTGTCAAATATTAAATTATATATAAATTTATCCCTATTTTCTTTAGCTAATAATTTATTTGCTATCCATATTTGATACCTTCTATATACACATCTTCCTATCTTTTCAATATTTTTATAAAAATCCTGATATTTACCTTTACAATCACAATATGTATTGTCAAAAAAATTTTCAAAACAAATATCTTCATAAATATCGTATTTTAATCTAATTCCCTCATTATTATAAGTAATAATTCCTTCAGTTTCTAAAACATTTAAAATTCTTGAATCAATATCTGTTTCTTTTATTCCTAATGTGAATTTCTGTGCTCTGTCAAAAACAATTTTATTTATCGCATCTTCAATATCTTTTAGGTTGATTTTATATTTATTTTCATTATTCTTTAAACAAATTATATTATTCCATATATACTCTCTAAATTTATTAATATCCGTTATATTATCGATATCTACACTATTTTTTATCATTATGTTTATATAAAATGGTGTTTTTAATAAACTTTCATATTTTTTATCTTGAGACATTTTCTTAATTAATGGATACTGTTTTTCTAAATCTTTTAATTCACATTCATTAATTTCATTAACATCGTAATCAACTATATTATATTTTGATTCTATTTTTATAAAAGCATTTTTATCACTTGTCCTACACGATGTTATTATATATGCATTTTCATATTTTTGTACAACATTGTATAATGATTCTAACAAATCAAATTTTGTTTTAGAAGCATCGGCAATAAATTCTAAAGCATCAATGAAAAAAATAATTTTTTTACCATTAAGACATTCCAGGATTCTCCTAATATCTAAATTCCAGATTTTTTCTAAATGAGTTTCTTCTAAAAATCTTTCTGCACGTGCATATAAGACCATATTTTCGTCTTCAATAAACTTTTTACAAATTACAGTTTTACCAACACCTTCTCTTCCTTGAACAGAAATAAACTTAGCATTGTCTTTTCTTATTTTTTCTATCAATTCGTGTCTATCTATTACATACTCATCATTAATTTTTGTTTCTATATTACTAATTCCTATATTTTTACTATTATCTAAAGCATCTTCTAATTTTCTTGCCCACTCATTAAAATTTTCGAATTCAAATTTTATTAAACTATATAATTTTTCTTGGAATATTAAGTCATTTTGTGCTTTATTTATAATATCATGTGTCGTGATTAAATTATTTTCTTTTATAAATGATATATTCCCAATTTGATTTGCCCCAGTATAATCCTTAATATTTTTTATACTATCATTATGTAATACAAAAAAATATACACTATTAATCTTTGTAAATCGATTCTTCTTATCGTCTCTTATATTTTCTAAAGTATTCTTTATTTTTTGGTGTACATCAACTACTGTGCTTACTTGAACTAAAATTTTTTCATCATCTGAAATTAAATCAAAATATGGAAAATTACAGGTACTCTCATTTAAGTTGTGAAAATTTACTCCATAATATAATTTGCAAATTTCTTCGGCAAACAATTCAAACATTTTTGCAGAATCTAATAAACCATTCTTATTTGCTATTTTTATTTTTTGCTCATATGTACATATATAATCTATGATAAATTTCATTCTATCATCAGAATTCAACATATTTTATTCTCCTTCTTTATCTTTTTATATTCATTATACTTTTCCTTCATATATAATCCTAGTCCAATCTCAATTTGATTATTTTTTATTTCTAAGTCTGTACTTCCAGCATAAGTATAATTACTTCCATATTCATTAATTTTATCATAATCTATATTATACATATAACTATTTTTAAAATCTTCAAACTCATCTATTGATTCGAATTCTATTACTATTTCGTTCAGTCTTTTCATTGCATATTTTTCTTCATAATCATCATATCCTTTAGGATAATTATATAAAAAATCTCTTAAAATACTATCTTTGGAGTCTTTTATAAAATATTTGTATTTATATGGAATTTTTCTAATATGTATAAATTCATCAGAAGGTACAACTGTTGTTAATCTTCCAGAATCTAAACTAACAATTTGTTTAGAATATATACAAGTATCATTATATTTTAAATATAACATAGAAAAAGAAGTACTTTCATTCGTCATTAAATAACTATAGAATTCTGTATTATAGTTATCTTCACTAATAATTTCAATTTTATAACTAGGATTCTCTTTATAATAATACCCTTCTATGTTTTCATCTCTTATTTCAGCCCAATTTTCTGTATCCCTTAATGTTTCAAAAATATACTCCAATTTATTCTTTTGACTTAAGATAATTCTTTTTCCCAAATTATATCCCACTATACTTTCTGTTTGCTCTTTCCAGTTTTTTATTAATTGAACTGTATATTTATTTTCATCACTATCAATTAATTTTGCACAACTTTGACATAACCAAATTCCATTATTTATGCTTTTTCTTTCTTCCTCTGACATATTTTTATCATATCTTGGGCCTCCAGGTGCAGCAGCACATATATGAGCTGCAACTCCTATATTATTGATTCCATTTTCACTATCTGGTCCAATAGTAATCTTTTTACAATTTGGATTAGAACATACATAAAGTACTCTTTTAGCTAATTTATTTTTTACTGTAGCAGTAAAATTATCTCTTTTATCTTTTTTCATTATTTATCATCCTTATTCTATAAAACTTTCTAAAAATTCAACAACAGCAATAGGATTTTCTTTTATAATTTTATCTAGTTTTTTCATTTCTTCTTGAAGTAATTTCATATCATTATTGCTTTTATTTAAGTAATCTTCATTTATTTCTTCATACAATAATCCACTATATTTACTTAAATATTCTTTTGTATATTTTTTTCTATCAATATCAGATATAAGAATGTACCAGCCCACAAACATATAATCATATCTTATTGAATCACTACTGTCTTTTGTAATATACTTTAAACAACAATTTAACAAAATTTCTAAAAAATACATATTTTGCTTAGCTATTATTAAAAATAGATCTTCATCATTATTTATTGTTCCTTCTACCATTTCATTTACGATTAAAGTGCTATGAGTAAACAAGCATAATTTATCATAATACTCATCTAGCACTTTCTGAATTTGTCTATTACTTATATCTCCAAACATATCTTTATCTATTATTTTTAGTTTAGATTTAAACAAATTTCTTAGTTTTTGTTGTTTAGTATAAATCCTTTCTTCATCTTTCACTCCTAGTTTTTTAAATTCTTCGTACACATTTGAATCTAAATATATCATCATACCCATAATTAAATTTTCAAAAGCAGATCTTATTAAAGTATTTGAATCTACTAAGCTATTGTTTCTAATTAATTTTTGTACATTCTTTATAGTCATATATGATTGGTTTAACAAGTTACGACTTTCTTTTGGCAATTTATCATAGTCAAGTATATATAATTTTTTTATATTTTTACTAATATTTCTTCTCAATGGAACTATACATTTGCTTTTACAACGCTCTCTTAAAATTTCTTTTAATTCTTTTAATCTATCTTTAGTTATAAATTCCATTAATTTATATAATTTTTCTCCTCTATTATCAGTACCAATTACATTTAAAATGTCTTCTACTGTTATATCTGTCTCACAATTTTTTTTCAAATTTAAGCCCCCTTTTATAAAAAATAAGCCAAATATATATGTACACATAAATATACACATTCTATTTTGCTTATCTTAAGTATTCTATATAAAACTATCTGGAACTAAACCTAACTTATTTATTATCTCATTTGATCTTTCTAAATAATCATGCATCTCCATAACCTCTTTATAGTCCCATGTTTTTAGTTTTGTTTCTATACTATGTATTCCTTTTGATTCTTTTTTTATCTTTTCAATTTGTTTTTCATCAGATACAGCGACTATAGCTTGTACTGCAAAATTATTTGTTGCTTTTTGTAAATTCAATATCAAACTATCAATACTTCCATGAGTTTGAACTTCAAATGCATAAATAACTTTTCCCATATTTCCAATCTGCGCTTGCCATATAGCATCCACAACAGCACCATCTGCGATTTTAACTTCTGACTTGCTCTCAAGTCCTAACCATTGTCCTATTTCTACAATTTGATTAATTATATCATTATGTATAAATTGCTTATCATCTTTTTCAATTATAAGTTCTTCTCTATCCTTTTCTAGTATATTGTCTTGCTTTGAAGCTGGGTAAACTATATCCCAAAACATATAATCTACAATCAATAAGTCCACATCTATAATTCCTTCTTCGTTCATTTGATTTTTTATTTTTTTAGCTTCATTACATAATCTTTTATAATTTTCACCTATATATTGATAATTATATATTGGAACTTTAGGAACTTCTAAATATTTAAAACATTCACATGTTACCTTATTACAGATAACATATTCATTAGGATTTATATAACTCAATAATTCGCTCATACTTGATGGTCCTATTTGTTTAATGTTTTTATAAAATCTATCCCATCTCTCTACTATATCCTCTGTCCCATATAATAAATCTATAAGCATATTTTTAATATTTTCAAATCCATTCAATTCGATAATTTTATCAGCAATATATTTTTTATTTCCCCAAACAATCATTGACCAAAGTTTTCCTATAAATTCAACAAATTCATCTTCCGTCATGTTTTTTATTTTATCTTTAGACCAAGATTGATAATACTCTTTTCTCTCTTTGCGTTCATTTATTGCTTCGATGTCACCTACTCTTTTTATCTGTCTTACATATTCTTTAATTGAATTATTTAATTTTTCTTGATTCATTCTTTTTCTCCTTCTAAATAACTAATATTTATATCAACAATTTCTTTTAACAATAAATACGAATTTTTAAAAATAATTTGCCATTCTTCATCAAATGGGTCTATTATCTCGTGAAATAATGCATTTCTCAATCTATAAACAAAGTCTAAAAACCAATTTATACTATCTTTTCTCATTTCATTTATTATGTTATTGAAAGATTGTTCTTCAACAGATTCCATTTTTCTAGTTGGAAACATACTGGCATCTCTATAATATAAAAAATAATTAATTGGATTCTGTTCTAAAAAGCAATATTCGTTTTTCGAATATAAAATTTCTTCAAATGTCTTTTCATTTATTAACTTTGTATTTAAATTTATTAATGAAATAATATTTGTTTTTATTCTTTCTTTTAAAGTGATATATTTATTTTCTATAGATTTCATCAACCCTTTACTTATCTTTTCTGAAAATTTATTTTCTATATCACTTATTAATTCGTTTTTTATTTCATTAAAAATCTTCATCATATATTCAAATTCAGTAGTGCTTTCATTTAAAAAATCTTTTTGTATATCTATAATTGTTTTTAAATTTACCCTCCCTCTTATTTTATCTTTATATTTAATCTTTCTTGTTTCTCCCCAAAAAATAATGTTATAACTATAAATTTCTTTTTCTTTATGTTTTATGCTTATGACCAAACCATTCTTTCTATCTGGTGAAATATCTTTATATAAATATCTAAGTTTTGTATTCATTCTGTAGAAATCTGCGAAATAATATTCTGGATATTTTTTCAATATTATTTTTCTACCTTCTTCATATATAATCTCAACTTCTTTAAATATAACATCATCAATTATTAAGTTTTTATATCCTTCTGTATTAAAATATTCTTTGTAACTTTTTAAATATTTTTTATCTCCCTGTCTATTGTAGTCTTTCGGAAACATTTCTCTTAATGTCGCTATATATGCAAACCATGTCTTTATGAATAATGTTACAAAATCTGTCTCTGTTATAACCTTCCAATTATTATAAGTATTCATCATATCCATTTTCCTTTATATGTTTAATTGCCACTTCTTCATTTTCTTCTATTGCTATTTCAACTATTTCTTTTGAAAATTCTAATAACCTTTCTGCATTTCTCTTTAATTGAAATGACTTCTTTACTTTATCAGTAATTTGTTCTTGTATCTCCATATCTAAAATTGGAATTATTACCTCGTCTATCTGAGATGGCTTCCAATGTTGTATAATTGCTCCATTTGAATCTCTTTCCGCTTGCAATCGGACAATTTCAGAATTTAATACTAAAGTTAAATAATCTGGTAAAATTTCTTGTATATCATTTATATTTAAATGTAATATTGCTCCTGATGTAATTATTTCTGAATCTTCCTCTATTTTATAAGCTATTCCTACACTACCATCTTTTGATAATAATATTGTATCTTTTTTGGGATACAATTGTTCTATATTTTTTATTTCATCTGGATTTAAGAAAATATTAGTTTTTGTAATTTTATCTTTAAATAAATTACTCACCCTAATAAAAGGAATCCCTTCACTTCTATAAAGCTCAGAACCTGGTTCTATTGATTTTTTTCTTGTTACTAATTCACCCAATTTTTTTGTTTTAAGTTTTTTTAGTTTTTCATATAATATATCATATTTTAGTTGATAGTATTCTGCATCTATTCTTCCACTAGCATCAAATGATTCTGACTTACTCTTTATGTTAATGTTAGAGCAACTACTACTTTCATTATATACATCCACATTATCCAAAAACTTGATATTAGCTTCCTTATATAAATTTTTTGAAAATTCTTTTAATTTGTAACTATCTATTACTATTTTTTTTACTATCTTCTCTAAATTTTTAAATTTAGGAATTCTTATGTTTCTGACAGATTCTTTATCTATACTTGGCGGAACTGCCCCACTAATTTTTCTTTCTATTAATAATTTTCCATATTTACAATTTAAGAATGAATATATGTATTCTTCGTTTGTTTTTTTATTAGCTCTAAGCATAAACTGATTCATTCCTAAAGTTACGGGTATATTTAGTTCTGGCATAAGATAAACTTTACCTGCACTTCCTATTTTATTAATAATTATTTCATGTCCATACATTTTAGTTTTCTTTAAAAAGTCATAAGCATGTTTATCCACATATATTACATCATTTTCAAAATTTTCATGTTCTAAATCTACTGTTCTAACCATATAAGCATATTCTTTATAATCTAATAGCTTTACATTATTATTTAATATTTCATAGCTACCATTAGCATGATAATCAGTTAACAATTCTATACAATCTCCTAGATTTTCAGATTTCTTTGAATTGATTAATTTTTCTGCATTTAAATATTTTTTCATGAAAAATTCTGCATCTATTCTTTGAATCTTTGAACATGACATAACTTCTGAATAGCTTAATTCTGAAATTTCCAGCCCGTTTAATAATCTTTTATATTTTTCAACATTGAAAGATTCCGGGCTATCTAGAAAAAACTTAATTTTTCCTTTTTGGCAAATTCTATGAATGCTTCAGCAATTCCATCTTGAGTCATTCCATCATGATTATATAAATCATGATTTACAATTAAATGTCCATGGCTATCTAATATATTATCTCCATTTTCATCTTTAACATATATTTTTTCACCTGAATTATCTTTTCCTGGTTTTTGCATTGTAGCAAAGAAAATATTATAATCATCAACTTTTGGGCATAATTTACCATCCCATTTTTGTACAAATAATACACTTGTCTTTGTCCCAGTATGTGGTTTAAATGTATTTCCATGCAATCCAACTACTGCTAATATTCTACATCTTTCTGTTATAAAATCTCTTATATATTTATCTGTAGAGTTATTAAATCTTCCTTGTGGCAAAATTATAGCCATTCTTCCACCTGGTTTTAAGAAATTAAGATTTCTTTCAATGAATAAAATATCTCTTCCAACTTTATTTTGCCATTTACCAGATGAATTCTTTCCTAATTCATACCTTGTAATAATTTGATTTTCCTTTATGTCTCCAGCAAATGGTGGATTTGCCATTAAAACATCAAAATTAAATTCTTTATAGTCATTTGCTCCATCAGGTCTTATTTTTTTCAATTTTCTAAATCCTTCAAAATATGCATCTTGCCATCTGTCTTGTTTCGTAATTTCATCCCATCTTGAATAATCTAATGTATTTAAATTAATAACATTAGTTTTTCCATCTCCAGCGATTAGATTTAATGTTTTAGCCACTCTTACAGCTTTTTCATCAAAATCTATTGCAAATACTTTATCCTCAACATATTTTACTTCGTCATTACTTCTTTCTTCTGCTGTAAAATTATCTCCTTTAGGTAAGCCCTTTCTTTCTCTTATAGCATCCCATACATGAAATATACTATGGACAGTAAATCCAGAACTTCCAGCTGCAGTATCGATAACATATTCATCTTCTTTAGGATTCATCATTTTTACGCACATATCTATTACATATCTTGGAGTAAAATATTGCCCTTTTTCTCCTTTTGAAGATTTACTCATCAAATATTCAAATGCATCATCTACAACATCTAAATTTGAATTAAATAACTTTACATTCTGCAATGATGCCACGCAAACAGATAAATGAGATGGTGTTAATAATATTTTACTATCTTCATCAAATACTCCTCTCCATTTATTTTTTGCATCTTCAAATAATCCAGAAATCTTATTATATAATTCTATTTCTGTACATCCACTATTTCTAAATTTTAGATAAGCTGTTTTATCTCTTGCAGCCATTAATTCATCATATAATTTTGTAAATATTAATTTAAATACTTCTTCAAAAGAGTCTACACCAGCACTCGCTAACACTTCATCTTCCATCTCTTGTATTAAATTTTTAAGTGATTTTTTTTCTGTTTGTAACTTATCTATATTTTTTAAATCCTCATATGTTATTTGTTCATTAATAATGTCTGATAATTTTTCTGTAGCCTTTGGAATATTTGTTATATCTTCAAAATAATTTGGATCTTTTCTATTATAATAAGAAATCTGCTCTCCATTTGTCCACACACCTATTGGAGCACCTGTAGCATTACAATAAGATTTTAGTTGTTCTTTTCCATCAGCTAATTTAGGTTTTTTTAATTCAACAATAATATATGGTACAAGAGGATCATTTATATCACTAATAACGATATCTGCTCTCTTTACTTCTCTTC
Source organism: uncultured Clostridia bacterium (assembly GCA_934162535.1). GTDB lineage: Bacteria > Bacillota > Clostridia > TANB77 > CAG-508 > CAG-269. The sequence goes on along the minus strand of CAKPJC010000009.1, from coordinate 20,432 downwards.
CAAAATGAATTGGGTATTCTAAAGTTATTCTATCTTTTGAATATCCATATATATTTATTAATTTATTTAAAAATAATTGCCTTACAGTTTCTTCTGGTGTCAATTTTATTTCTTTTTCTCTAATAATACATTGTATATAAGCTGTTTCATCCTTATAGTAAATTTTATTTTCAAATTGATTTATTTCTTCTTCAGAAAATTGTGTATCATCATAATTTGAATTTTTTAATATTTCATTTATTTTTTTCATTTTTTGCTTCCTTCCATATATTTTATAAAAACTCGATTATAATATATCATAAAATCCTTTTTTTCTCAACAAATTAACTATTTTTTCTTTCAAAAATTCCATATATAAAAAACTGATACATTTCTGTACCAGTTTCTACCTATCATACCTTCTATCTTTTTTCTCCTTTTTTAATTTTTTCTCTTCTTTTTCTTTAGCATTCTGCTTTTCTTTCTCCTCTACCTCTTTTATTTGTTCCTTCATTCTTGGCACACCATCATAAATTTTATCACACAACCTAATTTCTTTTCTAATCTTTGTCAAAACAGAAGTAACATCAATTATATCTTTAGTAACAATATCTCTTTCAGTTCCACTATCTAATTTCTGTCTTTTATAATATAACCTATTTCTAGCATTTAAAGTCTTTTGCATTTCTTCTTGTTTCTGTTCTCTCACATTATCAACATCACTCAAAGTCTCAATCTTATACTTACATAAAAATCTAATTTTTTCCGAATACTCGTCCATCTTTTTTACCTCTGCTCTCATCTCAGGAGTCAATTTATATTGTGTATTATTTCTAGTATATAACTTTAGCAAATATCTATAGTAGTAATACAACGCAACAATTCCTTTCGGTTTATATTTCTTTTTCACTTTATCTCTCGTTGTAAAATATCTATTTTTTATTACCTTATAAGGAATTATTTTTTCTTGTCTTATATAGTCATTTTCTAATATTCTGCTTTTTATATTTTCCAATGAATACTCTTCTCCAAATGCTCTTTCAACTCTTATGTTTCTTTTATATGGTTCTCTTCTCACACTTAATTTATCTGCTCTATAATAATAGTTATATCCCATTGATTCTAATATCTGTTGGAATTGTTTTAATGTGTATGAATGTTCTATAGCATAATCTATATCTTCTTTTGCAAATTTATAATAATCTGAATCTCTCATAGACTTTTCATAAAAGTTTTCAAAATTTATTCCTGATTTACAAATCTTTTCTTTTAAAACACTTAAACCATATTCTTCACATATTTCATCTGATGTCTTTCTTAACAATGCTGTATTAGTCAAATTGCTATAATACTTCTTTCCATCTTTAAATGAAACTGAATTAATTACAAAATGATTATGAAGATGCCCAGTATTCAAGTGAGTAGATACTACAACTTGAAATCTATCCCCCCACATTTCATTTGCAAGTTTTACTCCAATTTCATGAGCAATTTCATGAGTAACTTCTCCTTCATTAAAAGATTGATAAGCATGAAATGCTAATATACCATTTTCTTTTCCATATATTTTTTTTACAAATTGCATTTGCTTAACTGCATCTTTTATTTCACAATTTATTCCTGTAGTATAAAATTGTTTTTCTGTTTTATCTGGATTAGTTGCATAAGTCATTACTTGTCTGATACTATCAAACTCATCCATTCCATATTCGTTATAATTATTTTTTGTCTTTTCTTCATTTGTTGCATAGTTAATTACATGATCTAATCTCTTTTGTACTTTCCATATTTTTGTTGTTGCCATTCGCTCTCTCCTTTCATTTAAAAAGGGGATTGGGGAATTTCCCCATTTAGAATTTCGAGCTGACGAAATTCATTGCTTGTTAGGACAACAATATACTCTTTTTTAGTACTGAAATTATTACTTTTTTTCTATCAAATGCACACTATATTTTGAAAAATACTTGGACTTTTCAAATTAAAATCCAAGTACTTTTCATATTATTTTTTAATTATAAAATATTTAATTTATAATAATTTTTTCTACAAGATTTCAAACCTTCTTCATCATTTATATCACTTTTTACTTCTTGATTTTCGTCTTCTAATTTAAATATTTTATTTAATTTTCTTAATAAAATTTCTTGTTTTGTATCTCTTATTCAGCATGGAACTTTGTCATATCCTAGTGCTTTTGCTGCTAATAATCTTATTCCACCACCTAGAACATAGTACCCATTTTCTTTTTGAATAACTTCAAATGGTTTCTTAATTCCTTCCTTTTTTATTACCTCCATATATCTACAAACTTTTTCTAAATTTCTGCTACATATTGCGTTAGCTTTAACTCCTTTTATATCTTTTACTTCTATTTCTTTATATTCTTTATAAACTTTCATATTATCAATTTCTTTCTTTTTTCTATTTACTTTTTTTAATTTTTGTATTAAAATATACTTACAATCATTTAAGTTAGCATTTAGTTTGGTTGCTTGTGCTAGCTTTTTCTTTTATATTTTTTAGTGTTATTCCATAACACATTTGATACAATTTTGAGATAATTGCATCTACTAATTGTTCATCTTGACTTTGACTAAATCTTTCTATTAATCCCTGCTTATCAAATCTTGTTGTAATGATTATTGGTAATCTATTTTCATTTCGATTTTCAATAATTGTATATAATTTTTCCAATGCCCACTGACTTATTTTTTCTGTTCCCAGATCATCAATTATAATCATATCTACATTTGAATATAGCTCTATTAATTCATTTTCTGACTTTGTATTGTCTCTAAATGTTTCTTTTATCATGTCTAGTAAAGTCGTTAATCTTCCCATTAATACAATCTTATCATTTTCAATTAATTTGTTAGCAATTGATGCTGCTAAATGTGTTTTTCCAAGTCCTGACTCGCCTGTTATTATCAGTCCTTTAGTTTGTATTTTTGTTATACATTTGCTTGTATAATCTTTAGCAACTTTTACTGCTATTTCATTGTCAGAATTAATATTAAAATTTTCAAAGTTCAGATTTTGAAATTTTCTTTCATTATAGTTCTGTTTGTATAGCTTGTTTATAACATCCCTTAAATATTTTCTTTTCTGAATTTCATATTCTTGCTCATCTCTTTTTTTCCAATACTCTTGTGCTTTACTACAATCACATCTTTCGTATTTAATTGCATCAGGAGAAATATTAGCATATAAATAATCAAATCCTATTGGTGTTAATTCTTTATTACAAAATTCACATCTTTTGAACTCTTTGTGAATAATTTCATTAAATTTTGTATTGCCTAAATCCATTTTCATTCTCCTCTCTTATATTTTCTTCTTTTTTATTTTCTATATCTTTTGTATTCTTTTCTTCTTCGTTATCTAACATTTTGATAACGTTACTTTCTTCGATTTCACTTTTATGCTTTTCACGATATTTTCTTTGCCTTTCTCTGTTTTGCATTTGATATTTTTCATATTTTTCAATACTTTGATACTTGTCCCAATTTTTTATTAGAAATGTTTCCCCTTCTTTTTTTAACATTTCTAATTCTAGAAACTTTTTCAAAATTTTTTCAATTTTTTTATTAGATTTTCCCATAATCTTTGAAAAATTTTGAATTGTCATTGGATTATTTGTTCCAATTTCTAATCTTCCTCTATTATTACATTCAACTGCTAATGCAATTAATTGAATCCACACTCTAAAATAAGTGTCTCCTTCAGGAAGTTTTAGAATTATTTGAATTTTCCTGTTTGAAAATATTGTAGTTTCTGTTTTAAACCACGGTATTTCATACATAGCCTCCTTTTCTCGCTTTCTTTCAATTAATATTTAATTGATTCTTTTTCTTTTCTACTTAGATATTCGTCTAATACTTGAATTCTAAATAGAAATTTTCCACCAACTTTTGAGCATGGTATTTGTTTTCTTCTTACTAATTGATTAATTAACCAATAAGATATTCCTAAATATTCTGCTGCTTCTTTCATTGTTAGTGTAGTTCTTTGAACTTTTTGTAATTCCATAGTTATCACCTCCTGTTTTTTGAATTTAACTATTGACTTTTGTCAACAATCGAATTATAATATCAATAGTTAACAATGTAAAGACTATTTTTGAATTTTATTAAAGTTTGAAAACAATAGTTTTTAAGACTTTAATAAAATAAATTGTCAGATTGGAGAAATTAATGAAAAGAACTGACTTTAATAAAGAAATAAAAATTACATCGCTTATAGATGGTAAACTTTTAGGATTAGAACTAAAATCAATTTTATATACACCTAATAAATATCGTATTCCTGTTGCTTTTTCTGATAGAGTAAATTCTGCAGATGATACAGAGAAATATATATCTGAAAACTATAGCAAAGAAGATCGAGAAAAATTAAAGCACAATGAAGAAATTGATAATGAATTTTTAGCTAAAGTAATTGAATTAAATTCTGATGATGAAATTAAAAAACTTGCAAAAGAATATAAGGCTAAATGCTTTGATGTAGACTATAAAGCTCCTAATGCATTAAGATGCCTAACTACTGATGATGATATAGATAATTTATCAGGATATTTAGTTATCGATTCAAATGCTATTCTTGATTATAGTGGAGAAACATTAGCAGAATTCTTAAATTTTGATTTTAGTAAATTTAACAATTTTTTTGTATTTTTTACAAAATATTTTGGAATGTTTATAGATAGTTTGTCTGAAGAAGATTTAGAAAATTTAGAAATAGACGAATTAACAGATATAAAATTAATCATTTCACTTGCCGTAAAAGTTTATGAAAATTCTAGAAAAAATATTGTTCAAATTCAAAAACTATTTAAAAAATTCGTTGATTTTTTATATGGTTATAATAATAGTCAAGCTCTAGAATCTCTTACTTTAAAACAAAAATTTTATGTTTTCTATGAACAAAATCATAAAGATTTAGATGACTTTTCGCAAAGTTACTATCATAAAGGACTATTTAATTTTTATTATCCTTCTACAGATTTAGAATATTTAAAACATAAAGATACTACAGAATTAATAGAAAAAATCAGAAAATTCGATGCAAACGGTTCAAAAATTTGTAGTGGTTATGGTATTATTACTACTAATATATATACTATGTTTTATATTTTTCTATATAATATTGTATTGAATAATTCTGTCATGATTAGACAATGTAAAAATTGTCATAGATATTTTACAACAACTAAATCAAACACATATTATTGTGATAACATTTATTCTCAAAATAAAAGTTGTAAAGATGTTGGAAATCAACTATCTCAAAAAAGAAAAGAAACAAAGGAACCTGCTTATGGAAAATATAGAAGTATATATTCAAAAAAAGCTACTCTATTAAGTAGACATCCTGATATATATTCTCGAGAAGCTTATGAACAGTGGAAGAAAGAAGCTAATCAATTCATGAATGATATTAGACATGGACTAAAGACTTATGATGAATTTGATAAATGGTTAGATAAAAATAAATAAAGGAGGAAATTATAATGCAAGACAAGAAAAAAAATGATAAAAAAGATCTCGAAAAACATTTTTCTAAAAAAGAAAAAAACTCTTCCAATTTAAATAATATAGATAATATTAATAATTTAAATAAAAATTTTAATTATTCTTTTAGTAGTTTAAGACAATTTAATTATAATACTGTAAATGAAAAGTTAAACTCTGCTTTTAACAGCTTGAATCAAATTAATTATAATACTTTAAATGAAAAGTTAAACTTTGCTTTTAACAGTTTAAATCAAATTAATTATAATACTTTAAATGAAAAGTTAAACTCTGCTTTTAACAGCTTAAATCAGATTAATTATAATACTTTTAATAAAAAGTTAAACTCTGCTTTTAACAGCTTAAATCAGATTAATTATAATGCTTTAAACGAAAAGTTAAGCTCTGCTTTTAATAGTTTAAATCAAATTAATTATAATGTTTTAAATGAAAAGTTAATATCTGCTTTTGATAAACTTAACAATAGTACACTCTATTCATGGGTTGATAATATATATGATCATTTAGACACAAATTCATATAGTACATTTACAGAAAATATTCAAAATATTGCACCAGACATTACATTAGAGGATTTTGAAATAGATGATAACACTTTGATAAATGATTCTGCAACTCATCTATCAGATAGTTTTATTGCTAAGCTATTTACAGGAACTCTATCATATGATGATATAAAAAATAATAAATTAGCAGCATTTATATTAATTATTGCATTTTGGTTTGTATCAAGCTTAAGTTCATTTATATTAGAAGACGGTTATACTTATGCCAAAAATTATTTAAAAAATAATTTTTTAAATGAAAAAGAAGTAATAACTACAGAAGATTATAAAAATTATAGAATTGTTATTACTGATATTCTTAATGTAAGAAAACAACCATCAACAAATTCAGATATTATGGGAAAGCTTTATTATCTAAATGTTATAAAAATTATAGACTCAAAACCATATTGGTTAAAAGTTGAATATATAGATACAGAAAATAACGTTCATTTAACTGGTTGGATATCTAAAAAATATACTAAAGACTTTTCAGAAGAAACAGAAAAATTATTAAATATTAATAACAACCAGTAAATTTTATTCTCTCCCACCCATAGGTATGCCTGAAAGGAGGTGAAAAAGGTAATGGCTGGGAGTATTGAAAAAAGAGGGAAAAATAGTTATAGACTAGTATGTCTTGCAGGATACGACTTGCAAGGAAAACCTATAAAGAAAACCAAAACAATACACGGAACCAAAAAAGAAGCAGAAATAGAACTAGCAAAATTCGTTGCTGATGTTCAAAATGGAATGTTTGTAGAAGGCAAATCCTTAAAATTCTCTGAATTCACAGAAATATGGAAAAGAGACTATGCATCAAAAGAACTAGCACCATCAACATACAAGAGATATTGTAGAATATTAGAAACAAGACTTCTACCCTACTTTGGACATTTCTATATTAATAAAATCAAACCAACTGACATCATGCATTTTTATGATTTACTTAGTAGAGATACTCAGTTAGTTAGAAAAAAAGGCAACAATGGTAGGAAAACATTAAAACCCTTATCTGGAAAAACAATATTAGAACATCACAGATTATTAAGAGCAATGCTTCATAAAGCAGTATATTGGCAACTAATTATATCTAATCCTGCCGAACGTGTTCAACCACCAAAAGCAAGAAAACCAAAAAGAAGATACTATGATGATGAGCAATGCAAAATATTATTACACAATCTATCCTCACTTGGTGAAGATCAAATAAAATATAAAGTTGCAATCATTCTTACAATATTTACTGGTGTTCGTTTAGGCGAATTAATGGGATTAGAATGGCAAGATATTGATTTAAAAACAGGAATTGTTAGTATAAATCGTTCTAGCCAATATTTAGCTGACAAAGGTGTATTTACAAAAACACCTAAAACAGAAAGTTCTATCAGAGAAGTTGCAATTCCAGATTTCGTTGTTTCTCTACTTGAGCAATATAAGTTATGGTATGATGAACAAAAATCGTTCTGTGGTGAATTATGGACTGATTCTAATAGGTTATTTGTACAAGCTGATGGCAAACCTATGCACCCTTCTACAATAAGCAAATGGTTTGTAAAATATGTTGGTCAAATAGGACTACCTGTAATTAATTTTCACGGATTAAGACACACAAATGCTACACTTTTAATATCACAAAATATTGATGTAGCAGTTGTAGCAGCAAGACTTGGACATGCACAAATTACAACAACATTTAATTTCTATGTGCATCCTATTATTTCTCATAATAGAAATGCAGGAAATGCTTTAGAAAACTTACTACTGCCACAACAAAAATTAGTCTAAAATCTTTTTTCAGATTTCACTAAAGTCATTAGACTTTTCACGATAAAAATAAATCGTTGTCAAAATTTTTGATTTTGTTCCAACGATTATATGTGTAACGTAAAAGACTACTATTTATAAAATTAGGTTTCCCATAGTCTTTTACTGGATTTTTATTAGAAATATAAACGTTTTGGGAGATTTTCTTCCCCAACTTTTCCCCAATTTCACATAAAATGCCTATTTTTAGTCATTATTGTTAACTAATTGAGGAATAAAAAAAATCACCACAACCACTCAAGCTGTAACGATTAAATCAAAATTGTAAAGCAAAATTATTTCAACCTCACCTTAGAGTTATGAGCCCGTAAGTGTTGATATTGCTGGGTTTGGTGTAATTGTGTTATGCTTTGTTAGAGTAAGTTAATCGGTGAAATTGGTGATGCTTTGTTTGTGTTAAATTGTGTTTAAAATCGTGTAGTTTTGTAGAGAGTGTGACCAAGGTGTGACTAAGAAACCACTTCTTAAAGATGTAAAAAATACACATATTATAATGTGTATTTTATAAAATATCTTTTATTATCTTTTTTAATATTCCCCATATTAATTCTGTTTCTTCCGTTTCAATATTCATAGTTTTTCTAAGCTCTACACTTGGATGTATTAAGTTTCTATAATTTCGTAAAAATTGTGTCAAATGATAATCTGTCTGATGTATTATATATTCTTTTTGAGCAACTTCTAGTAAATCAGCTAATCCCATATCTTTAACTTTAATTTTTCTCTCTTTACCATCTTTTATTAAACTATAATTTTTAATTCCCTTCTCTTGTACTTTATAATTTAGTAAAGCCTCTGCCATGCTTCCTGATAATACAATAGCAGTTTTTTCTTGTTTACTTGCCATTGCTATTGCACATTCTTTAAAATCTCTTAATAGTATTTCAACAATTTCTTTATCTTCTATTTTTCTTATTTTATTTTTTAATTCATCTGTATATCCAATACTACTTAAATAGTCAATGTTTATATTTCCTGAAATATTTTCATATTCTTTATTAGCTTCTATATACTCTATTCTTTCTTGAAGATAATCTCTTACCAATTCATTTAATCTATATTGGTTTCTTCCCCAATCATCTTGACTTTTAATTTTCACTATATATTTTTTATTAGTAAATGTCTCAAATAATTCTTGAGCTTTTTCTGGACTAGTCTTTAAAATTTTAGGTCGTTCATTATATGAACATGTTATTATGCCATCTTCTACTTGCTCATATAATAATTCCAATTTTGATAGCACCCATACTTTTTCTTTTTGAATTTCTTCATATGCTTCATATAAATCACTTATTTTCTTATTAACATCCTTTAAATTTGAAGATGAAATATTATCCTCTGGATCTGATGCTGATGCAATTTCAAAATACTCCTTAGCTTTAAACAGATTTCCCTCTTCTTTATAGATAACACCTAAATTATTGTTATATGCAGAATTATTAGGGTTTTCTTCTAATAAATATTCATATAATTGTCTTGCCACATTTTTATCCCTATGAGAATATGCTATTTCAAAAATATTCTTCATTTTCAATAAGTGTCTAATTTTAATATCTTTTACTAATCTATCTATATAATCATACATATCTCTTTTGAATAACTCTTTTACTATGCAATCTATAAAAGTCCTTATTAAATCTCCTACTGAAATATCATAATTTTGAATATTATCCTTTATAATTATTAATCTATTTACAATTTTTATTAAATCTTCTTTATTTGTATATTCTAAATAAAAATCATATTTCTTCTTTCCAAAGACTTCTCTAGCAATTCTATTCTCTGCATATTGTTTTATTGCAAAGTCAAATGCTTCAAAATTTTTTTCTACATTTATATACATATTAAATATTAGAATATATATTTCTTTTTCATAGTCGTAATATTTTAAAGCTGATATTAAATTCTTTATATCCTTTAATTTATAATTTATGTCTTCTCCATTATTAATCTTGATATTTAAATATGAGCCTTTCATTATTCTTATTTTTGCTTGTTTTTTATTCGTAAAAGAGTTCTCTAATTCTTCGAAAATTTTCATATATAAATCATTTAAATCAACATCAATTTCATTTTCCCAAAAATACATATCCTCTATTTGACATTTTATTGGAATTTTTTCCATTATTTCACTAACATTTTCTTCATCTTCTTCCAAATATAATAGTATAATATAGTGCCAGTATTTTAGTTCATTCTTAATATCTTCATTAATTATATCTGTTATATTTTTTATTATTTCTTCTTTATTTTCTAATTCTTTGTTTTCCAATATTTCACTTGATATTTTTAACAAATAATAAAAATGCTCTTTTGACTTATCTTTAAATTTCACTTTTTCTATTAATTCTACTGTTCTTTTATAATTCTTCTCTCTATATGAATATTCTATAAAACTTTTATAAATATTTTCATCTGCAATATTGTTTTCTAAGAAATACTCTATAATTTTGTTCTTTTCTTTATTACTTTCTCTAATAAAAAGTCTTTTATATAATTCAATATCCTGTTCAAATTCTTTTAGTCCTTTTTTTAAAAAACCTATTGCAATATTGTTATCTTCAACCTCTAAGTCGTCGTATCTATAATATGAAAATCTAAAACTCGGAATGCAATTAATACTCTTTTCATAATAATATTTCGCTTTTAAAGTATTTCTCTCTTCTTTTCGTTCTTCTATCATTCCTAGCATATGATATAACCTTGCAAATTCTTCTTCATGTTTCTTATCTTTTAGCATAATTTCAATTAGTTTTTTTGCTTCATTATCTTTATTTTGTTTTAATAGTTCAATTAGTTCTTCCATAGTAAATCCTTTCGATACTTTTTAACTATTATATTAACATTATTTAATCAAATATTTTGTCGAAACTTGTAGAAAATTATACTTTTATAATTATTTATGGTTATCTATTTTATCAATATATTCATCCCAATCTTGTTCATTTCCTTCCATTTCGTGCAACCAAAAATACATAAATAATATTTCAAATTCTTGTTTTTTACCTTTAGTAAATGATTTCTTTGGCATGTTCCTATATAATGAATCTATATTAAATAAATTATCTCCATTTTTATAATCATATTCATATCCTCTATATGATTCACTATTTTTCTTTTTGTGTTTACTTCCCCATATTTCTGGAGTTTCATAAAAATAATTTACCCAATCGAAAGCAAAAGCACATAAATTTACACCATATTTATTTTTCGTTTTCTCTATCCATTCATCTATTTCTTCATTTATCGATGGAATATTCCACCTTGATTGATTACTTTCCACTCTATGATATTCTTTTAAAAATTTGTATAACATTTCTTCTTGCCCTTTTAAATATGGAAATCTCTTTATATACTCAGCATAGCACTCATAAGATAAACTTCTGAATTCACTTTCTTCACTTAATAAATAAAAATAAGTTTGTTCTATCCTTGTGCCTCTTCCTATTGACTTATCTAAAAAGTTTCCATATTCAGAATATATATTTACTAACCATTCTCTTATTTCAGAATCATAATCTCTTAATTTTTTACGATATTTATCTAATTTTTCTTCTTTTGCTATTGTTGTTTCCTCTAGTTCTGTAATATTTAAATAATTATTAAAATATTCAAATATATAGTTTACACATATTTTTAAATTTTCATCTTTTTTATTTTTATCAAATTCATTTATTCCATCTTCTTTTTTTCTTTTTTCAACATATTCTTCTAACTTCATCATATTATTTTTTCTCCTATCTGATTAAAATATACTTTCAAACTCCAATGGCACTATATCTTCATAAAGCAATGTATATTGCGAATTAACTTGCCTATAATCATGGTAATGTCCAAAATACCATTTTTTAAATTCACACTTTTCTGATATTTGCTGCAAATAATCTGTTAAACAATCTTTCTTATATTTTCCTGCACCTAATATAGCTTGTACACTTGTTGGACAACAATGTGAAATAATATAATCAACTTTATAATTTACTTTTTCTAAGTTTTTAATTCCATTTTCCATCTCTTCATTTGTTGGTAATTCTAAATCCCACCATGAGTAATCTCTAATTCTAAAATATGCACCTCTTTTTCTAAAATTATATATCTTTTCTTCTTCATCTAAATTTAATATTCCATCTTGTATATCATGTGAAGATGCTCCACCAAATGTAAATATTCTTTTATTATCTATTTCAAAAATTTCACCTCTCATTAGATGTAATACTGAATCTCTAATTTTGTGTACTTTTCCTCCGTGCCACTTTTTCTCTGGATAGTTATATAATCTAGTAAAGTTTTCATGATTTCCATCTACAAATAATGTTGTAAAATTCTTTTTATTTAACCAATCTAACCAATACTTTTCCTGTTCACTCTCGTTTTCAAATGTCCAAACTCCACCAAAGTCTCCACATATAATAACATAATCATCTTTTGTCATTTCTGTTTGAATAGGAAAGTTATCCATTGAAAATCTCGTAAAGTCAGAGTGGCAATCTCCTGTTATATAAATCATTTTATCACCTTTTTCTTTTCATTTCGGTATTTAATATATAAACATATTGATTTTTATTCATTTCTTATATACCGCTTCTAAATTTATTTGTATTATACTATTTTTTATTTAAAATTCCTAGTATTTTTACGGAAAAAGAAACCTTTAATCAAAGGCTTCTAAAATGGCAATATTATTTCTTCTTTTTCTTTATTTGTAGAATTTTTACCTAAATCTGGACTTATCATTTGTTGATGCACCGCAATTACAGCTATACTTTCATTGTTAATTTTTCTTCTTATCATATTTCTATCTTTTTCAGCAATTGCAATGCTTCCATGTTTCTTCAAATATGTCCAAAGTGCTCCTGGATTTAATGGGAATTTAATATTTTGTTTTTCATAATATTCTACAACTAATTTATATGCAGTTCCTGGTATTAAATAATACATGCTTTTTTGACTGTCATAACATCCTAAAACTTTTGCATATGGATTCGTACTACTTTGGTTTTCATGTAGATATACTTGAAAATATGCTTCTCCACTTGCCAACAATTCTTGTATTGCATAGAAAAACATTTTATCTGGTTTTGAATCTGATGTTCTAATACTTTGTTTATTTGCTAATTTTAACAAACTATTAAAACATATTAGTTTCCATTCAGTCATAATCGTTGTATCTATAACACCATTGGCTCTTGCAAATTCAAAAAACATTTCACAACCTATATACAATGATGCAATATTTTCTGGTATTCTCGCATGAGAAAAATCTCTGTTAAATTTTTCTCTATATCTAGGAAAGTCAATCTTTATTTGCTCTCTAATTTTATCGTAATTTACAATTATCCATTTTATATACTCTCTCATACAAATATTAAGCTTATCTTTATTCCCTTGTAAGTATGATAAAATATCTAATCTTAAATCTCCCTTTTCTATTTCTACAATTACGCTTCTGGCTACCCTACTTTCTGCGAAATTAGGAAAGTTTTCTCCTGTTGCCATTAATATTCCTCTTGAGCTATATGATTTTCTTATATCTTTACCATTTTGTTTCATTCTTGATCTGCCTTGTTTATCTCCTGCCATTCCAAATATACTTTCCGCAACTGCTTCCATTTTTCTCGACTCTTGTAATGATTGACTTGGATAATAGTCATCTATTAACAATACACTGTCTTTTACTATAAAAGCTTGTTTTTCTAGACTATTTACCGTATCTTTAAACCCACAAGGTATTGTATCTCTTTCAAAATTTCCAAAGTGCGATAACATTAATGCTGCTAAAGTACTTTTTTGTGTTCCACTTTCTCCTAGTATCCAAGTAACAAAACCATTAGCTATTCCTATTTCTCTAAATATTTCTTGTAAAGGTGCTAAAAAAATGGTTCCTAATAATGGTACTATAATAGTTTCTTTCCCTACATTTAATAAGCTGAGTGATGTTTCTACACATTCCTTTATTTGTTTTGAATCTAACTGGTCTTCTATAAACTTATATTGTTCTAGTCCTGACTCACTTAAATCAACTTTTATATCTTTATTCTCTCCAATTACTCCACCATGATATAAATAATGTAATTTTCCATTTATTTTTCTAAAACCCATATGTGAATATATTATTTCTTTAGTTGATAATTTACTTAATATTTTTGATGTATCTTTAAAATATTCTTTATTATTTCCATTTGGACTTATTCTAGGCTCAAAGTTCCATGTTCCATTTGCAATCCAATTTAAGCTCTCAAAGTCTTTTATATTTAGTGTTATTTTTGGCAACTCTTCTCCTGTATTTAAAATAGTTTTTAAAGTAACATCTGTCCTTGTTTCATTTCCATCATTATATGTAATAAACTTTGTTGGAATTGCAATAAAATTACTTATTACTTTATCTTCTAATACATCCTTTTTTATTATTTTCTTAACCAACCCTCTGTCAGAAAATTCATAACTATGAGGTCTTAATAAATCATTATATTGTTTATACTTATCTTCTGATATTTCAAATTCATCATTATATGCATATCCTTCTAATAATCTTGGACAATAATAATTATCACTTTTATATGCTATACTTTTTCCTCCATAAAAGAAATCTGCTAAATTTTGTTTTGATGTATCTGGATTAAAATCTTTAAATATTTCTAATAATTTTTTAGGGATTTTTTCTGCAGTTTTATAATCTACAATGGGTTCTTCCAAAACATAACCAACCCTAAATTTATGTTGTTCCTCACTATGACTAAATGTATAATATGCAAATGTAGGCATAAACCCTATTTTCTTACAATATTCTAGTATTTTATTTATGGTTGCATGTTCTTCTTCATTTGCACATATTTTTATTCCATTTTTTGTGTTATCAAAATCCACTAAAAATAATTGTTGCCCTTTAAAATTTTGTTTTGCATTCGACTTTATTCCTGATGGAATTATTGTTTTTCCTTTTACAATATTATTTAATATTTCATCTAATGAATATTTTTTTATTTCAAGATTAGGTATTCGATTTTTTATATATGCCGCCTCTTTCTTATCTGGCTTGCTTGTATGTTCTATTATATCAAACATACAATTTATATCTTTCGGTTTATTACCTTTATCAAATACTAAATCTGTAATTTTTTCTTTTGTTCTATTTTTACTGAAGCAAGACATATTTTCTTTTATCTCTATATTTAATCCAAAGTCATTAATCAATTGTTTTGCTGCATCAAAATATGTTGGTAAATTTTTATTTTGCATTACAAATGTTACCATATTACCACTATGCTCTTTTGCTGCAAAATCTGTAAAACCTTTTTCATCATTTACCCAGAACGACGGATGCTTTTCATTTCTAAATGGCGAACAATATCCAATACTATTTCCAGAATGTTGTTGCGGTTCACCTAAATAATATCTTGCTACTTGTTTATTTGTTAATTTACTTCTAATTTCATCATATATATTCAATTGTATCCCTCCTAAAATATTTCTAAATTTATTGAATATTTTAGGCTAATCGTATATAATATATTTAGAGATTGTTTATATTGGTTAGCCTTTATATTCAATTATATTGTTCTTTCAAGTACCAATTGAAAGGACAATTTTTCATTTTATACAATGTGAAAATCCCTTCTTTCATTCAAAATGCTATTTTCTTCTTGAGATTTTATAAAATCGTTTACTGATTTTTTAGTGAAAAATATTCTTCTACCAATCCTTACAAATTTTATTTTTCTTTCTCTGATTAATTTTGAAAGAGACCACTCTGTAAACATCGGTTTATATTTTTCTATTACTTGTTGTTTTGTTAAGAATTCTTCTTCATCCATTTTATTTTGTGTTCACCTCCTGTTTCTTTAACCAAACTAAAAATTCTTTTTTAGGTATTAATTTTCTATTACCTATTTTTACTAGTGGAATTTGTCCAGAATTTATTAAGTTATATACTCCTGCTTTTGAAATTCTCATTTTTTCTTGAATTTTTTTAACAGTTAATAGCTCTGGAATATCTGTTTTTTCTTGCATAATCTCACCTCCTTGGAATTATTTGAAGTAATTGACAGATTATTCTTGACTTTTAATATGTCTATATGTTACAATAGATTCAAATTTAAGTCAAGACATTTTTGAAATTTATTTTAAAATGTCTAAAAAGGAGATAGTTATGAAACAAGACTCAAAGCAAATTCATCTATATATAAATAATGATACATGTTATCTTATAGATATTGAAAAAAAAGCTGTTACTAAAGAATTTAATTTAGGTAATTTTGTAATTGAATTATTTGAAGAAGCTAATTCAACTGAAAAATATTTAATTGAATTTTTATTAAATAATCATGCAGATTCATTATATAAAGCTTTAGGTAATGAATTGTCAAAAATGGGATCATTCGAATGTAGAATTTTTAGTGGAATCGAAATAGAGAGCGATTTAAAAATGCCATTAGAAATTTATACTTTTAAATCTTATCATGATTTTATTCTATTCATTTTATATAGAGCCGCTGCTTTAAATATTCAATTTAATAAATGTAAAAATTGTGGCAAATATTTTGTTCCTACAACTAAAAGTAATGAAATATATTGTACTCGTGTTTTTAGAAATGGTAAGACTTGTAGAGATATTGGCTATGAACTTTCTGTTCAATCTGATGAGATAACAAAGCTATATAGAAATGCATATAAAACTCAAAATGCCAAAAAGCAAAGAAATAAGGATATTGCTAATGTAGATAAACTATTTTCTAATTGGGCTTCTAAGGCTAAAGAGATGTATAAACTTTGTAAAGATAATAAAATTAAAATTGATGAACTTTCAAAATGGCTGAAAGATAATCAAGATTGGATTAATAAGTAGGAGGTAATATATTTGGCAGGAAACATTCTATATATGGGAAATGAAAAATATAGACTTCGTGTTAGTAATGGTTTCGATTCAAATGGAAAAAGAAAATATTTCAATAAGACTGTTACTTGTTCATCTAAAAGGGAAGCCGAAAAAGAACTTGCAAAATTTATTACTTCAATTGAAGGCGGTTGCACATATTCTGCAAAAAAAGTGACATTAAATGATTTTAGTAAACAATGGTTAGAAACATATGTAAAACCTAATCTTTCACCTACAACTTACCAAAGTTATAATGAAAAATTAAATAAACATATTTTACCATATTTAGGTAACAAGCGACTTGATAAAATAAAACCTTTGGATTTGGATAATCTGTATAATTTTTTGCTAACTAAGCCAACTAACAGAAAAGACAAAAATGGTAATTATAAAACTTTATCTCCAGCTAGTGTGCATCGTGCTCATGAAATATTATCTAGCATTTTCAGTAATGCTCTTAGATGGGACATAGTTCCTTATAATCCCTGTACTAAAGTTGTTCAACCTAAATTTAAACGTACTAAAATGACATGTTATGATGAAGAAACATCTAAAAGATTAATAAATGCCCTACTTGAAAAGGCTCCTATAAAATATAAATGTTTTGTTATTCTTGCTATTTTAACTGGTTTTAGACGTGGTGAATTGGTTGGTTTGCATTGGGATGATATTGATTTTAAAAATCATAAAATAAGTGTTAAGAGAAGTGCTTATTATTTAAGTGGTCAACCTACTTCTGAGAAGAGTCCTAAAACTGATTTAAGTGTTCGTACAATAGTTGTTCCTAGTATTTGCTTTGATTTACTTAAACAATGGAGATGTGAGCAAAGTAAGATGAGACTTGCATTGGGTAAATCTTGGAATGGTGTTAAAAATGTTTTTACTACTGCTGATGGTAGAATTATGAATCCTGCAACTGGTCCTAAATGGTTTAGTTCTTTCTTAACTAGGAATGGTTTTCCTCATATTCGTTTTCATGATTTGAGACATACTTTTGCTACTTTGCTTATTTCTGGTAATGTTGATGTTAAGACTGTTTCTCATAAATTAGGTCATGCTAGTACTGATACTACTTTGAAGTTTTATGTTCATGATTTGGAGTCTACCGATAGGGCTAGTGCGGAGTTGTTGGAGAACCTACTAATAAAAAATAAAGCTACTGTTTAAAATAGCTTTATTTTTTATTTGATATTTCTGTTATCTTACTTAAGAATTTTCCAGTTAATATCTGTGTATTTCCTTCAAATAATTTATCCCACATATTGTTTTCCTTAGTTCTTAATTCTATTGCTGTTTTTATTCTTATCAAATTTTCTTCTTTCAATATATCTAAAATTTTTTCCAAAAATACAATATCCTTTGGTTCTTTGCAGCAATATGTACCTACTGTTGTAAATAATGTCATTATAAATGTTAAGGTTTTTTCTGTAACCTCCATATTCTTTGCAATTTTAAATAAATCTACTGTTCTCTCAATTAAATAATTAGTTAAATGAACTGCATCATTTTTTATACTTGCAATTATAAACCATCCTAATGTATTTGATACATTTCGTACTGAGTTTTCCATATTATTTTCAATAGAATTAATTCCAATATTGTAAATATTTTTATATAATAATTTTTTCTTTTCTACTTTTCTTGAAATAAAATTATATTCTTTTCCTTCTTCCAAAAATCCTGCCAACAAGTTTACTATTTCTATTGCATTAATCTCAGTTATATTAGTTCTATACATTGCTATATCTGATATTTTCTCAATTATATAATCTCCAAAATCATCTGATATTTTCTTTTCTTTATCCAAGTTTTCAACACATTCATCCAATGTGGAAATCGTAAGTTCAGCAAATTTTTTATTTTCTGTATTTAGTGATTTCATTAACATCAAAATAAAAATATCGAATATCTTTTCTTGTATATTTTTATCACTTTTTTCCAACTTTATGATAGAATCTTTTAATAATTTTAAAGTTAAATAGTACATTTTAACATTATTATTTATTATAAGTCTAGTAAGTAATTCAACGAATTCTTCACATATTTGCTCTATTGCTTTTGAGTTATATTTATTATCACATATTATTTTGTCATATTCTGGCAGAAAACTATAATATTTAATATTAGAATCATTTAAGCTTAAACTTATTATTATATCTATTATCTTTTTCCTATTTTTTTCCGCTAATTTTTCTGGATATTTTTCTAATGATATATTTAAATAATATAAAACAAATTCATTCCATTTATCTTCATTTATTAATCTGTTTTCATCTTGAGTTAATACTTCGATAAAGTCTTCTATTTTAGAAATGTCTTTATTTTCCAATAATTTATTACCATATATAGAATAGTTGATTACCATATCTTGTATATTATCATTAACACGAGTTAATTCTATTGTAAATCTCTTTAAATTATCTATCAATATTTTATATTTTTCATTATCTTTTTCTTTGTTTTCTATATAGGTAATTAATATATATGATATCACTTTACAATAATAACTTAAATTTATGTTTTTATATGCATACTTCAATGAAATATTCATATTATACAGTTGATTAATAAACCATTCCATCCATGATGAATCCTTATTCATTAATTCTTTAGCTATTTTTACATTCATATATGATATTTCTTCTAAAACATTATTTTCATTATCTTGATATTCTTTTATTAATAAATTTATGTTTTTTACATATTTTTTAAACCATTCTAATCTATCTATTTTAATGCATATATTAATATTTTTTGCCTGTTGCACAAACAAATCAGATATAAAATTAGGTGATTTACTATTTTTAGAATTTATAACTTGGTAAATTCCATAATTAACAATTTTATCAAATAAATATTCAGCGATATCTTCTTTTCCTTCTATTACCATTTTATTACAATATTCTATTAACTCTCTAAACAATTCTCCTGTTTTTTTAGAAATATTATTACAAACATAGTATTCATCTTTAACTATACAATCATCAAAAAAATTACAAAATTCTTTAAAAGTATTATCAATAACTTTTTCTGTAGTATTATTCTTTTTTAATTCATTAGATAATTTCTTATAAAAATTGTCTATATATGTATTTATAGTAAATGTTCTATTTATCATATATGTTTTATAAAAAATAATAATCATATTAATAGTAAATATTATTAAATAATATGTTTCATTTATATAATTATTAAATTTAGCAATAATAAACATACCCATAAAAATATTTAATCCTGAAAATATTAAAATTCTCTTTACAGTTTTTAAAAACTTTCTTTCTATTATCTCCATAGGATATGAATTTTTATATAGTTGTATTAAAATAAAGTATCCTGATATCCATATTGTAATTAATCCTATCAGACTACTGAAAACTAATTTAACTAATTCATCAATTTCTTTTATTACGCCATAATTAAAATTATTAGATACAGTAATTATTAAAACTGAAAATAATGAATATAGCATTCCAAATATAAATTCAAATCTATATTTTTTCATTTTACTTTCCTCCTATACAAAAAACACAAATGATAATTTTCTCTTTTCATTTGTGCTATTTTATTATAACATATTTTGTCTAATTTTGTCTACGGCTGTAATAGAAGTGACCCCAAAAGTTAGGACAAATATTTAAGCGACAAGAGCTGCGGAATGAGTTCTAAATTGAACAGGAC
>CAKPJC010000008.1 GCA_934162535.1 uncultured Clostridia bacterium | reverse complement strand
GTTGAATTCTCCTTCACTTCTGCTGTGTAACCTTCTGGCACATTTTTCTCTTCTACTGTGTATTTTATTTCTGTTCCGTTTTTGTATTTTGGTAAGTTACTAAATGTGTGCTCCCAGTTATTTGCACTATTTAAGGTTATTGTTTCTTTTGTTTCATTATCTGCTTTTAGTATTACATCTATTGAGTCTGGTCTTATTCCATCTTGGTTATTACTGTCTGACCATACTTTATTTACTTTTAGTTCTGTAATCTCTGGTGTATGTGTGTTTGTTATTGTGTAATTATTTGATGAGTTTTCTTTTATATCTGCCGTGTAACCTTCTGGCACATTTTTTTCTTCTACTGTGTATTTTATCTCTGTATCATTCTTGTATTTAGCTAATTTTTCAAAAATGTGTGTCCAATTATTGGTATTATTTAGCACAATTGTATCTACTACCACTTCATCTGCTTTTAATATTGCCTCAATTGAATCTGCTCTAATTCCATCTTGATTGTTTCCATCTGCCCATTCTTTTGTTACCTCAATATTTGTGATTTCAGGAATCCCAACAAATTCTTCTGATATTGTTTTATCTTGTTTATTTATTTCAACTATTGGCTGTTCTGCATTCACTGTAACACTATTTCCAGATTTTGTTCCATTCAACCATAGCGTCTTAGTAGTATCTTGATAGCTTATCTCTAATTTTAGGTAAATTTTATTAGCCAGATTTTTGTCTATGCTTATATATATATCTTCTTCACTGTTAATTATCTCTTTTAATGTTTTGCTTTTTTCATTTCCTAAAGAATCTACAAATTTATAATTGTTTTCAGGTATAATATTATTATTTTCATCTGTAACAATTATATTTGCACTATATGCTCTATTATTGTTTTTGGTAGTCTTTATCGGTCCTACAATATAAGTGCTTTTTTCAACTTCTGTCTTTAATTTATATTTTCCTTCTTGAATATTTAATCCTGATACATTAATTTCTTCTGGCTTTAGGCTTGAATAATTATTTTCTATTGTATAATCTTTTTTCGCATTTTCATCAGCAGTTTTTATCATGTAATCATAAAGCAATACTGCTATATTGTTCCTGTCTTTACCTTCTGTTGATGAAAAACCTCCTATTTCAGATAGATGACTATAGTTTTCTCCATCTGATGTTATTGTAAGCCATTCCTCCTGATTACTTTTGTTAAATGTACTGTCATTGTCTATTTTATAATTAGTGTAATACCATATTACTGCTCTTTGAATAGCAATAATGTCTGTATCCGTTATCATATTTCCTTCACTTATAAGTTCTCCATTATAATAGTATTCATTGTAATCTTCGTCATACTCAATTTTCAAGCCAATTCCATTAAGATATTCCAAAATATTCATTCCCTTTGTATATGAATTGTCTAATATCCATAATAGCTCTTTATAATATTTTTGATTTGGGTCAAGAATAGTTTTGACAACATTTCCTGCATCATTACTTACTATATTATTTACTATTTCTTCTCTGTTAGTTTGTAAATCATATGATATGTTGTATTCTATTACATTTTTTTCTACATTATCATTATTCCATGATTCTCCATAATCACCTTTTAAACAATATAATGCTCTTTGATTATCACTCATGTCATTATTATTTGTAGAATTGTGTGTAGCTAAATACCATAATTCTTTTCCTCCTGTAACATTTGGATTTCCTATGCCATATCCAATTCCAACAGTGTCTGTTCTTTTTAAACTTACATATATTTTGTCTGTTTCAGCATAACTTATAATCGCAAATGTAACTATAGCACATATTGATATTATTATAGAAATTATTATTAATAGCCTTCTTTTCATCCTCAATCTCATTCCCTTCTAAAGGTGCAAATCTGATTAAAAAAGAATTTCATTTTTCAACCTTTACCCCTACCTCTTTTGTTATCTTCCTTCAACTATATTATATATTTTCTTTATTTTAAAATCAATGTTTATTTTTAACAAATTTAAAGAAGTTTATATATATTAGTAAATGAAAAAATTTTTCTATTATATAAAAGAAAAAATCTTAATTATTAAGATTTAATAATTAAGATTCTTCTATTCTATAATACGAATTTTCTTATTGCTCCAACACCAACTAATACTATTGTTAATAATCCTAATGTTAGTGTTATATATGTCTTTGGTCCACCTGTTGAGATTGCTAATAATACTTTTGCAATATCTATGTCATCTTCTCTAGGTTTTTGGTTATCTGGTGTTGAATCTCTATCAAGTACATCATATTCATTTTTGTCTTCTGATATTTCTGCTGTATTTGTTTTCTCTGCTAGATTATCTGCACCATTTATCCATGTTAGTATTACCTCTACTACTGCACTTTCTCCTGGTTGTAATAGTGTTCCTTCTAATTGTCTTGTTGATATTACATTGTTTCCTTCATCTGTCCAATTTGGATTATCTTCTGCAACAAATTTTAATCCTTCTGGTATATAATCTGTTATTTCTGTTGCATATCCTGGAATGTCTCCTTCATTTGTTATTTTTATTCCATATCCAAATTTCACTACTACTTCATCTAGTTTCTTTCTATGCAATTCTACTTTTACTACTGGTTCTGGGTCTTCTAGTCCATTATATCCTGTTTCTGTTATTTTTTGTTGTTCATTTTCTTCTACTATTATTTTTGTTACATATTTTAATAACGCTAAGTCAAAATATTCTACTTTTATATTTTCTATATCTTGGTCGTCTTCCCCTTCATTCCATTTGTCTGTCTCTGAGTCTTTGTCTTTTATTGGTTTTTCTTTTTCGTCTGTATCATCTGATATTTGTGCATGATTTGTTATTATATATGTATTTGAATTTGGGTCTTTTACTTTGAATGCTACTTTTATGTCTTTGTAGTCTAATGTTGTTCCATCAAATGCTTTTATTAGGTTCTCTGTTGAATTGTCTTTTGATAAGTATTCTGTTTTTATTCTTTTTGCTTCTTCTACTTTTTGTGTTTCTTCTCCTTTTTCATTATACATTTTCCACATATAATCAACATTTGTTGTTTCTTCTGGTAAATATTCTAAATATTCTGGTATATCATCTGATACTATATTTGCATATCCTGATATTTCTCCTTCATTATATATTCTTATTGTATATGTTACTATGTCTCCTACATGTACCACTAATGGATCTTTTGGATGTTCATATGTTATTTGTCCATTGTCATTTTTTACTTGTGGTATTCTTGTTGTTACTTCTTTATCTCCTACTTGTGTTATGAATTTTCTTAATGCTAGGTCGAAGTCTCTTACATATACTTTTTCAAAGTCATCATCATCTTCGTTTCCTGGGATATATGTTTTATCCATTTCACTGTCTTTATATCCTGGTAATTCTTCATCACTTGGTAGATTTTTATCAATGTTGTTTGCTGTTGAGTCAGCATCCTTTTCTACAACATTTCCATTGTATTTGTATTCAGCTATTTCTGCGATGTTTGTTAAGTTTTGTTTTACTGGTGTTGTTTTTGATACTCTACATTCTATTTTTACATCTTTATAATCAAGTTGTGTGTCATATGTGCTATCAAATCCTTTTAATTCATAATCGCTTAAATATTTTGTTGTTACTATTCTACCATCTTCTGATATTTCCCAACCATATTCAGCATTTATTTCACTGTCTTTTACATATTCAAGATATGGTGGTAAATAGTCTTTTACTTCATTTGCGAACCCGTTAATATCACCTTCATTATATACTCTTATTGTGTAAACAACTTTATCTCCTATTTGAAGACTTACTGGCTTTTTAGTATGATTATATATTGCTGTTGTGCTTGTTCCATTTTTTAAGTTTGTTACATCAACTACTGGTTCTCTTGTATATTTTCCATTAGAGTCTCTTAGTTCTGTTTCATTTATACTTGTTACAAATTTTCTTAGTGATAAGTCAAAACATTGTAGTTTTATTCTTTCAATGTCTTGGTCGTCATCTCCGTCTATCCATTCATCTGGTGTTGAGTCTATATCATCTACTGGATTTCCGTTTTCATCGCTATCATCAGATATTTGTGCATAGTTTACTAATACCCTATTAGATGTTTCTTTTTCAACTACTTTACATAGTATTTGTGCATCTAAATAATCTGGATTTTCATCACTTATTGCCTCATCTGGTTTTAATGCTTTTAATAAGTTTGCTGTATAGTTTGCATCTCCTGGGGCAGAGTCAACCTCTGCACCTTTTCCCTTTGCATACCATGTTGTTGAAACAATTTGTCTTCCATCATTATCATATCCTTCTAATTCCCAAATACTATTATATTCCTCATTTCCAACCACAAATTCAAGTCCCACAGGTAACGCGTCTTTTATTTTACTTGCATATCCATTTATTTCACCTTCATTGTATACTCTTATTGTGTATAATACATAATCTCCTTTTTCAACTGTTAGAGCCTCTTTTGAATCTTCTTCATATATCACTTTTCCATTTTCTATTGATTTTACAACAGGTGCTCTTAGATATTTTCCATCTTTATTTTTTGTGTCTGTTATATACTCTCCATTTTCTATTGTTTGGTCTTTACTTATTGCTGCTATGTGTTTGAATAATGCTAGGTCGAATTTTTTTACTACTGGTTTTAATACTAATTTTTCAAAGTCATCATCATCTTGCTCACCTTTATAGTAATTGTCTTTGTCTGATAGGTCGTCTTTGTTGTCTGTTTTTCCTTTATATTTTTCCATGTTGTTTTTATTAACATTTGGTTTTATTTCTGGTTGTGAATCTCTATCTATTGCAACTTTTCCTGCATCTGAGTCATATGCTCCATTTATCCATGCTACATTTGTTAATATTTTCTCATTTTTTGTGTCTGGCTCTTCTACCACTTTACATTTTACTGCAATTGTTTCATAGTCTAATCCATTTTGCTCTGAGTATGCAGATAAGCTTTTTGCTGGATTTTCTGTTGTATTTATAATGTCAAATGTTATTGTGTTTAATGTTGTGTTATATGATAATTTATATGTATTTTTGTTGTTTCCATCTTTTCCTTTTGATGTTATTGTATTTGCATTTTCTGTTGAGTTTATTAGCCCTGCTGGTAATTGGTCTATAATTTGACTTGCATACCCTGCTTTGTTTCCTTCATTATATATTGTTATATTGTATGTTACTGTATCATTTTCTTTTATTTCAACTGGATCCTTTCTGTGATTATATGTTGCTGTTGTTCCAGTTTTTAGTGTGTTTGTTAATACATTTGGTAGTCTTTTATTTGCAAGTTGTTGTCCATTTACTTCTACTATGTATTTTCTTAATGCTAAGTCAAATTCATCTGTATTCGCTACTAATTTTGTTGTTATTGTTTCTGGAGCGTTTTCAACTTCAACAAGTGGTTGTTCCCCAACTAATGTTATTGAATTTGCTGTTTCTGTTCCTTGTAACCATAATGTTTTCTTTGTTCTTTGACTTGTTATATCAAAACTTAAGTTTATTTCTTGGTTGTTACCTCTTTCTACACTAATGTAAAATCCTTCTGTTTTACCTATTTGTTGTTTTAATGTTGTATTTTGTAGTTCATTTCCATTTGCATCTGTTAGTGTGTAATTTACATTTGTTCCATTTCCGTCTGTAACTTTTAATGCAATGTCTGTGTAACTACCACTTCTTATTTTTATTGGTCCTAATACATTTTTTGTTCCAACTCTTTTTGAGTTTATTACATATTTGTCTCCGTTTTTTGCTAAATCTGCTGTATTTAATTCTGCTGTTGCATCTAATTGGTATCCATTTTCTGCTGTATATTTACTTGCATTTTCTTGTGCTTTTTTTACTAATGCATTATATAATTTTTCAACTTGTGGTCCTCTATCATCTCTTGATATATCTAAAAGTTGTGAATATGTAGTTCCATCTGTTGTTATTGATAGCCATCCTGTTTTTCCATTTTTATCAAATTCACTATTTCCATCTATTTTGTAGTTTGTAAAATACCATATCGCCATTTTTTCTACTGCTTTTATGTCTGCTGGAGTTAATAACTCATCATATGCGTCATATGTTCTTCCATCTGCATATGTAAAATTATGTGGGTCAGCATATCCTTCATCATATGAATATGTTGCATCAAACATTTTTGCTAAATATTCTGGAATAGATTGTCCTTCTGCATATAGGTTGTCCAATATCCATAATAATTCTCTATATGATTTACTTGAATCTAATAAATCAAGTACTACTTTATTTGCATCATTTCCGTTTCCTAATAGTCTTATTAATTTATCTCTATCTTTTTGGAAATCATATGATAAATTATATTGAACTATATTGTGTGGTGCATTTAAGTCTCCATCTTTATTCCATGTAGTTGAATAATCTGCTTTTATACAATATAAGTTTCTTTGTTTTGCACTTACATCATTTATATTATTTGAGTTATATGTTTTTATGTTCCAGATATAACCACTATAACTTTTATTATCTTGATAACTTCCGTTAAAATACCCCACTTTGTTATCATCAGTTTCTTGTAAATTTACATATAATGTTCCGTCATTTGCATAGCTGACAATATATCCCAATAAAACAGCTATTATTGTTGTTATTAATATTATTAAACTTACTTTTTTCATTTTTAAATTCATTGTATACATCCTTTCTATATTTACAATTTCATACATAATATATTATACTTCTTTTGTCTAATAAAATCAATGTTTTTTCACTAAATAATGTAATATTTTTTATTTTCCTTAATATTATTTTAATGATTTTGTTTTGGGAGGATTTATTGTGAAGTTTTATAAATTTGTTGTTTGCTTTTTTATTGTTTTATTTGTCCTTTCTTTTGATTTTTATGTATTTGCAGATGATTTGGATTTTGAAAATGATATTGATATTTCAAGTTTTGTTCAGTCCTCTAGTTCAATTGTTACAAAACCTGTCATAAACTCTAGGGCTGGTATAGTTTTCGATAGAAATTCAGGTTGTATTTTGTTTGGCAAAAATGAAAATGAAAAGCGTAAAATGGCTTCAACAACGAAAATTATGACTGCTATTATCGTTTTGGAAAATGCAAATTTAAACGATATTGTTACAATTTCTCAAAAGTCTGCGGGTACGGGAGGTTCACGTCTTGGTTTGCATGTTAATGATAAAGTTTCTGTTTTAAATCTTTTATATGGATTGCTTTTATGTTCTGGTAATGATTCGGCTGTTGCCCTTGCTGAACATGTTGGTGGAGATGTTGCAGGTTTTGCAACATTAATGAACAATAAGTGTAATAAACTCAATTTGACTTCAACTCATTTTGTCACACCACATGGTCTGGATGATGATAATCATTACACTACTGCATATGAACTTGCTATTATAACCGATTACGCATTAAAAAATCCTACATTTGTTAATTTAGTTTCTACTAAAACACATACTGTTTCTATTAATGGTTATTCTAAAACATTAAATAATACTAATGAACTTTTAGGTTATCTTAATGGTGTTTATGGCGTTAAAACTGGATTTACAAATGGTGCAAATCGTTGTCTAGTTACTTCTATAAAAAAAGATAATATGGATCTTATTTGTATTGTTCTTGGTGCAGATACCAAAAAGGATAGAACAAGGGATAGTATTGAGTTAATTGATTATGCTTTTAGTAATTTTAAACTTTTTAATATTAAAGAAAAAGTTTTGTCTGAGTTTAATAATTGGATTTCATTTAATTCAAACAGTTTTGCAATTACTAAAGGTGTTTCTAATTCTTTAGACTTGAAGTTCGATGATTTGCCATATGATTCTTTGCCTATAAATTGTAATTATTTTGATGATGTTTGCATATATATATATTGTGATAAAAAGTTAGATTCTCCTCTTCCTGCTAATTCTATTGTTGGATATATTTCTGTGAGTGTAAATAATGAGCAGATTATGTCTGTAAATATTAGAAATGTTAATGAAGTCGAAAAGAAAACTTATAATTACTTTTTTGAAGAAATGCTTAGAAATTATGTTTATCATTTAGAATCTATATTTTTTTATTAACAACTATTGACATTCTTAGAATATTTTGTTATTATAGTAGGGCTAGTTGATGTGATTTTGCAGGTATAGTTTAGTGGTAAAACATAACCTTGCCAAGGCGGGGGTCTTAACTTTGAAAATTTTATAAAATGCAGGTATAATTTAGTGGTAAAATGCAACCTTGCCAAGGTTGATTCGCGGGTCCGATTCCCGCTACCTGCTCCAAAACCCTAGTGGTTCTAGTATTCGGCGACTTAGCCAAGCGGTAAGGCACGAGTCTGCAAAACTCTGATGATCGGTTCGACTCCGATAGTCGCCTCCAAAAAATTTTCAAAGATAATGAACCTAAATTGTAATCCGCTAAAAAATTTGCTAAAAAATTTCGCTAAAAAATAATAATTTTTATAAATTTGTATAAGTATTTGTTCTAATTGCCATTAGACAAATGCTTTTTTATTTTATCAATTTTATTGTCCCGCAGCTTTTGCTAATTCATTTGAAATCAAAATTGAACTATTTATTTTACTTTCAAAAGTCAAGTGCATGTATCTATCGGTAGACCTAATATTGCCATGCCTTAAAAACTCACTTATTTGTTTTTGATTTACATTGTGCAAGGCTAACAAACTTCCGTATCGTATGTCTTAAATCATGTAATCTAATTTCTTTTATAGTATCACTATTTGACCTTAAAATGTCTTTAAATCCGATGTGTAAGGTAATTAGGCTTTATAAGTTCTCCTGTTTCTCTAACACATATATATTCTTCTGTTTGTTTTACATATTGATTCTTTAATATCTTTTTATTTTCTTCAATTTTTGCTTTATGCCATAATAAAAGTTTTTCTATTTCTGGGACAAGTGGCATTGTTCCATATCCGACTTGATGTTTTGGTTAGATTTTTGCAGGAAATCACTTGATTTTCTCCAACTCCACTTACTTTAGTAACAGTATGGCGAATAATAATACATTTGTTTTTAAAATCTATTGCATCCCATTTCAATCCTAAAGCCTCACTACGTCTGAGCCCATAATGACTCATCAGCAATATTGGGACCTCTAAAACATTTCCTTTTATTAATGAAAATAAATTGTTTAATTCTTCAGGACTATAAAACTGTCCTGTAAAAGCTTCTATTTTAGGTTTTTCAATATCATCAATAGGATTTTCATTTTTCTTTATTATATGTAACCTAATACATCTTTTAAAAACTTTATTAAAAAACACATAAAATTTATCAGCAGAAGATCCTTTTAATCCACAGTCATACAACCAATCAAAGAAAAATTGTAATTGAATAACTGATATCTCTGATAATGTAGGTAGTTCTTTATAATAAATCTTTCTTTTTACCTCTTCATTCATTACCTTATCTTGTTTTTTAAGTTCTTCTATCGGAGTGAAAAAATTAGTAATTCGATTTTTAAAAATAGTACACCAATTATCATAAGTTGACTCTTGAACTGAATTTTTAAATTCCTTTAAAGATTCCTTGATAAAATCTAAAAATGGCATATTTCTATAATTTTCAATTATATCTATATCCGACTTTTGTTTTTCAAGTTCCTTTTTAGATTTTTCTTCCTGTTCTTTTTCAAACCTTTCCACATACTTTTTTTCTATTTCTTCTTTCTTCTTTTTTCCAAGTTTATTAGCTTCTTTAGCCGTCAACTCGGTAGGTAACCATTTTTGTTTCCACTTTTTATTTTCATCTTTATAACTAATTACTACATAACTTTTATCACGTTTTGTTTGTAAACTTCCTGTTACCATTGTTTTACTCCTTTCAATTTTATAACAAGTTTAAATTTGTTTACCAACCCTACTAAAAATATAATACTATAATCTATATAATTTTAATAGTAGGATTGGCAAAATTTTCTTACTTTTTTAGCAAAAATTTAATTATATCTGCCTTTTGTATTCGATACTCTCTTGTAATTTTTATTGACGGAATAGTTTTTGTTTGCAGTAATTTATATGCAGTTGTCCTACCTAGTTTTTTATCCTTTCCTCCTAATATTGTTCTCATATCTTCAAACGAAACAATATCAGGGTAATCTGGAAATAGTTCACTATAATTCATACCTAATCACTTCCTTTATAATTAATAAAATTTAATTTTCAATACTGAGGAATAAAACATCATTATCAAGTTTTTATTTTTAGTCGTTTTCTTCTTCTTCATCGTTATACATAAAATTCTCAATTTTTACTACTTGAACTGAATAAATTTCAGCAGCTAATTCTAAAAATTTATACATATCTAATAATTTATTTTCTTTAAAAAACGATTTACTTGCATCAACAAAATATACGATTGCTGTTGTAACTGCTCTTAAAACCCATATTGATTTTGCCATTTTAAACACATTATCTTCTTGTATCGCTTTCATAAATTCTGCTCTTTCTTGTTGTGCAGTAGAAATACACCACACAATACATTGTTCGCTACATTCTAAGCTTGACATTATATTGTACATAAGGGGTATAAGATCATCTTTATTGCACCTTTTTAAATCACTTTGAATACTTTTTTTAAATATTTTCTGACAATTTTCATCTTCTAATGCTTCGGCTAAAATTGGACTGTCTAATTGCAATAAGTCTCTAGGTGTTGCAAGTATTGAATCTATCATCGCACTTGTTTTATTTAAGGTATAAAATTCAGATAAAAATTTCATTTTGTTCTTTTTCATTATATTAAATACATTTTTATTAAGACTTACCCCGTCTTGTTCTATAACATTTGTATTTTCTTTCTTTTCTATGTTATTTGTTTTTATATTTTTCTTTTTCATAATTTTTTAATTCCTTTCTACTTTTATAATTATTTTAGGTTTGCATTAGATATTGCAATATAATTTCTATAAATAAATGCAAACCTAATTTTTTAACATTTTAATTATCTAAGAGTATATGATTTAAGTTGCTTATATTTCTTTTTACATCTTGATAAGCACATACAAGGCTATCATGACTTTTTTGATCCTTATCCCCATTTTCAAAGTTATATTTCAAAGTAAATAAATGAATAGGTAATACATTTTCTTCTAACTTGCATATAATTTTATTAATATGTTTCTTTGCATTGAGATGGATATAATTATAAGTATCAACTTGCATATAAATTTGGCCTGTCATATATGAAATAACTCTTACCATATTTCTTATAAAATCCTCTAGTTGAATTTTATATTCATATAATCTATCTCCATCTTCTAAGTTTAATACTTGTGTTGCTAAATTCATTAAACTGTCATAAATCGTAGACAGAATTTGTATTGTATTTTTAGCATTTTCTTCTAAATCTTGAAGTTCTATTTTTTCAAAAACCATATTTCTATAATTTTGATATATGTCAATATTAAAATTTGCATATGCACGAGTTACAGTATTGGATAAAGTAATATAACTGTTTGAATTATATTTATCTGCACAATCATATAAACAACTTGCTACACTACAATCTAATGCATACATATAATTAAGATAACTTCGAATCCTTATAATGTATTTTTCTATATGACTAACTTCTTTGCTACCGCTTAAAATTATTTTCCCAATTAACAACATTGAATTGTTTTTAATTTTCTTTAAGGCATTGCCATAAGATTTTTCTTTTACTTTCCTTAATATATTATCTTCAACGCATTCTATATCGTCGCTTATTAACATTTTATTCATTTCAGCAAAATCCCAAATACTTAGACTCCATTTCTCTGCTAATCTTTTATTTTTTAGCAAAGGTTTTAAATATAATTTTACTTTCTTAATCATAGTTTCATTTGTATAAGGCTTTTTTAACACATTTTCAAAGTTTTCCATAACCTCATTATCATTTATTTTTACATTTTCATTTTTCATAATTTATATCTTCCTTTCTTTTTCTATTAAATTTTTTATAAATAAAATGGTTTGCTTGTAATGGTTTAGATTCATTTTCCTTGTGCATATATAGAGTTTTAGCACCATTATAAGTACATTCCATTCCTTTTGTCATATCCTCAAATTGTTCGACTGACAACTTAAATTCTTTTGCTTTTTTACAGTTCTGTGAATGTGTAAATAATTTTGTATTACTAGGATACCATCCTAGGCACTCGTTTTTACAAAAATAAGGAATTCTTGACTGGTCAAACTCTGTAATATAAGCACAACCCAACTTCCATATTTTAGTTAAAACATCATGTGTTGCACCGCCTCGCATTTTTAAATATAAAATGTATATGTGTAGATTTGTCTTTATGATAATCGAAATATGCAACCCATATAGAATTAGGAAACATTTTTTTGAATCTAACTCTAAAATCCTGAAAATTATTAACTGTAATTCTCATATCATATATTTTAACTGCATAAGTTAAAGTTGCCATATAGCAAGATGAACAGTCAAAATTGCTATACAGATAATTTAAAAGATTTTTTTGGCTCTTTTTAATATACTGCATATTATCAGTCCTAACTTTACTTTTTTGCTTTTTGGATCTATGTACCTGTTTTCTTTGTTTTAGTTGTCTATGTAATTCTTGTAGTTTTTTATCATATTCTTCCGTTGATAAAGGTACTTTTTTTAAGTTCTCAATTTCTTCAATGATTTCTGGTATAGTCTTCCAATGCCTTTGATAACTGACTCCGACTCCTTCAATATGTGATGGGTAAGCTCTTACTTTAACATATTTACTATACTTTTTCATATCTGTTTTATCACTGTTCACAGAAAAATAATTATTTGGCATATTTTCACCTCCCAACTTTCTATAATAAAAATATCTATATATAACTTGATAATAAGTAATGTAAGGATAATAAATTAATAGAAATTAAGTAGAAATAATATTTTATTTTAAGTTACAATAATATCCTACATACCTACATAATACTTAATAATCAAGTAAAGATAAAAAACTGTATTATGCTTTTCTATAAATTAATAAATCCATATTTTTCATATACTGCACATGTATATATGCTAATAAAATTTTGTGCTAACCCCATTAACATATCTATATCTTCTTCATTTAATTTTGAATTCTTAATTGTTGTATACATATAATTTTTTAAATTTCGTATATCAACGTTTTCTTTCCTCGACATTTTTCATCTCTCCTTTTTTACTTTGTAACTTATGTATGTGTTTAATTTTTACAAATACATAAGTTACAAACTACCTCAATTTTTGTTTTTATTAAGATTTTTTCTTAAATCTTCTTGTACTTTTCTATTTTCCTCAGTAATAGTTTCGTTGTTCATTCCTAATGTCAACTTATTTTGGTAAACTGCTATAACTGGTAATACTGCATTTCTAACTTTTTTCTTAATTGTTCTACGATCGCTTTTTGGTGTTCTATATAGATAACCTTCATTATCCAAGTATTTTAGCAATGCAGACTTGGAAATAGGAAATTTTATCCCTTGTTCATTGCAAAATCGAACAATTACTTTATATAATACATTTGGTAAAAAGTAATATTTTTCTTCTTTATGGTCAATATAACCAATTAAAGTACGATTGGGTAATATGTTATCCGGTGCATTGTAGTCCATTATTTGTACTTTTTCCGTTTCATATAGCTGTTCTAGTGCTTCTTTGAACATATTTACTGGGTTTTGAGACTCTATCTCTATATTTTGATGTCTTGCAAGTTCATTTAAAGTTCCTGAACACAAACTATTTTTTTCTTCTAATTCTTCTTGTGTAATAACCTCATTTTGTTGCAAAAATTTTAAGAATAAATAAAAACCTATTTTCATTATGTTTATTGTCTCATTAGTTCTACCATGGATATCATTCGTTTGAGTTTCATTTTCCAATTTTTTATACAGTTCTTTTGATTCTGAAATAATTTTTTCCTCATTTTTTATTATCCATGAAATAAATTCTTTCATTGCAAAAGAAAGCAATTCAGCATTTTCTTGTAAATTTCTTAATTTATTCAAGTCAAAGCTATTTTGTTTAACATCTACCACAATAGCTCTTGCTAAACGACTTTGTGCTACCTCTGGAAAGTATTCAGCCGTTACAATAGCTAAACCTCTTGCAATATATGGACTTTTTAAGGTTTTACCATTAGCGTTCATTCTATCTCTACCAGCTCTATCTCCATACATTGCAAATATCTTTTCAGCTAAAACTGTTTTTGATATTCCAACAGTTTCAGGGTTAAAGTCATCTAAACATACAGGTACATCTTTTAAAATAAAAGCTTTCTTTTCCAAACTATTTATAGAGTCTCTGAAGCTACAAGGAAGGGAATTTCTAGAAAATTGTCCAAAATGAGATAACAATACAGCTATTGCCGTGCTTTTTCTACTACCTGTTTTTCCCTCAACCCATAAAATATAATCTGCATATAGGCCATTTTCTCTATAAATACTTACTAGTGGTGATAGATATATCGTTGCTAGTAATGGTATTGTTATTTTCACATCTGCTAGATTTAATATAGAGTAACTTGTTTTTAGAGCTTCTTGTAGTTCAAAAGTTTTATTGGTAAAATGATATTGTTCTAATCTGTCTCGAGATAAATCTACATTTACATTTTCAATATCTCCAATTACTCCACCATGGTATAAATAAATTAGCTTGTCATTGATCCTAGTAAAACCTGTATGTGTATAAACATCTTTGCATTGCAAAAAATCTTTACTAACACTATCAACCACATATTTAAGATGCTTTTCAGCACAAGGAATAGGTCTTAAAATTGCTTGTCGCTTCCAATTCGGATTAGACAAATAGCGAACATTATTTAAGTCATCTACTGAAATAGTGATACTAGGTAGTTTTATATTTGAATCCAATAGTACTCCATTTACAACATAAGCAGCCTCTTCATCTTTACCATTCTTATAAATAATTTGTTCCGTTATTAGCGGTAGTACATTACTAACAGGAGTATATTCCTTTTCTATTTCTCCCGTCATCTTATTTCGTTTTTCTCTAAGTAAACATAAAGAACTATTATCTATTGCGTATCCAATCTCTTCTAAGCTTTTATTAATTGCCTGGCTCGATATACTATTGAAAACTGGTACAACATCTAACGGTTTGTTATCAATTTTTTCATTCATTTTCTTCACTCCTTTAACTTAATACAAAAAATTAACGTTAATCATTTCATAAATAAATTATAATTCCTTTTTATGTCGGATTAAGCATTTTGAAAAAGTTACTTAATACCTTTTTCCGACATTTATTTGGCTTCCATAGGTATATTTAATCATAATTTTTATGTCGGAGGAATTAGTTCGAAAATTTAGTACGCTATTAATATTTTCCGACATTTGATTGTTAATAACAAAGATGATATAATTATTGTCAGATAGGAGGTTTTTATGGAAAATATAGAATTTACAAAACTGGATATTAGACCAAATACTTTAAATTGCAAAATGTGTTTCAAAATAAAGCAAGATAAAAATAACAATACAGAACAAATTTACATAGTTAATTCGGATAGAGATGAAATAATATATTCTTTTGGAGAAAATAGAATAGGAACATCATTAGTATCTTTTCTTAATAATTACAATAAAATAATAAAAGAATTTAAAGAGACTATAAATGAATACGAGAATACTAGTGAATTTAATTTCGAAAATTTATATAAATATATGAAAAAATTAGAAAGTAATTTATTAACAATATTTGATGAAGCACGCATTATAGGGATAACACTAAATGAAT
Source organism: uncultured Clostridia bacterium (assembly GCA_934162535.1). Taxonomy (GTDB): domain Bacteria; phylum Bacillota; class Clostridia; order TANB77; family CAG-508; genus CAG-269. Next base: position 68,659 of record CAKPJC010000008.1, on the reverse strand, counting down.
TTTTATGTGATATGCGATATGATTTTGAAAAAGAAACATATAATTTTAACTTAGAAAATTATTATGAAGCATTAAATAATAATGATAAATATGATTTAGAGGAAATGTCAATTCATTATAGTTCAATAAGAAATTATAGGAATTATAATGACAACAATATTTTTTATAAAAACTTATGGATACGATTTCTAAAACAATATGAACAACTGCTTAAAAATTTAAAAACAAAACTTGATAGATCCTTTTTATCAAAAGAAAATAAAGGAAACTATGCTAAAAAATTTACTGGTATTACAACAATTTTGCCACCAATAGAAGTTTTTTATGATGAAAATATAAATTCTAATTATTTAACTCCTATTGAATACAGATATTCTATTCGTAATTTTTCAAATTTCATATACAGTAGCTTACACAGTATATTCATATCTAATAAGGCTATTTCAAAATGTAAAAATTGTGGTAAATATTTTATAACTTGTGAAAATAATACTGAAATATACTGTCCTAATCTAGATGAAAATGGATTTTTTCAAAATGTTAAGGAAGCCTATCTTGATGATGGTTGGAGAATTGTAGTAGATAGTGATTGTAGAAGAAACGCACAAGAATATCGTACTAATATTTCTGCAACAGGGAAAAAATCTGCTTTTAAAAATAAAGAAATTATGGATATAAAAGGACGTATTATGGATAGGCTTGGTAGAAAGAAGAAGAATGGAGAATTTATATATGGAGATTTAAAGTCAAAATTCGAAAAAGAATTTGATGAAAAATATAAGGTTTTAATTAAGAAATACCCTAATAATCAAGAAAAAATAGAAGATGAAATGTTAGAATATATTATGTTAAAAGATAAAGAATTCAGAAAAAGAAAAGAAAAATAAAATATGTTTTTGTATTTTTTCTTATATCTTAAAAATAATGTGCTTTTTGTACTTTTCTTCTGAAAACGTTCTGTATCAAAGGATCCTTAGTTACAAAAAATATTACAATTCCCGTTTTTAATATGTATACTTTAATAAAATGTTTTTAGAAAATAAATATAAAAATAAAGGTAGCTCGTATCGAGTTACCTTTTCTGTTGTTTATTTCTACTTATTCATTACTACTTAATTTTTGTGTGTTCTTCACGACTGTTTGTGTTTGTTTTCAAAATTTTGATTTTACTTTTATCCGTATCCAGTCATAAAACAACAACCCCTTTTTACTTTTGCTCTCTACTAATATTTTTTCAATTTCAATTTATTTTACAATTTATATAAATAAAAAATATAAAAGCAATGTAAATATAGCTCTAATTCAAAAATTAATAGAAAAATTAGACAAATTACTACTTAGGCTAGGTATACTTATATATAAATTAAAAAAAAGAGCTGAAAAAGGCAATGTAAGTTGCTATAATTCTTTAATATCAAGCATTACAAAATTTTTGTCAATTTTGAAGGAAATTGAATTTAATTGTAGAAAAAGTTATATATAGGGTAATATTTACATAATTTTCATTATAGAGAATTACTAAATTTTTATCTGCCATGTCAATTATTGATATTTTTGCCCCCCTAAATATATTGAAAATATCAATAATTGGATATATTATATTTTTATAACAAAAACGAGGAGGTGAAAATAAAAATGATAGATGAAAATATTATTGAAGAATTATATTCAAGTAATATTATAACAGATTTAGAAGCAACACAAAAATATAAGGATCTGTTAAAGGAATATAATACTTTATTTGATAGTATCAATGATAAAGAATTAAAAGACAAATTTATTCAACTAGAAAAAATAAAAAATAAGTTGAACGGCGAAAAAGATAAACAAACATTTAAAATAGGTTTTTCGCTAGCTACAAATATGATTATAGAATCTTTTTCAAACAGTAAAAAAGTTAGTATAAAAAAACTTCCACAAAAATCAGAAATAATACGAGATATTTACAATAACTATTTTATTGACTCTATATCTTATCCCAATAAATATTATGAAGTTGGCGACCAAATTGATATATTGAAAAAAGAAATAGTCGAACATCTTTCTAAGGATTATGTTGAAAAATTGGATAACTTGTGTCAATTATTTTTGGATCTTGAGCTTATAGATTCAGAAGAATCTTTTATTACAGGTTATTCCGCAGCAACACAAATTACTGCGGAAGCATTTTTAACAAAATATAATAAAAACGATGAAAAAGAATAAATCCCTCTATTTATTACTCTTTTTCAATACGTATTCTATTATACTTATAATAAACTCTTTATCTTCATTTGCTAGAGTTGACAAGCTATTTACAATATATTTATCCCTATCATCGTTGTAGTTTATTAAACCTTTAAATATACTGTTTGGCTCTATTTCTAATACATTACATAGGTGGGGAATATTGGTAATGCTCATACCATTAACCCCTCGCTCTAGCATAGAGCAATATTTATCAGAGGTGCCTAATATCTCATTTAATTTTTCTTGAGTATACCCTTTTTGATTTCTAGCATCTTTTATATTTCGTCCTATGATTTGTAAAATTTCTTTATTATCATTCATTTATTTTCGCCACCTCCTAGAACTACTATTTCAACTATTATATAAATTAAACCTCAAAAGCTAAACATAGAATTTCTATTATAAACTGATAGAGATTATTTACTTTTTGTAATAATTTTGATAGAATGTTTATAAAAATAAAAAGGAGGCGAAGATTATGAATTGTAAAGAATGTAATTCAACAATTTACAAATGTTCAAAATGCGGTGCAGTTGGTTGCAATGGAGGACATAATTTAAATTGTAGCAATAAGAATTTTAAAGGTAATGTATGCTTAACTTGCGGAGCTCTTAACTCTGCTAAACCTCTAAAATAACGATAAAAACTTGTTTTTACTATATAAGGAGGTTTTTCCTTATATAGTTTTTATTATTATATGTAAAAGGAGATGATTATATGCCATATGGTAAAGATGGAACTTATTATAGTGATTACTTTGAAATGAAAAGAGCTGATGAAGCTTGGCTTCAAAGAGATAAACAAAATAAATTATTAAAAGAACAGAATAAAATGAAAGAAAAAGAAAATGAATTATTGCAAAAACAAAATGAATTATTAAAGCAACAGGAAGAACATCAACGTTTACAAAATGAAGAACAGCAAAGACATAATAAGGAAATGGAAAAGCAAGAACAAGTTTATGATCAAAATAAAAATGAAATGTCTGATATTTCCAACAATAATCATACTGAAAACTCTGAATTAAAAATACAACAATTCAATATGAATCAAGAAAATATCTCTCAATATATAGATAGAGGTATGATGTACCTTGAAAATGAAGAATATGAAAAAGCAAATAATTTTTTTGATATGGTTTTAGACATTAATTCTCATAATGCGGAAGCCCATTTAGGAAAATTCCTTGCCGAACAAAACGCTAGCTGTTTAAATAAATTACAAGATTGTGTAATTTTTGATTTAGAAAATTCAAAAAATTTCATGCGTGCATTAAAATATGCAGAGGGAAAAAATAGAGATATTTTACAAAAGTTCTTTAATAATAATAAATTAAAAATTGAAAAGGCAGAAAACGAAGAAAAAGCTAACATACAAAAACTTAAGGATGTATGTAAAAAATTAGAAGAAAATTATAAAAATACCCAAAAAGAAAATTCTGAAATAGCACAAAAATTATTTTACGAAATTCAAGAAAAAATACAAAAGAATAATACATATAAAAAAGAATTAGAAAAACAAATAATAGAACTTGGAGAAAAGCTAAAGTCATTAGGCTTTTTTAAAGCAAAAGAAAAAGAAAAGATAAAAAATGAAATAGAAAATAGTAAAACACAAATTATAAAAATGCAGAAAGAAAATAACAAGTTAAAAGAAAAATATAAAATTGAAATGAAGAAATTATATGAACAAGAAGAAAACATCATAAAAGAATTAAAGGGTAATGCTAATGATCCTTTCATTGGAGAACAAATAACTATATTATTGAATAATTTAGGAATAGCTAATGAGAATGAAGGTGTCGATGATACTGAAACAGAATTAACAAATGCTATTAATGAGGTTATAAAAAGTGGAATAGCGTCACCCACAGAATTAGAAAGCAAACTGAATATTGGTTACGCAAAAGCTGGTAGACTAATTGATGAAATGGAAGAAATGGGAATTATTTCAGAGTATCAGTCTAACCAACCTAGAAAAATATTACTTTCAAAGGAAAAATGGCTAGAAATAAAAGAAACCAAAGAATATGGAAGATTTTATGATTTTATAAAAAAATTATAGTAATTTTTAATGAAAGTCAGGTGATAAAAATGAATGAACAATTTATTAATGATATTGGAGCTGAAAACCTTAGTAAAGAAGATAGCACCTTTTCTATTGAAAATTTTAAAATTACTGATTTTGAAAAGTATTTTAACAAAGAAAGTGAACTAAAAAATCCTAATAATATTTATATTAACTATACCATACCCCAAAAGAAAATTGGAAAAGAAATGTATAAAACAATAAAATTAAAAAGATTTATAAATAATAAAAAATCTGAAACTGTTAGGATTAATTTTAAAATACCATTTTATATACAAAATGAACAAAGTATTATATTATATGGCGAAGGTCATCATAAAAATGGAATAACTGGTAATTTAATAATAAAAATATTATCTCCAAAAATTAAAAAACCATTTCAAAGAAAGGATTACAATGTTAAAGAATAATGTTTTAAAAATAAACCAGCAATTTAATAGCAAAAAGAAATGTTTTGAATATTTTAAGCAATTTATATCAGATGAAACATTTAATATGTTATCAGATAGTCAAAATGATGTACCATTAAATGCAATAAGTAACTTATCAAATATAAAAAATTGTATTTGGATTAACATTGTAGAAACTACTAATAAATGCAAAAATGAATTTAAAAATAATAAAAATATTTGGATAACACATTATAAATGTAATGGACTTTTTCTTGAATTTGATGAAATAAAGAGGCTCTATCAAAAATTTTCATTTCTTTTTATAAAAGATAAAGATACTTTTTATTTTTTGGGATTATATGAATTAAAAGAAAAAGAGTTTTCCGAATCTGGTACTGTTGCTACCTATAAAAAATGTAATATTAATAGTATTTATCTTAATGAATTAAATATAAGTAATTTTTTAAAAGAAAATGTACAAAAAGATGACGAAGAAAATAATAAAAATCATACTGTATATGATGACAAAATATCTGCACTAAAAATGTTAAAAGAAGATTTTATGAACATAAATTTTGTTAGCGATAACTTGCGATGTGATAACGAGATAATAAATGCATACTGGAAAAGCCTTGAAAAAGAACTAAAAAATGAAAACTTTTTTCATTTCCTAAAGACATGCTCAATTATAAGTGTAGATGATTTTGGAAATAAGATAATAACAGAATTTTTGGAAAGTCAAAAAACAAAGCTTTCAAAAGAAATAATAAAACAATATAATAATTTATATAATCCTATACGCTTTTCAAAAATAGTTAAACATATAGATTACATCTCAAATTATCCTTTAACGATAATCGATTTTGATATTGAACCATTTAGTAAATTTCTTTGCCAACTTATAATCCTTATTGGTGAAAAAGAAAATGATTTTGCTAGAAATATAAAAATGAAATATCAAAATACTGAAAATAAACAACTTGATTCTAGCATTTGTTTTTTAGAAATATATACTCAAAGTTTGAAAAATGATAATTGTAAACTAATTACCAAAAACACAAATGAAATATTCAGTTTATTACAACTAATTTTTTATGCACCAGGGAGTCTATTTGATGGTTTAACTTATATGACATATTTGATTAATGACACAATAAGAAATAAAGAACTTAGATTATATAAATTTCAAGGAAAAATTAATAATATTATAGACCAAATAGAAAAATCACTAAAAGAAAATACTAATGATATCTTTTTTATACAATTAATCTGCAATAAAAAATATGATCCTTATATTCGTTTACAAATAATAAATGAAATTATTAACACTTTAGAAACCAGTTCCCAAATTCCTTATTCAGATTATACGTGCAATATTGAAGAACTAGAGCTAGTAATATTAACCTGCTAAAATACACAGAATTAGTTCATCAATAATCATCATTTTTTTAAGTTCCTAGTTTTTTATTCTAGGAACTATTTCACTAACTCCAGAAACGTTATTAAACGTTTTTAATAGAGTAAAGCTATATAGTATATACCTTAAATGTGCATTTCTAAATCTTTTGTTAATGAAAACATATCTGTATATTTTCTAACTTGTTCATTTGTTAGAGAAGAAAATCCACTATTTTTCTTTCCAAGTATTACAAAACTGCTATATATAATACTATCTTTAAAAATTCTATTGGCTGGAAAAAACTTGTCTTTAATATCTTTCCCACCTAGACTTGATATTAAAATTATATCTTTTTCAATTTCTAATATTTCAAAAGGAAAATATACAATTCCATAAATTTCACCAATAGTATTTTTTATTTCCTTTATGTATGGCTCTTTTTTAGGTTCAACTACTAGAATTTTTATATTATTCATAAAAAGCCTCCTTTCTTGATTTTTAGTCATAATGTTTTAAAAGTACATCATTACTTAAGGTATTGTCATTTATTATCATAAGTTTTTCATCAGTTAAAGTTTTAGTAAAGTTTATTAAAGCATTTATATTTTTTCTTTTAAATTTTGTTTCATCTAATACTCTATCTTTCCCTAGACCGTGAGAAATTGCATAAGATTGCCCTTTTTCTTGATAAAATTTACTAATATGTAATTGTATTTGATTTTCTGAATTATATTTCAGTGAAAACTCTAAATAATTTGCCTCATCTAAATTTATACTTTTTACCAAGCATTTTTCCTTATGATACACATAATATTGAAGTCCAAACCTCCATCCATTCCTACACAAATGATTTATGTTAAATATTTGTTCCTTTGTCATTTTTGCCATGCTTTTCACTCCTTTCTATAATTAATTATATTTATGGTATTACTATATAAATAGTATAGCAAAATAGAACAAATGTTTCTATGATTTTTTAAAAATATTTTTAACTTTTTACATATATTAATATAATAAATAAAAAATACTTAAACTATTTTTCAAGTTTAAGTATGCTTTATATTATTTATCTATTGATTTCATATATTTAATTACACTATTTTTTGATATTCTACATATTCTTGCAATTTTCTTACATTCTACTTTTCCATCATCTATTAACTTAAAAGCTGCATATTTGGTTATACCACCTAACATCTCTCGCATTTCCTTTACAGTAATAATCTCCGGATAATTCTTAAATATTTTATAATAATCTATTTTTTCATTCATTTTTATTTTCTCCTAACTAAAATCAAAAATTATTTCATTAATTTTTAATAACTGGTATAATATTAGTAGGGTTGGAAACATCTTGTTATATTAAATTTTTTAAGTTGCTAAAAATCCGCTAAAAAAGTTATAACAACTTAAAACATAATTATAATCTATATTATAAAGCCTTGACTTTTGAAATACACTGAAATCAAGCGTATTAAGTGGTAGTATATAATACTATGTAAAATTAACTATTAGTAGGATATACGCCTTGCCAAGGTTAAGTTACGGGTCCGATTCCCGTTACCTGCTCCATTATTAGTTTAATTATATCTGGCGATATAGCCAAGTGGTAAGGCACGAGTCTGCAAAACTCTGATCCCCGGTTCAAATCCGGGTGTCGCCTCCAATAAAAAATCGATAAAACGTTGGTATATCAACATTTTATCGATTTTTAAATTTTTTTGCTAAAAATATAGTAAAATAATTATTTGTAAAATTTTACTATGTTCGCTTGTTTTTCCAAGAAAAATGTTGTAATATAATTTACATAGGAAATGAGATAAAAGCAGATGTGGGTGTTACCTTTAATTCCTCAACAATAGTTGAGAGATTGGAGGTGGTGTTTATATGTTAGATTTTTTAATGTTCTTAATAATAGGATTTATGATTTCAATAACTATAAACGTTGCCTTATTAAGTGTTATATACATAATACTATCAAATAAGCAACAATAAAAAATACACCACATACGCTTTCACAGAGCTAGTGGTGTATACTTAACTTTTTAGGTAACACACATTATTTGTGTTCTCATTTTCTATCTATATTATACACCCTAATTAAATTATTTGTCAATGAATTTTTAGAGTGTGTTACAATATGTTATATAAAATTAAAATTATTGGGTTAAAAATGTGTTAAAATAAGGTTTTTTCAACACAAAAGTACAGAATACAAGAGGGATACAGGATACACTCAACCTGACTGGCGCCTCCAATAAATAATCGATAAAACGTTGGTATATCAACATTTTATCGATTTTTATATATTTTATGCTAAAAATAAAAATATATTATTTTCAATACTTTTTTAAGCTGAAAAGTAAAAAAATCAATTTATATGGGTTAAAAAATAGTTAAAATAAAACAGAAATGAATAATATCATTTCTGTAATGGTATGGGTAATGGATTCGAACCATTTTGACCTTTATCTATAACTTTTACCTATTTTAATCAAACATATTTATTTCACAACCCATATATACAAAGGTCTTTTCCATTTTTGCTATTTATTTTTTTCATTTTATCTTTCTCCCTTATAAAAATTTTGTCTATTAAGTTAATCATTAAAGTGATAATTGTTGGTATTGTGTCCATTTTTAAAAGGATTATGAATAAAACTAGTTTAATTATTATAGGGAACATTATATGCAGTGAATTTTTATAAATTTTAATAAAAACTATTGATTTTTATTAAAAAAATCTGTATAATTAACTTAATAATTACATATTATAGTTAATAATTCCCCTGTCGATTCGAAGCTTTACGTTTAGTGCGTAAAAGATTTATGTAGATGAGATGGGGGATTATTGATTTTATTACTTTTTGGTAAGTTTTCTATAGTAAGTAGAATTACTTGGAATAAACTTCCAATGTCTATAAGGTATTGTCCAAGTATTCATATTGTGTAATCCTGTTGATACTCCTATATTAAAATTTGGATGAATTTCTCTAATTCTACTTAATATATGTTTATATAGTTTTTCTTTAGCTATTGTCTTTTTTCCTCTTTTATTACTATTAGGCAATTTCTCTTTATGAAAATTATTCAATCTAAAATTTATTGAGCCTAATATTATATCCATACATTGTAAAATAACGTGATTATGAGAAATTACTTCTGCAATATTTTCTCTTTTAATATATATATTATTATCTTTAAAAATATTTACATTGTTTAATCCATAAACAAAATCTATAAAAGTGTTGTTTCTATTAGGTGTATTTGGCAATTTGTCAAAATAAAATCTAACTGAAATTTCTTTATTTTTTAAAGGATTACAATTTTCAAATCCAAAAGCCCATTTTACAAATTGATAATAAAGTAAATAATATTCATTATCTATTTGATTGTCTGTTAAATCATTTGCTATATAGCATACGGGTTTAAACATTATTCTAATTTTTATATTACTTGTTTTAATATAATCAAAAAATAAGTCCATTATTTCTACATATTTTTCTAAATAGCTTTCTGTTACTTTAGACCATTTAATTTCTCCAGACAAATTTAATTCTAATTTTTTTTTATTTAAAGATGATGTTAATTTATCAATTTGCTTTGAATTAACAACAGCACCACCATAGAAATTTCCAAAATATTTTCCTTTTTTGGCAGACTCATCACAATAAACTATGTATTCTTCTTTCAAGATTTATCCTCCTTTAGTTTAATAATCAAATTATAGCATAATAAGGAGAAATATACAATATTACCAAACATATTTTCTGTATAATTTTACAATGTATAATATTATTTTTATAATATTAAATTTATTGGGTTAAAAATGTGTTAAAATGAGATTTTTTCAGCACAAAAGTACAGAATACAAGAGGGATACAGGATATACTCAATATGACTATCGCCTCCAAAAAAGACCAAGATGACAAATCCTGGTCTTTTTATCTTTTGTGAAACTTGCTTTTTATTTTTAGAGTACTGTAAAATTTAATCTTTTGACATTCTATAGTATTCTGCTATAAGTTCATCAAGTTCTATGCTTAATTGATAAACTATATTATAATCTTCACCTGAAACGATGCTTTCATTTAATCTGTTTCTTAATTTACATATTTCATCATTTAACATACAGTATCTCTCCTTTTTTACATTGTTTTTTGTCTGTACCTATAAATTAACATATTTTTACACCATCGTCAAGGCAATATTGCATTTTTTTTATTTTTCGTAATTCTTATTTCTCGCTATTTTTTCAATATTTTTCAACATTCGACATATTCCTGTATGTTTCTTGCTTTTTCGTCATCGTCAATGTTACTTTTTTGTGTATTTTATATTACATTAAGTATTTTTTATTACAGAAATTATCATTTTTTGTTCTTTAAATACATCTTTTAAGACTTGTAGTACATATCCTTTATTAATTGTAGATATTTCTTCTAAATAATCAAAACTATTTATGCCCTTGAATGAATCGGCAAGAAACATCCTCGAAATATCTGCAACATCATTATATTCTTTTACATACTCTCCATATATTCTTTTTTTAATTCTATTAAATTCCATATCGTTCCATTCTGTATTTTTCATATTCTCAACAGTTTGTTTAAATCTTACATATATTTCTTCTGGTTTAATTGATTGTCCTGAGATTAACACATGTGCATAACCTCTTGAATATTCGTAATCCAAACTTGGTAGGACATAAGCAATCCCTTCGTTATACAATTCTTTATATAATTTTGAACTTTTTCCAATTATCATATTTAAAAGTATTTCTATTGCAATATGTTTTCTCACTCTTTCTTTTGTGTCAGCTAGTTTGTCTTTTATACCAATCACATATATTGGTTGGCTTACATCCATTTTTTGCTCGACTTTTTCTTTTACAATTGTTTCCGGTTCTTCTGGATATATTCTTTTTATCTCACCTTTCGGTTCTTTTTTTACTAATCTCTTTTTTATTTCTTCTAATAACTCTTGTGGTTCAAAGTCGCCACATACAACCATTGTCATATTTGCAGGATTATAAAATGTATTATAGCACTTATATAATATTTCCTTATCAATGTGGCTTATTGTTTCTATTGTTCCTGTTATATCTAGCTTCACAGGATGTTCATGATACATTGCTTCTAATGCATTCAAATAAACTCTCCATTCTGGATAATCATCATACATCATTATTTCTTGACCAATTATTCCTTTTTCTTTTTCTACATTTTCATCTGTAAAATAAGGATGTTGCACATAATCCATTAATTCATCTAATGCAGGATAAAAGTTTACTGTACATTCAAATAAATATGCTGTATGGTCATTTGTTGTGTATGCATTTGCATCAACTCCAAGTGCTGTTAATGTATCTAAACTATTCACACCATTTTTTTGTTCAAACATTTTATGCTCTAAAAAGTGTGCTACTCCTTTTGGTACTTCTGTTTCAGTTTCTTCTCCTGGCACTACGAATTTACTATCATTTGAACCATAATTTGTACCCCAAATTACATATTTCTTTTGAAATCCTTTTTTTGGTATTATCATTATTGTTAAACCATTTTCAAGTTTTTCCTTGTATACTTTTTCTTTTATTTTTAAATTTTCAATTATTTGCATTATTGTACCTCCTCTGTTGCGTCATTATTCTTTAAGAAGTATATTGTGTTTATAGTTATTGATTTTGCAATCTCTATTATTTTTTCTTTTGTTACATTTTCAATTTTTTCAATATATTCTTCTAAAGTTATTCTGTTATTTGTCAATTCTTGACCAAAAAAGTATGTTATCTCTGTATCTTGTTCATCGTCTATACTTTTTATTGATGATATTATTCCTTTTTTTGCATTTTCTATATCTGTTTCTGAAAATTTACCATCTTTCATATCTTGTAATTGTTTTCTTATTATTTCTATTGCTTTATCATAATTTTTTATTTCTATTCCACATTTAATAAATATATTGCTTTTATATCTTATATAACTTGATCCTGCTGTATATGCCAAGCTTGCTTTTTCTCTTACTTCTTGGAACATTTTCGAATTTGCCGAACCTCCTAAAATAGCATTATATACTAATGTATCATATTTTTGTTCTTCATTTTTTAAGTGAAGATCCATTCCTATTACTATTTTTCCCTGTGTTACTTCCATTTCTTCTTTTATTTCTTTTTCTTGTTTGTTTTCTTTTTCTTCAATTCCTTTTATATTATATTGAGGATTTCTCTCAGGTAATATAGTTATATTTTCATTTTTTTCTACAAATTCAAAATCCGATTCCTTTATATTTCCAGATATGAATATATCTATTTTGCTTTCATTTTTTACTTTTTGATAGTGTTCATATAATGTTTTTGCATCTATTCCTTCTAAGTCTTCTACATAACCATATTTATATAATCCATATGGCTCGTTTTTATACATTTCTTCTATACATCTTTCAAATGCATATCTTGCTTTATTATCTGATTTTCCTTCTATTATTCTTTTTATATTTTCTTTTTCTTGAATTACATATTCTTTTTTGAAGATTCCATCTTCTGTTAGTGGGTTAAATACAATTTCTAATAGTTTGTCTATACTAGTTTTCAACATATTTTCCTCTTTTTGTGGAAGATAGTTGTCATTTATTGATTCTATATAAAATTTTAATACTTGATTATCTCCTGTTTTGTCTATTCCATTATCAAAACTTGCACCATACATTTCTTCAAGTTCTTGGCTTATTTGAGTAGATGTTGGCATATTTTTACTTCCTCTTCTTAATACAGCTGAAAGTAATGAGTTCTTTGTTACTGTTTCCCTTTGAATTGGTAATGTTAAAAATACAGCTATTAAGTTTGTTTTAAATTTTTGTGTTTGTATTGAATGTACTTTTATCCCCTTTTTTATCTCTTTTTCTTTTAAATTCACTTCACATCATTCCTTTCCATTTTATAGTATAATATACTTTTGTTTTATTATGCATTTTTTAAACTTTTTTATCACATATTAATTTATTTCTTTACACACTTTTATTGTTCATTCTTATTTTAAACTAAGTCCTCATATCCGTCAATAGCATTTTCTAATTTTTATATAGCAGGAAAATATCACTTTTTTATTATATAAAAAAGAGTATCTAGACTTTTACCCCTAATACTCTTCTCTATCTTTTTAATTAAAATTTTCTTTTTCTAGCTGCCTCTGATTTCTTTTTTCTTTTTACACTTGGTTTTTCATAATGTTCTCTTTTGCGAACTTCTTGAAGAACCCCATTTCTTGCACATTGTCTTTTAAACCTTTTTAGTGCATCTTCTATATTACCATTATTAACTTTTATTTCTGACATTAATATTCCCCTCCTTCCGGCGTTTAGAACACTGTATGTGGGATTTCGTTTTTTTCTCATCCTATATACGCTACATATTATACATTATTTGTATATAGATTGTCAAGTGTTTTCCTATATTTCATATGGAATTACCTTATGTACCTTTAATGATTTTTGAACATCTATTATTCTTTGGTTACTTGATCCTCTAAATTTTAAGTTTAAGTCTTTTTTATCTTCTTGGAATTTTCCATCTACTACTACATCAATATATGACATTAGTTCTTTGGTTTCCTCCCAATTGTTAAACATGTTCCCAGTAACATCTCTGTCAAATGTATATCCAGTATAACACCAAATATCTTTATCCGGGAATCTTTCTTTTACTTTTTTTACTAAAGGTAATATCCCTTTTTGGTTATTATACTCAAGTGGCTCCCCACCTAATATTGAAAGTCCAGATACATATGGGTGCTCCAATTCCTTCATTATTTTTTCTTCATCTTCTTTTGTAAATTCTTTTCCATAACTAAAGTCCCATGCTTGTGGGTTAAAACACCCTTTGCAATGATGATTACATCCACTTACAAATAGTGATACTCTTACTCCTTTGCCATTTGCAATATCTACTGTTTTTATATCTGCATAATTCATTTTTACTTCCTCCATTTTATTATATATTTGTTGTTGTTGATTTGTATGTTGCTTCTCTTTCTCTTCCTAATGCCATATAAAATGCCTTCTTCAAATTATTGTTAGGTTGCTCATATATGTATTTGTATATGTCAGCATATGGTGTTACATTATTTTGTGTTATTATACTGTCATATGAGCCTTTATATGAATTTGTACCATCATATTTTAAAGGAAAATAATATATTATATTATTATCTTGCTTTATCATTTTTTGTTTTTTGAAGTCTAAATTTAATCTTCCTGCTGGTAGATTATATCCATCTAATGATCTTTCTTTTACACTTGATAAATTTTCTAAGTATACATCACCTATTTTATGATAAAAGTTGTCTTCTCCTAGTATATATATTCTATCTTCTTGTACAACTTCTTTACTTTCTGTATTATTTACAATCGCATACCCATTATATATTTTACCACCTATATCTAATCCTTGTACAAAGCTTATTAGTGATATATTGTTCATTACTAGGTCCCATTCTTCTTCTTTAAGTTGTGGCATTTGAAATATTATGTCTTGTGCTGATGTATAATTATTATAGTTTTCAATCGCTAGTGATAAATTCTTCTCAATAATATATCTTATAACTTGTAATCTATGTTGATTAAAATTAGATAATTTATTTTCTATATTAACTGCCCCTGCTGATGATGAACCTTGGAATATACTTCTGTTGTCTTGTCCCCATATTGGTTGCTGTGTTATTGGATCTATAGCATCATTAATATTTAAATCTTTTAACTCTTTTTCTATATATTCTGTAAATGTTTTAGCATTTTGGTAATATCTTTTTGCTGAATTGTTGTTTATTATTGCATTTACCATATTGTTATATGATTTGTTTCCTCTGTACTGATATTTTCTACCATTTTCATTCCAGAAAAAGCTGTATGCATTTTCATCATAATAATATGTTCTTCCTCCAGAATTTATATATGGATATGTTACTGTAGTTGTTCCCGTAAATCCTTGATGATCTACTGCTGCTGTTCCCTGTGTTCCTTGTAAATATAAATTTAAGAATCTTCTATTCTCTTCCGTATTTTTCCCATATTCGGTATATGAACCATTTGAATAATAAAATACTTTTCCATTCGCATCATTTCGATCATCAATGTTATTTGCATCATAATAATATTTTGTACCATTGTATTTTACATATCTATATTTTCTTATAACTCCATCTTCTCCTGGCACATATTCTCTTAAATCCTCTTTGTCATCAATTCTAACGCCATTATAATATACGCTATTACCTATTTCTGTTACGTTGTCAATTAGGTATCCACTTTCATTAATATATTGTGCTCCAATATTTCCTTGAACTGTTATATAGTTGTCTAGTGTGTATGTTATAACTACATCTGTTGTTCCATTTTTGTATCTACAACTATATGATATATATGGTTTCAATCCATACATTAATTCTCCATTTCCTTCAATTGGGTTTCCTGCATCATCTTCCATATAATTGACATTTTCATATGGAGAATATATGTAAAATCCATCATACATTGTATATACAAGTGCTGGAATGAAATTGTTTAAATCATCTTCTGTATATCCATTTAATCTAAATGTTGAAATCATTGTATTTTTGAAAGTTTTAACTGATGCTTCTATATCTCTAATTTTCGAGTTTGATATATCATCTAATGAGCTATTTGCTGTGTTCAATTGAAATGCCTTTATTGCATCAAATGTTGATGATGTAAGCTTTGTATCATATAATATTTGTGTATTTAATGTCTGTATTTGAAATTGCGTATATGCAGAAAGAATAATTGAAATTGGTAGCATTATTATTACAAATATTATTGACAACTCTTGTATCTTCATCATATCTATTCAACCTTCTTTCGTTTGTTTTTTATATAATATAATTACTACATTTATGCCTTTTTGTCAATAGACATTTTTGAGTCTTTTTCCCTATAAGGCATAAAAAGAGCGTGTTTGACGCCCTTTTATTTTTTTATTAATTATTTTGAAAAATTTGTTCAAATTCTTCTCCTTCTATTCTTTCTTTTTCAAGTAGAATTCCAGCAACTGTATGAAGTTTGTCTATATGTTCTGTTAAAATGCTTTGAGCTCTGTTATATGCTTTGTCAACTATTTTCTTAACTTCTTCATCAATTATTCCTGCTGTTTCCTCTGAATAGTCTTTTGTTTGTGCAAAGTCTCTTCCTAAGAATACTTCTCCTTGACCACCACCAAATGTGATCGTTCCTACTCTTTCACTCATACCATATTTGGTTACCATGTTTCTTGCTATTTGTGATGCTCTTTCAATATCATTACTTGCACCTGTTGATATGTCATTTAATATTATCGCTTCAGCGACTCTACCACCAAGTAATGAAATAATGTGTTCTTCCATTTCTGTTTTTGACATAAATGATTTGTCTTCTGTTGGTCTATACATTGTATATCCTCCAGCCATTCCTCTTGGTACAATTGATATATGATGTACAGGATCTTGTGTTTCAAGATATCTACTTACTACTGCATGACCTGCTTCATGATATGCCACAAGTCTATTTTCTTTTTCACTTCTAACTCTTGTTTTCTTCTCTGGTCCCATTGTAACTTTTACCATGGCATCTTCTATTTCTTTCATTCCTATTTCTTTGTAGTTTCTTCTTGCTGCTAATAGTGCTGCTTCATTTAATACGTTTTCAAGGTCTGCTCCTGCAAATCCTGATGTATTTTTTGCTATTACTTTTAGGTCTACATCGTCTGCTATTTTCTTTTTACGTGCATGTACTTCTAATATTTGCTCTCTTGCTTTTACATCTGGATTTGATACGACTATTTGTCTATCAAATCTACCTGCTCTTAATAGTGCTTTATCTAGTACGTCTGGTCTATTTGTTGCTGCTAATATTATTACACCTTCATTATCTGAGAAACCATCCATTTCTACTAGTAATTGATTTAGTGTTTGTTCTCTTTCATCATGGCCTCCACCAAGTCCTGCTCCTCTTTGTCTACCAACTGCATCAATTTCATCTATAAATATTATACATGGTGCAGATTTTTTTGCTTGTTCAAATAGGTCTCTTACTCTTGATGCACCAACACCAACAAACATTTCAACAAAGTCTGAACCACTTATTATATAAAATGGTACTCCTGCTTCTCCTGCTACCGCTTTTGCTAGTAATGTTTTACCTGTTCCTGGTTGACCAACTAGTAATACACCTTTTGGTATTCTTGCACCCATATCTGTGAATTTTTTAGGATTCTTTAGAAATTCTACTATTTCTTGTAGTTCTTCTTTTTCTTCGTCAACTCCTGCTACATCATCAAATGTCACTCTATTTTTTTCTCCAGCATTTACAAGTCTTGCTTTGCTTTTTCCAAATGACATTGTTTTATTTCCACCTTGTGTTCCTGTGTTCATCATCATAAACCAGAATATTAAGAATATTATTAATACTCCAAATGGTGTTATTAAACTAAATATTGTTATCCAAATTGATTCTTTCTTTTCTTCTAATGTAAAGTCTCCTGTTTTTAAGTATTCCTCACTATATGTCATAAAACTATCTAAACTTGGTATACTTACCTCTTTTTCTACTTTAGAGTTTTTTAGTTTTACATTTGCTAAATTTCCATTTGAAGAAATTTCTATATTTTCTACCTCTCTATTTTCAATACTTGTAATTAATTCTGAATATGTCATTTTTGAGGCATTATTTTCCACTATCGATGATAATACCACTATTGCTATTATTCCTATAATTAACCACATTGCTAATGTTTGTATTCCCTTTTTCAATTCTATGTCCTCCTATTTTTTATTTCTCATTTGCAAATATAACACACCTTTTTTCTTTTTTCAATAGTTTTTTTATGACTTTTTTGTGTCCTTTTTATTACAATTACTATTTTCTTCTACGGTTATACAATTTGGCTAATGAAAAAAATCTTTTTATTTTTTATTAAAATTTTTAAATTCTTATTTGGTGTTAAGTATTTGTTTCCAATGTTATTGTTGCATAGTTTTACTATATCTCTTATGTGTATCTTCTCTACCCCTTGTGTAGAGCCATTTATCAGCTTTACTGTATATAAGATTACCCTGTTTTTTATTACTTCATCTTGTTCATTGAATTGTTTTAAATCTAATACAATTTCTTTTTTGCTCTTTTCTATCAATAGTTTTTTATATGTTTGCTCTACTATTTTATTAATGTAAGTTTCTTCTTCCTTAACTACATCTGACAATCTATTTATTGTTTCTATTATATTTGGATTAAATTCCATTTTTATATACGGAATCACTATGTTTCGGATTTTGTTTCTCGTATATTCATTTTCAAAATTTGTTTTGTCTATTCTTGGTTCTAATTTTTGATTATCACAATATTCCTCAATTTCTTTTCTTTCACATTCTATTAGTGGTCTTATATATTTATTATCTCTTATTGGCTCTATTCCTATAAGTCCCGAAGTGCCACTTCCCCTAAGTACATGCATTATTATTGTTTCAATTTTGTCATTTTTATTATGTGCTACTGCAATTTTATTTGAACTTGTTTTTTGTGATATTTCATCAAAGAATTTATATCTTGCTTTTCTCCCCGCTTCTTCTGTTCCTATTTTTTTATTTTGTGCTAATTCTTGTACATCTATTCTTTTTATATAACATTCTATTCCATTTTTTTCACAATATTTTTTAACATATTCTTCATCTTCTACTGCTTCTTCTCTAATTAGATGGTTTATATGTGCAACTACTATATCAAATTGAATTATATTCTCTTCTTTTATTTTTCTTAAAATATCTAACATTGATATTGAGTCAGGTCCTCCTGAAACTCCTAATACAATTTTGTCTCCATTTATTATTAATTTATTCTTTTTTATTGTTTGTATTACTTTTTCTTTCATATTCTTACCTCTATTAATAAAATACACCTCTGTTATCCAGAGGTGCTACAATTAGGTGTTGCTATTATCTTCTTCCAAATTTCTCGTCTAGGCGCTCGTTCATACCACGATAGAAACTATCGTTTTCTTCTCGGTTGGCCTCCTCCAGTATTGCCTCAATGTATTTAGCGACTGCCTGCTTCTGGTGCAGTGTGAAATGAGGAATCATTCCTGCTACGCCAAAATTTTTTGTCGCTTCCTTGAGCCACCCTAGGAAATAGAACTTAGTGTTTCTGTCTTCGTTTTCCCAGTTTGCGATTACATCGGTTGGGAGTCTATTCTTCTTCCAGCCATTGTACCGCTGAAGAACTCTGATAAACTCAGGAGCCTCCTCAAGGATACTGGGAAAGTAATCGATGAGATCTTTACTTTTCATCTCATGACCTCCCTAATTGAAATAAAATATGCTTTCGCAACACTTATATTATAACATTTATTACCATGTTTTTCAAGTATTTTTTCCTTTTTCAGGTGTTTGAGCACGTTTTTTCTACATTAATCATCAAATCTTTTTTCTAAGTTTACAAATTTAGTATAATTTCCCATCCATAATAAGTCTACAGGTCCTATCGTACCTCCTCTTTGTTTTGCAATTATTATTTCTGCTATATCTTTTTTTTCGCTTTCCTTATTGTAGTAGTCATCTCTATATATGAACATTACTATATCTGCGTCTTGCTCTATTGCTCCAGATTCACGTAAATCTGATAACATAGGTCTATGGTCTGGTCTTTGCTCTACAGCTCTTGATAACTGTGATAAAGCAATTACTGGTACATCTAATTCTTTTGCAAGTATTTTTAATGATCTACTTATTTCTGATATTTCTTGTTCTCTGCTTCCCACTCTTTTGTTATTTCCCTGTATTAGTTGTAAATAGTCTATAACAATTAGTCCTATGTTTTTTTCCATTTTTAGTTTTCTACATTTCGTTCTTATTTCCATCACAGATATACCTGGTGTATCGTCTATATATATTTCTGATTCTGATAGTGGTCCTATCGCTCCTGCTAGTTTCACCCAGTCTCCTTCTTCGACTTTTCCTGTTCTTACTTTATTACTATCTACCATCGCCTCACTACATAATATTCTGTTTACTAATTGGTCTTTTGACATTTCCAAGCTAAATATAGCCACAGGTACTTTGCCTCTTACTGCTGCATTTGTTGCTATATTTAGTGCAAATGCTGTTTTTCCCATTGCTGGTCTTGCAGCAACAAGTATTAATTCCGAACCGTGTAATCCTGCTGTTTTATGGTCTAGTGCAATAAATCCTGTTGATACTCCTGTTATATATTGTTTTCTGTTATATAGTTCTTCTAATTTTGCAAAACTTTCAACAAGTGCATCTTTTATTGGTGTATATCCTTTTTGATTTTTACTTTGCATTATATCAAATATTTTTTTCTCGGCACTGTCCATTATATCTTCAACATCTTCTGTTGGGTCATATCCTAAACTTATTATTTCATTTGCTGTTTTTATTAGATTTCTTAGTATTGATTTTTCCTCTACTATTTTGATATATTTTTGTACATTCGCTGTTGTTGGTACTTTTTCTGGAAGACTTGCTAAATATTCATATCCTCCAACTTGCTCAAATTTATTCATTGATTCTAGTTCGTCTTTTAATGTTATTATATCTATTGGTTCAGCTTTTTTGTATAAGTTTAATATTGCTTCAAATATTGCTTTATTATCATCTCTATAAAATGCATCTGGCTTTAGTGTTTCCACTGCTGATATTACTGCATCTCTATCTGTTATCATACTTCCTATTACTGCTTGTTCTGCTTCTATGTCATGTGGTGGTATCTTTTCTAGTTCCATGTTATTACCTCGCTTTTCATATTGTTTTTATAATTACATATGGAAAAATGGCTATTTTTATAGCCATTTATGATATAACATCAATCTTTACTTTTCCTATAACTCCGTCATATAGTTTTATATCTACATTGTGCATTCCTAATGTTTTTATTGGCTCTTTTAATTCTATTTTCTTTTTGTCTACTTTTATTGAATGTTGAGTTTCTAGGTTTTCAGCAATTTCTTTTGCTGATACTCCACCAAAGATTTTTCCATTTTCTCCTGCTTTTACTTTTATTTTTATCATTATTTTGCTCATTTTATCTGCAACTTTTTTTGCTTCTTCTTTTTCAACATCTTTTTTATATTGTGTTGCATTTTTTTGTGCTTGTAATTTACTCATATTTTCTGCATTTGCCTCTACTGCTTTATTTTTGGGTAGTAAGAAGTTTCTTGCATATCCATCTGATGCATTTATTATTTCGTTTTTCTTTCCTACTCCTTTTATATCTTCTTTTAGTATAACTTTCATATATTGCCTCCTATTCTTTTTCAACAAAATATTCGTTTATTTTTTCCATTAGTTCTTTTTTTGCATCTTCCATGCTTACATTTTCTAGTTGTGCTCCTGCTAGTGTTATGTGCCCTCCACCACCTAGCTTCTCTAAAATTAATTGTACATTTATATCTCCTATAGAACGCCCACTTATGCATATTTTGTTTTCTATTGTTCCTAATACAAATGATGCTGTTATGTTTCCTATTGTTAGTAGTTCATCTGCTGCTTTTGCACATATTAGGCTTGTGTCTTTTCCTTGCTCTCCATATGAAGATATTGCTATTGTATCATATACTATTTCTGATTTTTTTACTATTTCTGCAATTTTATTATAACTTTCTAGGTCACTTTGGAACCATTTTTTTACTTTTATTATATCTACTCCACATCTTCTTAAATATGCAGCTGCTTCAAATGTTCTTACACCTGTTTTGAATGTGAAGTTCTTTGTGTCCATCATTATCCCTGCATATAGTGCCTCTGCTTCTGTTGTTGATAATTCTACTTCTTTTTGTGTATATTGAATTAACTCTGTTACCAACTCTGCCGCAGATGATGCATATACTTCTTGGAATGTTAATATGCTTTGCTCTATAAAGTCTGCACTTCTCCTATGATGGTCTATTATAACAATTTTACTTGTTTTTTCAAGTAGTTCCGGACATTCAACATATGATTTTTTGTGTGTATCAACAACTACTAATAATGTTTCTTTATTTATTTTTGTAAATGCTGTTTCTTTGTCTATTAGCACATCTTTGTATTCTTCTTGTATATTTGCTATAAATGATTTTATTGATACTCCATTGAAGTTTGTTAATATGTTTGTTTCTTTTCCTAATTCTTTTGCTATTCTGTATACTCCCAAAGCTGAACCCATTGCATCTATATCTGGGTTTGTATGACCCATTATTATTACATTTTCACATTCTGATATTAGTTCTTCTAATGCATGTGCAACTATTCTTGCTTTTACTTTTGTTCTTTTTTCTACTTCTTCTACTTTTCCCCCAAAGAATTGGTATTTTCCATTTTCTCTTATTACTGCTTGGTCTCCACCTCTACCAAGTATAACGTCCATTGCTGATTGTGCTGATTTGTATACTTCTTTTTCGTTTTCTCCTTCATTTGATATTGCTATACTTAGTGTTAGCTGTATTTTGTCTTTTCTTACTAGGTTTTTTATTGTATCTAGTATTGTAAATTTGTCTTCTTTTATTTTTTCTAAGTTTCTTTGTTCAAATATATATACATATGTGTCTCTATCTTCTTTTAATAGTATTCCGTTTGTTTCGTTTACCCAGTCATACATACTACTTTCTACTTTTGCCATTAGTTGCGTTCTTTGTTCTGTGTCTACTCTTTGCATTACTTCTTCATAATTGTCTACCATTATTATTCCTACACATGTTTTTTTGTTTTCGTTTTCTTCTTGTAACTTGTATTTTTCTGTTTCGTCTATGAAGTATAGTATCATCATGTATTCTGCAACTTTTTTTCTCTCACTTTTTTTTGTTTTTACAAATTCACATTGGATTTTGTAATTTTTCTTTCCTATTTTTATTTCTCTTGTAAGTGATTTTATTTTCTTTTCTTTGTTTTTTTCTATTTCATTTTTGATGTCTATTATTATATCACTTATATAACTGTTTATATCTATGTTCATGAATTCTGTTATGAATTTTGAACTTCTCCATATTATGTTTCCATCTGTTTCTAATATTACTAGTGGAAATGGCGCATTTATTAAACTACTTTTTGCTGCTGTGTCTACTGTTAGTGTTAAGTCTTGCAATTGTTCCGATATTTCGCTTTTTCTTTTGTTGTTTGCGAAATATGTATATGTTAATATTAGAATGTATACAATTATTGCTGGTAATATTAATATTGGCTGTAGGCATGATAGTATTATTAGTAATATTAATATTATTACCAGATATATCTTTGTTCTTGATACTAGATTATCAAATAGTTTTCTATTATTTCCAGACATATTTTTTCTCCTTTTTATACTCTTCTAGTATACTTCTAAATAGCTGTTTTGTCAAGGTTAACAGTATTAAATTTATATTTTAGAAACTTAATTTTCCCGAAAAATTGTAAATATTTCAAAAAAGCTATTGACAAATTATGTTAAAACTGCTACAATCACATAGATGTCGAAAAAATTCGGCTTTAGTACTTTTATGTATTTAACACTTAGGGTATTTCTCTTAGTGTTAAAGAAACAGACTAAACAATGTGAAATACAAACTTAATGGAGGAAGCAATATGTCTTTTAAAAAGACTGTTTGTGGTCTTCTTGCAGCTGTGTTCTGCATTACAGCTATGACTGTAACTGCATTCGCACAAGAGCTTAGCTCAACTGTAGTCTCCACAAACGACACCATCGCCTCTGATGCATTTGACATTCAAGAGGCTCGTGCAAGCTACGCCATCATTTATCCTTTCAGAAATACTGGGGATAATACTTTTACTTTGGCACATTCAACGTCCAAAGTAGAATACACAGGAAGATTAAATATAGGGGGAAAGTCTGGCGTTGTTGTTTTACGTTTCACCAATGTGAGTACTGGCGATTTCAAAAGCAACACTTTCATCTGTGACGGTCATACCCATGTAGATAACCTGCCTTACACTCTCCCTATTGGGACTTACAGAGTAACCTGTGAGGCAAATACCGTCACAAAACTCGCACAACTATCCGTTAATTTCCAAAAATAAGCAAAGTCGATAAAGTAGCTTAAACGCATCTTTCACATTCAGTTTAGTTCTGGGGCTAACAGGTCTTTGACCTGTTAGCCTATTAAATAAAAAAAGGGGGAAAACATATGAAAAAAAATCTATTAACCATACTTTTAACTATTTTAATTATAGTATTATTACTATTTTTAGGAAACTTACTTAGAAATTTCTTAATATTAAAAGGAATTTGCAACAGTAATGAGGAATTTAAAAACTCAAAACAAGGATACCATTTTACATCTACTACCTACCCTAATCTTACTTTTATAAAAAGCACAAAATCCGATATGTATTTTTATAATGGTGTATATTTTATTAAAACATATATTAATAATGAATTTGAATCTTCAACATGGTATGATTCAAATGCCAAAAATGGTATTTCTAAGAACGCTGACCTAGAAGGAGAACGCACTTTTGGAGAAGATAATACAATACCCGACTATTTCAAAAATACTATATATGTGAATGCATTATTAACAAATGCTATGTCTTCAAATAACACTATTGCTGAAGTTCTTAAATTATATTTATTTAAACCTATTACCTCAGAGGGCGAGAATTATGTAATTAAAATCAATAATAGTACAGTATATATAAATAAAGAAACAAAATTCATTACTAAATCTATTATAAAAGGAAGCACATCTAAGGATATTTCCGCATATGAAAATACTATTGATTTCAACAACATTTCTGAAAATGATGTAAGTAAAGATAATTTATATAAATAAAAAAGAGGAAAACATATGAAAAAAAATCTATTAACCATACTTTTAACAATTTTAATTATAGTATTATTACTGTTTTTAGGAAACTTACTTAGAAATTTCTTAATATTAAAAGGAATTTGCAACAGTAATGAGGAATTTAAAAACTCAAAACAAGGATACCATTTTACATCTATTAGTCAAGATTTAATTTCAGAGAACACAAAACAAGACATTTATTTTTATAATGGTATTTATTTTAGTACATTATATGTAAATGGAGAATATTATAGTTCACGTTGGTATGATTCAAATACTAAAAAAGGAATTTCAAAGAGTGCTGATTTAGAAGAAGAATACAATTTTGACGAAACCAGTGAATTATCTAATTACATTGAAAACGCATCTTACAATGATGCCACATTAATAAGCAATATGCCTTCAAACAATGTAATTGCTGAACTTCTAAAACATTATCTATTTAAGCCAATTACATCAAGAGATGGAAACTATATAATTAAATACGGAAATAGTACATGGTATATAAATACTAAAACTAAATTCATTACTAAGTACACTCCAGATAAGGATACAACATTTGAATATGCTATTGACTTTGATAACATTTCTGAAAATGATGTAAGTAAAGATAATTTATAAAACTCTATTAACAACATAAAAAATCCAGTCTTTTCAACTGGATTTTTTATTATGCCTATGCTTGTTCTGATGATACCATTGAAGGTTCTTCTTGACTATCTTCTTCTCCTTCAACTTTAATTGTAACATCTTGATATCTCTTCATACCTGTACCTGCTGGTATAAGTTTACCAATTATTACATTTTCTTTTAATCCTATCAAGTCATCTTCTTTACCTTTTATTGCAGCTTCTGTTAATACTCTTGTTGTTTCTTGGAATGATGCTGCTGATAAGAAACTGTCTGTAGCTAATGATGCCTTTGTAATACCTAATAATATTCTTCTACCTGTAGCTGGTCGTTTTCCTTGTTCAACTGCTTCTTTGTTTTTGTTTTCAAATTCATAGATGTCTACAAGAGAACCTGGGAACATACTTGTTTCTCCACCATTCTCTATTTTTATTTTTCTAAGCATTTGTCTTGCTATAACTTCTATGTGTTTGTCATTGATATCAACACCTTGGTTTCTATATACTTTTTGTACTTCAGATATTAAGTATTCATATACTCCCTCTGGTCCTTTTATTGTAAGTATTTCAGCTGGATTTATAGAACCTTCTATAAGTGGTTGAGCAGCTTTTACTTCATCTCCGTCTTTAACTTTTAGTTTTGACCCAAATGGTATTGTATATGTTTTTGAATCATCTTTAGATGTTACTATTATTTCTTTCTTTTTCTTTGTTTCAGAAATTTTAACTGTACCATCTATTTCAGTTATTACAGCTAATCCCTTTGGCTTTCTAGCTTCAAATAACTCTTCAACCCTAGGTAAACCTTGTGTAATGTCTGCTACACCAGCAACACCACCAGAGTGAATAGTTCTCATTGTTAGCTGTGTACCTGGTTCACCAATTGATTGTGCTGCAATTATACCTACAGACTCACCAATTGATACTTCTTCTCTTCTTGCTAATCCCATACCATAACATTTTTGGCATACACCATGTTTGCTTCTACATGCAATTACAGAACGAACTATTACTTGTTTTATTCCACTTTCAACAATTTGTTTTGCTATTGCTTTTGTTATCATTGTATGTGTATCAACAATTACTTCTCCAGTTTCTGGATGTTTTACATCTTCAAGTACATATCTTCCCTCAAGTCTTTCTTCAAGTTTTTCGACAACTTGGTTTCCGTCTTTTATGTCTTCAAGCATTAATCCTTCATGTGTTCCACAATCATGTTCTCTTACTATTATATCTTGTGATACATCAACAAGTCTTCTTGTTAAATATCCAGAGTCAGCTGTTCTTAATGCTGTATCTGAAAGTCCTTTACGTGCACCATGTGATGATATAAAGTATTCTAGTGCATCTAGTCCCTCACGGAAACATGATTTAATTGGTATTTCTACTGCTTTACCTGTAGTGCTTGCCATAAGTCCACGCATACCTGCGATTTGTCTTAATTGGTTCATATTACCACGGGCTCCAGATTTAACCATCATATATATTGGGTTTAAGTCATCAAAGTTTTCTTCCATTTCTTTACTTACGTCATTTGTTGCTTTTTCCCAAATGTTAATTACTGATTTATATCTTTCATCATCAGTTATCAAACCTCTTCTATATTGATTTCTTATTTTTTCAACTTGTTTTCCAGCTTCCTCTAATATTGTCTTTTTAGCTTCAGGTACTTCAACATCGGCTACTGAGAATGTTATACCTGCTAATGTTGAATATTTGAATCCTAGTGCTTTTATATAGTCAATTACTTCTGCTGATTCAACAAGTCCATGTTTATCAATAACTTTTTCTATTATTTGTCCCATTGATTTTTTCATAACAGGGAAGTTTATTTCATATTGGAATGGATCCTCATCTCTGTCTATGAAACCTAAATCTTGTGGAATTCCTTGGTTGAATATAATTCTACCAACACTTGTTTCAACTTTTTTAAATTTCTTTTCTCCATTGATTTCTTTTTCAATTCTAACAAATATTTTTGCATGTATTGATACTGCTTTGTTTTGGAATGCCATTATTGCTTCATCAGGATCTTTGAAATATTTTCCTTCTCCTAATTCTCCATCTAATGTCATTGTTAAGTAATAGCTTCCTAGAATCATGTCTAGTCTTGGTACTGCAACTGGTTTACCATCTTGTGGTTTCAATAAGTTGTTTGTTGCTAGCATCAAGTATCTTGCTTCTGCTTGTGCTTCTGGTGTTAATGGTAAGTGAACTGCCATTTGGTCACCGTCGAAGTCTGCGTTAAATGCCTCACATACTAATGGGTGAAGTTTTATTGCTCTACCTTCTACTAATACTGGTTCAAATGCTTGAATACCTAGTCTATGTAATGTAGGTGCACGGTTTAACATTACTGGGTGATCTTGTATAACTTCTTCAAGTATTCCCCATACTTCTGGGCTTAGTCTTTCTACCATTCGTTTTGCACTTTTTATATTATGTGCAATATGTCTTCCTACTAATTCTCTCATTACAAATGGCTTGAACAATTCAACTGCCATTTCTTTTGGAAGTCCACATTGATATATTTTTAATTCTGGTCCAACAACTATTACTGAACGTCCTGAATAATCAACACGTTTTCCTAATAAGTTTTGACGGAATCTACCTTGTTTACCTTTTAGTAAATCTGATAGTGATTTTAGAGGTCTATTTCCTGCACCTGTAACAGGTCTACCTCTTCTTGAATTGTCTATTAATGCATCAACTGATTCTTGTAACATTCTTTTTTCATTTCTTACAATTATTTCTGGTGCACCTAATTCAAGTAATCTTTTTAATCTGTTGTTTCTGTTTATTACTCTTCTATATAAATCATTTAAGTCTGATGTTGCAAATCTGCCACCATCTAATTGTACCATTGGTCTTAAATCTGGTGGAATTACTGGTACAACATTCATTACCATCCATTCAGGTCTATTTCCTGATAATTTGAATGATTCTACAGTGTCCAATCTTTTTATTAGTTTTGCCTTTTTTTGTTCACTTGCTTTTTCAAGGTCTTTTTTGATTGATTCTGTTAATTTATCTAAGTCTACCTCTTTTAGAAGCTCTTCTATTGCTTCTGCACCCATTTTAGCTGTAAATGATTTTCTACCATATTTTTCTTCTGCCTCATGATATTCTTTTTCATTTAATATTTGACATTTTTCTAGTCCAGATGTTCCTTTATCTGTAACTATGTATGAAGCAAAATATATTACTTTTTCAAGGTTTCTTGGTGAAATATCAAGTACAAGTGCTATTCTGCTTGGTATTCCTTTGAAATACCAAATATGTGCTACTGGAGCTGCTAATTCGATGTGTCCCATTCTTTCTCTTCTTACTTTTGCCTTTGTAACTTCAACCCCACATCTGTCACATACTATTCCTTTATATCTCACTCTTTTATATTTACCACAGTGACATTCCCAGTCTTTTGTTGGTCCAAATATTTTTTCACAAAATAGACCATCTTTTTCTGGCTTTAATGTTCTATAGTTTATTGTCTCAGGTTTTTTTACTTCGCCTTTTGACCATTCTCTTATTTTTTCATCTGATGCTATTCCTATTTTTAATTTGTTGAATACTTCTAATTCATCCATCTTTATTAGATGTCCCCCTTCTTGAATTTAATTTGGGTAATCTTGAAACATTTTAGTGTGTATACACTGCTGTGCAATCTCTTATGCAACACACTAAAATTTTCGAGATTTATTTAATTTTTATTTTATTATAATTCATCTTCTCCATCAAAGAATTCATCTTCAGCATCTAATTCGTCTTCAAACATTTCTTCATTTTCTTCTTCAAGCATTTCATCTTCTTCTGTATATCCGTCTTCTAAATCTTCATCAAGTATTATATTTCCCCCACTTTGTAATGCTTTTCCTTCTTCAGTTTCGCTAAAGTCTATTCCGTCTTCAATGTGTTCTTTTAATTCAAGTTCCTCATTGTTCTCCGTAAATAGTTTTATATCTAGTCCTAATGCTTGTAGCTCTTTTACAAGTACTTTGAAGCTTTCTGGAACTCCTGGTTCAGGTATGTTTTCACCTTTTACTATTGCTTCATATGCCTTAACACGTCCTACAACATCATCTGATTTTACTGTTAATATTTCTTGTAATGTGTATGCTGCACCATATGCTTCTAGTGCCCACACTTCCATCTCTCCAAAACGTTGCCCACCAAATTGTGCTTTACCTCCAAGTGGTTGTTGTGTTACTAATGAGTATGGTCCAGTTGAACGAGCATGTATTTTATCATCTACTAAGTGATGTAGTTTTAACATATACATTACTCCGACTGTTATTGGTTTATCAAATGGATCTCCCGTTCTACCATCATATAGTACAGACTTTCCATCTTCTGACATTCCTGCTTGTTTTAATAATTCTGTTATGTCTTCTTCTGATGCACCATCAAATACTGGTGTTGAGACTTTCCATCCTAATACTCTTGCTGCTCCACCTAAGTGAACTTCTAATACTTGGCCTAAGTTCATACGAGAAGGTACACCTAGTGGGTTTAATAATATGTCTATTGGTGTTCCATCAGGTAAAAATGGCATATCTTCTGTTGGTAATATCCTTGAGATTACACCTTTGTTACCATGACGTCCAGCCATTTTATCTCCAACTGATATTTTTCTCTTTGTTGCTATATAACATCTTATTACTTGATTCACGCCAGGGCCTAATTCTTCTGAATTATCTCTAGTAAATATTTTAACATCTACTATTGTTCCTGCTTCTCCATGTGGTACACGAAGTGATGTATCTCTTACTTCCCTAGCTTTTTCTCCAAATATTGCACGAAGTAGTCTTTCTTCTGCTGTTAGCTCTGTTTCACCTTTTGGTGTTACTTTACCTACTAATATGTCTCCTGGTCTAACTTCTGCACCTATTCTGATTATTCCGTTTTCATCTAGGTCTTTTAATGAGTCATCTCCAACATTTGGTATGTCCCTTGTTATTTCCTCTGCACCTAGTTTCGTATCACGACATTCACAATCATATTCTTCTATATGTATTGATGTGAATACATCTTCTTGTACTAATCTTTCATTTAATAATATAGCGTCTTCGTAGTTATAACCTTCCCATGTAGAGAATGCTATTAATACGTTTTTACCTAATGCCATTTCTCCATCTTTTGTTGATGGTCCATCTGCAATGGCATCTCCTTTTTTTACTTTTTCTCCTTTTACAACAATTGGTTTTTGGTTAATACATGTTCCACCATTTGTTCTTTTGAACTTGCGTAGTTTATGTACTACTGTTTTTCCATTGTTGTATTTCATTGTTATTGTGTCACCTGTAACTTTTTCTACATATCCATCATCTTCTGCTAATACTAATATTCCAGAGTCTTTTGCTGCTCTATATTCTATACCTGTTCCTACTATTGGTGATTCTGTTATCATTAATGGTACTGCTTGACGTTGCATGTTTGCACCCATTAGCGCTCTTTTTGCGTCATCATGCTCTAAGAATGGTATCATGGCTGCAGCTATTGATACTAGTTGTTTTGGTGATACATCAACATATTGTACTAATTCTTTGTCAACTTCTATTATTTCATTTCTGTGTCTTACACGTATACGGTCATTTATAAATTCTCCATTTTCGTCCATTGGCTCTGATGCTTGTGCTATTATGTAGTTGTCTTCAACATCTGCACTCATGTATTCTACTATGTCTGTTACTCTATGTGTTTCTGGATCTATTTTTCTATATGGTGTTTCAATAAATCCATATTCATTTATGTTTGCAAATGATGATAGTGCTGATATAAGTCCTATGTTTGGTCCTTCTGGTGATTCTATTGGACATAATCTACCATAGTGTGTGTAGTGAATATCACGAACTTCAAACCCTGCTCTTTCTCTTGAAAGTCCACCTGGTCCTAATGCTGATATTCTTCTTTTATGTGTTAGTTCTGATAGTGGATTTGTTTGATCCATAAATTGCGATAATTGAGAACTTCCAAAGAATTCTCTAATTGATGATGTTATTGGTTTTGTGTTTATTAATGTTTGTGGTGTTATTACGTCTAAGTCTTGTATTGTCATTCTTTCACGAACAACTCTTTCTAGTCTTGTTAATCCAATTCTGAATTGGTTTTGTAATAATTCTCCAACACATCTTATTCTACGGTTTGCTAAATGGTCTATATCATCTTTTTTGTTTAGTCCATGTGATACATTTAATAGATAGTTTACTGATGCTATCATATCTTCTGTTGTTATGTGTTTTGGTACTAATTCGTTGTATCTTTCTTTTAATGTTTTTACAAGTTCTTCTTCACTTGTATTTTGTATTATATTTTGTAATACTTCATAATTTACATATTCTTTAAAATGTAGTTTGCTTAAATCCACATTTGGTAGTACTTTATGAATGTTTACTGTTCCATTTCCTATTATTCTTACTTTTTTGTCTCCATGTTTGATGTCTACTATATTTATTCCTGCATTTTGTATGTCTTCTGCAACTTCTGGTGTTATTACTTCTCCAGCTGCTACAAATACTTCTCCTGTTTCTTTGTCCATTATGTCTTCAAATGCAACTTGATTTTTTATTCTGTTTGCTAGTCCTAGTTTTTGGTTGAATTTGAATCTACCCACTTTTGCTAGGTCATATCTTCTGTTATCGAAGAATAACCCATTGAATAATCCTTTCGCAGCTTCTACTGTTGGTAGTTCTCCTGGTCTTAGCTTTTTATATATTTCTATTAATGCTTCTTTTTCTGTTTTTATTGTGTCTTTTTGTATTGTTGTTTCTAATAAGTTTTCTTCTCCAAATAATGATCTTATTTGGTCATCTGATACTAGACCTACTGCTCTTAATAGTGTTGTTACGGGTATTTTTCTTGTTCTGTCTACACGCACCCAGAACATGTCATTTCCATCTGTTTCGTATTCTATCCATGCTCCTCTTAATGGCATTACTGTTGATGTGTATGTTTTCTTTCCTGTTTTTGTGTCAAATATTTCATCATAGTAACATCCTGGTGAACGTACTAATTGGCTTACTACAACTCTTTCTGCTCCATTTATGATGAATGTTCCACTGTCTGTCATTAATGGGAAGTCCCCTAGATAAATTTCTTGCTCTTTTATTTCTCCTGATTCACGGTTTATTAATCTAACTTTTACATGTAGTCTTGTTGAATATGTAGCGTCTCTTTCTTTTGCTTCTTCTAATGTGTATTTTGTTTTTTCTTCCATGTAATAGTCGAAAAATTCTAGAACTAAATTTCCTGTGTAGTCTACTATTGGTGATATGTCTTTTAATACTTCTCCTAAGCCTTCTTCTATGAACCAATCATATGAGTCTTTTTGTACTTTGATTAGGTTTGGCATTTCTATGTAGTCTCCTACCTTTGAGAAATCTTTACGTGATGCTTTTTCGTATTTAACTTCTTTGATTTTCAAATAAATCACTCCTTAAAATATTTTAAGCAGATGTAAAAAAAACTTTTTAGAAAAATCCCTTCTTGATATGCACTTCCGTAAGGCTTCGGATTTTGTCTGCTTTACAATTTCTTCCACTTTATTTTCGTGCATATAATTCTTATTTTTCTAATTTCTCCTGAATTAATATTTTTTCGTAAATATACATCCTATATTATACCATATTTTAACACTGCTTGTCAATTGATTTCCAGCATTTTCGGAAGCTTTTTCCAGAAATTTTTAGCTTTTATTTTATTTCTCAAATGTGAAATAACTTTTTTGTTAAAAATAAAACTTTTTAGTTATATTTCCTTGACTTTTCTATACTTTATAGTAAAATAATATAAGTTAAATTTAGGAGGTCATTTATGGCAGGATTACCATTAATCATAAAATATCTAATAGTTTTTGTAGTGTCTATGGTACCTATAATAGAATTAAGAGGTGCGATTCCTATTGCAGAAGGGCTAGGCTTAGATATATTTTTATATTATCCAATAGCAATAATAGGAAATATGTTACCTGTTCCAATAATCTATCTGTTTGCAAGAAAGGTACTTGAATGGGGAAAAGATAAAAAATATACAAAAAAATTCTTTACATGGTGTTTAGAAAAAGGTGAAAAAGGTGGAAATAAATTAAAAGAATCTGCTGGAACAAAAGGTACATTTTGGGCATTACTATTATTTGTAGGCATTCCATTACCTGGTACTGGTGCATGGACAGGAACTCTCGTTGCTAGTATTTTAAACCTTGGATTCAAAACAAGTATTACGGCTGTAGCACTTGGAGTTGTACTAGCAGGAATAATAATGTCATTAGGAAGTAAACTTGTTTCTACACTAGGTTGGACTGGAGTTATTGCAATAATTGTTGTATTATTAGCAATTATATTATTTTCGATATTCAAAAAGAAAAAAACAAAAGGATAATTAATCCTTATGCATTATAATAAACATATGCACCTCAAAATGGGTGCATATTTATTTTGTTTTCTATTATAAAATGATTGCATAAGGAGGCATTACATGAATAAGTTAAAAATACCAGAGAACCACAGTGGTGTTAGTAAAACACTTCGTTTACCAGAAAACATTGTTGAAGATATACAAAACTTAGCAAATATAAAAAATTTATCCTTTAATAAGACTATTATTTCATTATTAGAATTTAGTTTAGATAATTTAGATGAACTAGATGCATCAACGTTGGATAAATTAAGAAACTAAGCTTTTTAATAATATTAGAGATGAATTTTATCAATCATCTCTATTTTTAATTCAATATCATTATCTAAAAATAGAATTAGTTTATTTCTCCTTATTTCTAATTTATACACTTGGTTCAAATTTATAGATATAAACTCATGTCTTTTTTCGTCTCTTAAATTCAATATATCATCATGAATTATGCATATCGGCATGTTTATAAAATTTTGACTCATTATGAATCCTGTTTGATTAATTCTTACATATTTTTTCCTTGCATTGGTAAAAAATTGTTCAATTTTTTGTGTCATTTGACTTTCCATAATAATCTTTCCTCTCATCTTAACATTTTCTGCTCCTATTTCTCTTTAGTAAATATACTCGCATATATACACATTTAACATTATATATATATTATTTGACTTTATTAGATTTTAATTCATTGAATTTAATTTTTCAATTTTTGTAAATAGTTTTAGACATAAAATTATTCTCATACCGTAAAAACAGTATGAGAATATACTACCATTTATTTACTTCTTTTTCAATAGCTTTTGAATATTTTTTCAATTTTTTCCTTTTTTGAATTTTTATAATCTATGTAATCATTTATTAATATTTTCAATACAGCCGCTACTGGAACTGCAAGGAACATTCCTAATACTCCAAAATATGCCCCACCCACTGTTACTGAAAATATTACTAGTAGTGGACTCATTTCTAATGAATTTCCTATTATTTTTGGGTTTATTATGTTTGAGTCTATTTGTTGTAAAATAATTACCGCAATAGCCATTATTATTGTTTGTGATATTCCACCTGTTATAAGTGTGATTAATATACTTATTGCAACTGCTACAATTGCTCCAAAATATGGAATAACATTAAATAGTCCTATCATAAATCCAAGTAAAATAGCATATCTTACTCCGATTATAGACATAGCAATTGTTACTAATATACCAACTATAACTGCATCTAGCAATTGACTACTTATAAATTTGAAAAATATTTTATTTGTACTATTAAAATATTCTGCAACCTTTTGGCATACTTTTTTATCAAATATTGCATATCCAAGTTTTTTGAAAAATCTTATTATGTGTGCTCTTTCTAGTAATATATAAATTGATACTATAATTGTTACAAACATATCAAATATTCCTGTTGCAACTCCTAGCACACTTTTCACATAAGTTGTTAATCTTTCTGGATTAACATATTGTTTGAAATCTATTTCTTGAAGTCCATTTCCAAGGCTTTGTATTGCTTCTGTTACCTTGTCATTTTTTAATATAGAATCTTCTGGTAGTGAACTTAATTTATTTACCGCTGTATTCCAATACATCTGGAAATTGTTCATTAATTCCATAATACTTTCTGTTACAATTGGTAATATGCAATTTACAAGTATTAATATAAGAACAACTGCAAGTACAAACGTAACTAAGACGCTCAACCCTCTTGCTTTGTTTTTTATGAATTTTGATTTAGATTTTTCTATTCTTTTTTCTATTCTTGATGCTGGTATATATAATAAATATGCTATTAATATTCCTAGTAAGAATGGCTCAATTACATCAAAGAATTTACCTATCGCTTCTCCTATAGCAGTAAAGTTATCAAAAAATTTGTATACAATTATTATAGCAACTGCTAATATAAACCAATACATCCATTTTGAAAAGTTCTTTCTTAATTCTTTCATTTTTTTCCTCCTATATTTCTATTTCTAACCCCACTGGACAATGGTCGCTTCCATATATTTCCGAATAGATTATCGCATCTTTTATTTTCTTTTCTATTTGCTTTGATGTTATAAAATAGTCTATTCTCCATCCTGCATTTCTCGTCCTAGCTTGTCCTATATATGACCACCATGTGTAACTTTCCGTTTTTTCTGGGTATACATATCTAAATGTATCTGTAAATCCTGCATTTAGTAGTTCTGTCATTTTGTTTCTCTCTTCATCAGTAAATCCCGCATTTCTTCTATTTGTTTTTGGATTTTTTAAGTCTATCTCTTTGTGTGCAACATTTAGGTCTCCACACATTATTACAGGCTTTTTTTCATTAAGATGTAACAAATATTTTCTTATTTCATCTTCCCATTCCATTCTATATGCTAATCTTTCTAATTCTTTTTTAGAGTTTGGTGTATATATCGTTACTATATAATAGTTTTCAAATTCAAGTGTTATTACTCTTCCTTCTTTATCATGTTCCTCTTTGCCTATCCCATATATTACATTTATTGGTTTTTTTCTTGTAAATATTGCTGTGCCTGAATATCCTTTTTTTTCTGCACTATTCCAATAACTTTTGTATCCTTCAAATTCAAGTTCCACTTGTCCTTGTTGACATTTTGTTTCCTGTAGGCAAAATACGTCTGCGTCTGCTTGTTTAAAAAAGTCTGAAAATCCTTTTGTCAAACATGCTCTTATTCCGTTTACATTCCATGATATTAATTTCATTTTTTTGCACCTCATTCCCATGATATTATAGCATACATAATTTCAAAAAGAAAGCTATTTTGCAGAAACAAATAAGAAAAACCGAAAATTTTTGTTTGATTTGTTCTCGCCTAATTTGAGTTTACAGCTAATATGAGAAAATCTCAAAGGGCAAACAATTGAAGCTTTTTATATAATGTGGAAGTAATACTTTCCTATTATATAAAAAGAGAACTAGTTTAATTTCTAATTCTCTCTTTTTATACTTTTATTGTAATTGTTTCATAACTTCTTCAGCAAAGTTCTCTTCTTTTTTCTCGATTCCTTCACCCTTTTCAAATCTTGCAAATTCCACAACTGTTGCATCTTTTAGTACTTGTGATACTTTTTGGCTTGGATCTTTTACAAATTCTTGATCTACTAAACATATTTCTTCATAGAATTTGTTTATTCTTCCCATAACTACTTTTTCTGCTATAGCTTCTGGCTTTCCTTCATTTATTGTTTGTTGTTTTAATATTTCTTTTTCTTTTTCTATTCTATCAGCTGGGACTTCTTCCCTATTTACATATTCAGGTCTTGCAGCTGCTATTTGCATACAGATGTCTTTAGCTAATTCTTTGCTTCCATTTTTCATGTTTACTAATACTGCTATTTTTCCATCTCCATGTATGTATTTTTCTACTAGTCCGTCTGTTTCAAATCTAGCAAATCTTCTTATTGACATGTTTTCTCCAATTGTTGCTATTTTTTCAACTAATACTTCATTTACTGTTTTTCCACTTTCAGCTATTGAAGGTTCTGCTAATAAATCTTCTACAGTTTTTGGATTGTTTTCTACTACTTGTTTTGCAACATCCATTACAAATTTTTTGAATTCTTCATTTTTTGCAACAAAGTCTGTTTCTGCATTAACCTCTACTACTGCTCCAACTTTTCCATCTTCTGAAACATATGCTTCAACTAATCCTTCTGCTGCAATTCTTCCAGATTTTTTAGCTGCTTTTGCTATTCCTCTTTCTCTTAATAGTTCTGCTGCTTTTTCTAGGTCTCCATCTGTTTCTGTTAATACTTTTTTGCAGTCCATCATTCCTGCTCCTGTTTTTTCTCTTAGTTCTTTTACTAATGAAGCTGTAATCATTTTATTTTCCTCCTTTATTTTTAAAAGAGTAGAGCAGTAAGCCCTACTCTTTGTTTTTTATTATTCTGCTTTTTCGTCAGATTCGCTAACTACTTGTTCCATTGTTTCTGCTTCTTCTTCTATGTTTTGTTCTTCAGCTGGTTCAAGGCTTTCCCCTTGTTTTCCTTCTATTATAGCATTTGCCATAACATCTGCTATTAATTTTACTGCTCTTATTGCATCATCATTTCCTGGAATTGGGTAATCTAATTCTTCTGGATTGCAGTTTGTATCTACTATACCTACTACTGGTATGTTTAATTTTTTAGCTTCTAATATTGCTATTCTTTCTTTTTTAGGGTCTACTAGGAATATTACGCCTGGAAGTTTGTCCATATCTTTTATTCCTCCAAGGTTTTTTTCTAGTTTTTCCATTTCTTTCTTTAATATTATTACTTCTTTTTTAGGTAATACATCAAATGTACCGTCTTGTTCCATTGTTTCAAGATCTTTTAGTCTTTTAATTCTTTTTTGGATTGTATCAAAGTTTGTTAACATTCCTCCTAACCATCTTTGATCAATATAGTACATTCCACTCTTTATTGCTGCATCTTTCATGCATTCTTGAGCTTGTTTTTTTGTTCCTACAAATAGAACTGTTTTTCCTTCTTCTACTTGTTCTTTGATGAATTCATATGCTTCATCAATTTTCTTTGAAGCTTTTTGTAAGTCGATGATATGAATACCATTTCTAGCTTGGAATATGTATTCTGCCATTCTTGGATCCCATCTTCTTGTTTGATGTCCAAAGTGAACACCTGCTTCTAGTAATTGTTTCATTGCAACTACTGCCATTTTAAATTCCTCCCTTTTTGTTTTAACTTCCATAAAGTTTTATCATTTATTTGGACTTTGGTATGATTATTTTCCAAAGCACTTCCTCTTAAACTATTCTTTATGTGTTTTTTACGCTAACTATTATATCACATTTTCGTGAAAAATCAATAGTTTGAGCAATTTTTTATTTAATTGTTTCACATTTTTAAATTTACAACACACATCTTTCTACAAGTTGTATTTTTATTTCTTTACTTGTATCTATTACCGCCCTTGTTCCAATAGGTATAACTGTTTTTCTTTCTATGTGCCCAAAGTTTTCTGATTTGATAATTGGAAATCTATACTCATCTCTTAATGTATCAAGTATTATATCTTCTAATGTTATTTGACTTTCATGTGTATAATTACCAACCCATATTCCTTTTATTTGATCAAATATTCCATTTTGTTTCATATAATATAAATGATTACTTACAAGTGCCGGTCCTGTTTCCATTCCAAGTTCTTCAATAAATAATATTTTATCTCTAAAATCAACTGCATATTTTCCTGCAACAAGTCCTCTCATCAAGCTTAAATTACCACCAATTAGAGCTCCATCAGCATATCCGCTTCTTATTGTTAAATATTTATCTAGAGGTGTTCCCAATTCTAAGTTTCCTTGTTCAAATCTTTTTCTCGCTTCTCTCAAACTATATTCTGTTTCATCTGTTGCAATTGTTTTAAAATTAGTTCCACTAAAGGTAACAAGTCCAGTTCTTTGTGATATAACATTTGTAATTGATGTTATATCACTATATCCACATATTATCTTAGGATTATGTTTTATTAATTCATAATCAATATAATCAAATGTCGAATTACTGTTTTCTCCACCCTTTGCACACCATATCATTTTGACTTCATTATCGGCAAACATCTCATTTATATCTTCTGCTTTTAGTTCTGCTGTACTACTATATCCATTTGTATTATCAAAAAAATTTCTTGAATATTTTACTTTATATCCTAGCTTTTGTATTATTTCCTTTGCTTTTTCTACTTCTTCAACATTTTCATCTATTATTGGGTTTGATGGTGCTATTATTCCAATTGTATCTCCTTTATTTAATTTCTCTGGTATTATCATACTTACTTACTCTCCCTTTCTTTATTTTATTTCTATAAGTGCAGTATTTAGTCCATAACCTTCTTTTTCAGCTCTATAAGAGTGTATTTTTGAGGAATTGCATACACTACATATTCCTGAGTCTATAATATTTTCTTTTTTAAGTCCTATCTCTTCTAAAATAATTTGATTTATTTTAACTGTATCAATTAACCACTTATCTTCATTTTCTTTTTTTGTTATTATGTTTTCTATATCTTTTAGTTCCTTGAACTCATTGTAAAAAAGTTCATATACATCTCTTCTTACTTCAAAGTGACATTTCCTAATACTTGGACATATACAACATATTATATCTTGTGGATTACATTTATATATTTCTATCATTTTTTTTACGGTCTCTGTTGATATTCTTTGTACAGTTCCTTTCCACCCTGAATGAACATTTGCAATTACTTTTTTTACCGGGTCAAAAAATAATAATAATATACAGTCTGCATTTGTTGTTGCTAACATAATATTTCTCTTATTTGTGATTAATCCATCTATTTCAGTATATTCTTCCAAATTCACATCAGGTTGTTCTAATTTTATTTTTTTATTTACAACTTGAACATTCTTAGTATGTGACTGATTTGGCTTTACAATGTTAATATAATTTTCTTCAAGCTCATTACATAGCTCCTTATAATCATTTATTGCTTTTCTATATTTTTTCTCATCTGAATAAACAGTTCTATAATTTCTGTCTATCCCTATGCTGTATGCATGATTTATTCTGTCTTTATATTCAAGTAATTTTCTGAATTGTAAATATTCTATATTGTCTATCTTGACATGTATGATGTTTTCATTTGATAAATCCATTATATTCCCCCTTACTTATTAATTTCATCTTTTATTTTACCTAAAATTTCATCTTTTGCTTTCTTATCTATATAATTATATTGGTTCTCACATCCATCCATATTAAAATTACAAATACTTTTATATTCACAATATTTACATGGTGTTTTTTTATTTTTATAATATGGTTTTAGTTCAATAT
This sequence comes from uncultured Clostridia bacterium, assembly GCA_934162535.1. GTDB lineage: Bacteria > Bacillota > Clostridia > TANB77 > CAG-508 > CAG-269. Next base: position 27,896 of record CAKPJC010000008.1, on the reverse strand, counting down.
TCCCCTCTAATATTTCTTTTGATATTTCTTTTATTATTTTGTACATATATTTCTGTAAGTCTGCAAATTGTTCTTTTGTTACTCCATTTGTTTTTTTGCTACTAAGATTCCCCTCTTTATCAATATATGCAGGAATTATTGATGATTGTCCTTTTTCAAGATTTTTATCATGTAATTTTACTACTTTTACATCTGCAAGAATTAGTCCTTTCATTTTGAAGTTTGCTTTTATCTTTTCTTCTATTTTCTCAGGGGACATTCTTTTATCTGCTTTTATTATTTGTTCTAACATATTAAAATATAATATTCCAGCTGGTTGTAACTCTTCTTCTCTACAAACTGCATCAAGATATGTTAGTAATTGTATTTGTATTCCTGCATAAACTTCGTTTAAATCAATATTTTTTATTGATGATTTATAATCTATTATCCTTAGATATTTACCATCTTCATTCTGCGCAGTGTCTATTCTGTCAATTTTACCAATTATTTCTACTTGCTTTCCATTTTCTAATGTTAATATTATTGGCTTATATTTTCCTTTTTCCCCAAATTCCAATTCTGTTCCTAGCACTTTGAATCTACTTTGTACAATTGTTTCTATTATATATTTTAATGCCTTTTTTATAATTCTTTTTAGTCTTAATACAAGCACTTTATATTTTGCAGTTGATGTGAATATATAGTTTTTTCCTTGTCCAAGTTTTTCATCTATTATTTTGTCTATGACTTTTTCCACCTCTTCATCTGTAATTTGCTCTAATTCTATTCCCTTCTCTTTTATTTCTGTAAAAAATTCGTCTATTATTTCATGTATAAATGTTCCTGTATTTATTGTTTGGATTTTTAGTTGTTCTTGTGGTTTTATTTTTAAGCCATATTTTAAATAGTATGAAAATGGACAGCTTCTGTGTTTTTCAAGTTTTGATATACTAGTTGTTAGTTTATTTCCATATAATTTTTCTATATTCTGTTTTTCTATTTCTTCTGGTTTATTTGTATAATCTATTCCTTTTAAATCATTTTCTAATCTTGCATTCCATTTTTCTGAATTCTCATAGTATCTATATATGTAATACCATAAATCATCCATTTTGTTTTGCTCTTTTAAATCGTTTATATTGTTTATTAGTTTTTTATATGTCGCTATTTCATTTAATATCTCATTCTCACTTTCAATTATGTCACTTTTTTCTACGATTTTGGGATATATTTTTTTGATTTTGTTTATCAACATTGATGGCCTTAATGATTTTCCTTGCATATCTGAAGATGAATATAATAAACATAGTTTTTCCTCTGCTGTTGTAAATGCTTTGTATATGTTAAAATTGTCCTCATATAATAAATCTATTGTTCCTTTTGCAAGTTCAATTCCATCTTCTTTTAGTTTCTGTCTATCAATATCATTGAAAAATCCTTCATCTTTGTGTACACTTGGGAAGTTTCCATCATTTAGCCCAATAATAAATATTGCTTTTACTTTATGACTTCTTGATCTATCTGTGTCTCCTAATATAACTTGGTCCTGCGTTCCTGGAATTTTCGTTAAACTACTATTTTTAAAACCAACTTTTAGTATTTTTACATATTTATCTATTGTAATTTTGTCATCTTTAAATACAAGTACTATTTCATCTAATATTTCTATTATTGTTTTTATACTGTTTTTATATTCATTTGCAATGTCTATTTGTCCTATATCCATGAGATTTTGGATTTTTTCGTTTATCTTTTCTTCTATGTTTTGCTCTATTAAAAATTGATATATTTGTTTTGATATGTTTTCTGCTGTACTATTTTTATTTATTTCTTCTTTTAATTTTATTAATGGATTAACTATATTTTTCCTTATTTCTTCTAATCTTTCTATTTCGCTTTTATCTTTCTCTTCCTGCTTTCCATATACAAATTCTTTTTTCCATTTATTATGTGTTATTCCCCATTTTAAGCAATATTTTTCTATTTTGAAGATGTCATCTTCGTCAATATCTAAGAATCCAGTTTTTATATAGTTGAATATTGCATCATATGACCAGTTTTTACTGAATACTTCTAATATTGATAATACATATTGTATTACTATATTTTGACTCAAATCTCTGTTTTCATCTATAAATATTGGTATTCCATATTGAGCAAATATCGCTCTTGCAAGGTTTGCATATGTACTTATGTTTTTTGTTATTATTGTTATATCTTTATATCTATAATTCTTTTCTCTTACTAATTTTAGTATCATATTCGCTACCTTTTCAAGTTCTGAATACTGGTTTTTTGCTAAAAACATTTCTATGTTTTTTACTTTTTCTTCATATTTTTTATATCTGTTTTCATACAAATTGCTTTCTAAATGTTTTAGCTCAGATGTTCTATATCTATGTGTTTCCTCTAATTTTATTTCTTCAACCTTTACAGTGCATTGTTTAGCAATATCTAATATTTTGTTTATTGTTACTTGGTTTGAATAAAAAATGTCTGTATCAGGTTTTTTTATTTCATGTAATTCGTCTGTGCATATTGTTATTGTTACTTGTTTTGATATTTTTATAAGTTTTTTTATTACTTCATATTCTTGATTTGTAAATCCAGAAAATTCATCTATATATACAGTTTTACCCTTAAATTGATCGACTTTGTCCACATTTTCTGCTAGTATTGTTAATAAATCTGTTTCATCTATGTATTTCCCTGATATTTGCTTTTCAAATTCTCCATAAATCAAATACATATCCTGTAATTTGTTTTTTAAGTATATGTCTTCTTGTGCTTCTATTTCTTGTTTTATTTTCTCAACATTTATTCCATGTTTTTTAAACTCGGTTATCGCCGTTTCTACTAGTTCTATATTTTCATCTGTCTTTCCTAAAAATTTCAATTCTTTCCTTTTATTATTTAATATAGAATATATCAGCATTGCTTTTCCACAATTACTTAAATTCGTCTTATTTTTTTCGCCTATTTCATTTTTTACTCTATATGCCATTCTACTTAACGTTATTACTTCTGCATTTAGCACTGCTTGTGTTTTTATTTTCTCCATTAATTTTGTTTCAGCTGTAAAAGAGAATTGTTCTGGTGTTATTATTATTATATCCTCGTTTGTCTTAGCTATTTCATTATAACAGTATTCACTTTTTCCTGTTCCTGCTCGTCCGTATATTATTCGTAATCCCATGATACCATTCCTTTCCATCTGATTTTTTCAGATTAATTTTACCATTTTATTTTTTCTTTTACAAGCCTTTTTATATTAGTTGTTTACTATTGTATTTTTATGCATATTTTTCATTTTTTTGTGAATAATATAGTAGAATAAATTATTGAAAGGATTATTATGTATAATACAAAGATTGGAAGTAAAGAAGCTATTGCTTTAGTAGTAACAATTGTTTTTAACCATATAATTTTAAATGCAACAACTGAAATTATTTCTACTACTGGCTCCTCTTCTTTACTTAATTTACTTTACGTCGAAATTATCACCTTGATTTTTGCTTGTACTGTATGCTATTTTTTAAATAAATTTCCGACATATGATTTAATTGATATTTCAAAATATCTTGGTGGTAATGTTTTGAAGTGGATTATAGGTTTGGCTTATGTTATATATATTATTTTTTTTAGTGGCTCATTTTTGCATATGTTTGCTTCATGTTTACAAGTAATATATTTTCCATATACTCAAATTTATTATATTATTTTAGTTTTTATAATTGCATCACTTATTTCATGCAATTTTAATTATAACGCTGTTCTTAGAAGTACCTTGATATTTTTTCCTGTATTAATAATTAGCCTTTTGTTTTTATTTGTATCAAATATTCCATTTTATAAAATTGACAGGATTTATCCAATTTGGGGACAAGGTGCATATACAACTTTTGTCACTGGGCTAAGCAATATGTTTGCTTTCCAAGGAATTACTTGTATTTACTTTTTGCCACCTATGTTAAAAGAACCTGAAAAAGTCAAAAAGATAGCCGTTCATTCTATTATATGGTCATGTATCTTTTTATTAATAAGTGTAGCAATTATTTTATTTATGTTTCATAGCTTTCTTGATAGTGACGAACTTTTACCATTATTTTCTGCTGTAAAATATATTGAGTTTGGATCATTTTTTAGAAAACTAGATTCAATTTTTATATTAATTTGGATTATCTCGTTTACTAGTTTTTTAAGTTTATGTTTAAAGTTTTCTGGAGTAATCTTAAACAAACTTTTAAATATTAAGAAAAATATTTTTATTTTATGTATTTTAGCTATAGCAATATTTTTTGCAAGTATTTGGCAAAAGAATTATGCCGAAACTGCATATTTTATAAACTCTGTATACAAATATGCATTTTTCGTATTGGTAATTGGAGTTAGTTTATCAATACTGGTTTTAGCTACAATAAAAAAAGCAATAAGGAAGTGGTTTAAATGAGTAGAAGTGTTGTAAGTATTATTGTATTTTTCTTATTACTTATATTTTTTATAAATGGCTTTTCTACCTCTTTTTCTTCACATGATATTTCTAATTTGGCATATGTCTTAGCACTTGGAGTTGATATAGGAGAGAATGCAAAAATAAAAGTTTCAGCTCAGTTTTCAACTCCTGATTCTTCCTCTCCTCAAGGTGGTTCTTCAGAAATTTCCGGAAAGATAGTTCTTGTGTCTGGTGAAGCTGACACATTATTTAATGCTTTAAATTTGATTAATAGCTACATTGGTAAAGAACTAAATTTGTCACATTGCAATCTTATTGTTTTCTCAGAAGATTTCGCTAAACAAGGTATATCAACGCAAATATATAGTTTCATTAATAATGAAGAAATTAGGCCTTCAACCAATGTATTAATCAGTAAATGTCCTGCATATGATTATCTTGACAATGTTAAACCTAATCTGGAAACTATTACAGCACAATATTATGATACTTTCTCTATTTCTAATAGATTTACTGGTTATTTTGAAAATATTACAATTGGAGATTTTTATGATAAACTTTCGTCAAAAGCAACCTCTCCCATTGCAATATTAGGTGGACTTGATGTAACTGCTAGAGAAAAAATAAAGTCAGACTCTGATAGCAGTTCGGATAATTCCAAAAGTTCTAGTAGCTCTAATAATTCAAATAGCAAATCATCAGAAAAATCTAATTCTGATAATACTTCGCCTAAAGTTAATTCGTCTAATAAAAAGGATATAATCACTAGTCCAGAGGATTTAATTGCAGGTTCAAGTTCAATTGAAGGTAAGCTTGGTGCTGAGAATATTGGTATTGCTGTTTTTGATGGTGGAAAATTATGTGGTGAATTAACTGCAATTGAAACTATTTGCCATCTGTTTGTGTGTAATTCTATAGATTCTTGTGTTATTGCAATTGATAACCCTTTTAGAGAAGATGAAAAAGCTGAACTTAATCTCTCTCCAAAAAAAGATTCAAAGGTTTCTGTTGAGATAAAAGATGATATTCCTCACATCTCTGTAGAACTTTCGTTAGAAGCTTATGGATTAACACTTGATGAGGGTATAAACTATGAAACACATTCTTCTGTTGATATGTTATCAAAAAATGCAAAAAATTATATGGAAGAACAATTAAATAATTATTTCAAAAAAACATCTAAACAATATGGAACAGATATTGATGCTTTTGCAGTAAAAGCTTTGCACAATTTTGATACAATTCAAGATTGGAGAGAATATAATTGGCCTGAAAAATATAAAAATGCTGAATTTAATATTTCTGTAGATATTAATGTAATTTCTAGTTTACTAATTACAAAAACATAATCACTATAGTTTCATATAGTGATTATTCTTTGAAGCCCTTCCCCAATACTTCTCTAGCATTAGCAACTACTATAAAACATTTTTCATCAATTGCTTTTGCAACTTTTTTTATTTTTACTATATCTCCTCTATTTGCAGCACATATTAAAACTAATTTGTCTTTTTTACTATACATTCCTTTTCCATATAGACCAGTTGCTCCTCTTTTTATTTCTTTTCCGATTTTTTCCGATATTTCTTCATTTTGATCTGATATTATAAATAATAGTTTTGTATAATACACTCCTTCAAATATTATATCCACAAATTTTCCATATAAATATATAACTATAGCAGAATATAATCCTATTTCTATCTCTCTAAAGAACAACATATTTAATGCAATTATTACCATATCTATCATCATTAAATAATTACTCATGGAAATATTTTTATTATATGTTTTTATAATATTTGTTATTAAGTCCGTTCCTCCTGTTGAAGAACCAGCTTTTAATATTATTGCTGTTCCTATTCCTATTATAATTCCACCATATATACATGCTAAAAATCTGTCATTTGTTATTGCTGGGTATTTATCAAATAAGTCTATAAATATTGATAAACTTATTGTTCCTGCAATTGATTTTAAAAAAAATTCTGTTCCTATTTTATATCTAGCTAATATAAATAATGGTATATTTAATATCAGAATCATTGTACCCATTGGTATTTTCAATAAATAGTATGTAATTGTTGCTATTCCTGAAAATCCACCTGATGATAATTGGTTGGGTAATAAAAAGTTTGCAATTCCAAATGCCATTATTACGGATCCGAGTATCGTTCCTAGTATTTCTAAAATATATCTTTTTATTTTTGTTTTATACATAAAAATCACCTATATTACAATTATTTGTAATATCAGGCGATTTTATACTTATTATGGAACTACTTTTTCTCCTGTGATCAAGTTATAATATTCTGTTACATGTTCCATCTCTTTATTTAATACTTCTTTTAAATCAAACAACTCAATTGACATCAAATCAGGTTCATTACTTCTTAAATTCTCTATAATTATTGGTTCTACTGTTTCTTCATAATCATGTTTTGTCATTTCATATGTATTTCCATATTCTTCGCACACAACTATTTTGTTCTCATCTTCTTCATTTGATTGTAAAAAATATGTAATATAATAATTCATAATATAAAAACTATTTTTATTTTGTCCAGCTACTTCTTTTAGTTTCTTAATTTCGTTTTCTATTCCTTCAATTCTATCATTTACCAATCTTTTTGATATTTCATTATCGTTATCTTCTCCTATATAATTACTTACATTTATTTGTATTAAGTAGTTTTCCTCTTTTTGGTAAATCTGGTGGCATAATGGATCATTATACTTATTTACTAATGTATATATATTTTTAAATCCTATACTATTATCTGCATATAAGTCCTCTTTTGTTAAATATCTATTATATATTGCCATATACTCAGGATATTCTCCCATATATATCCTAAATTCTTTTGTTTTGTCATATTGAACATTTATCATTTTTGCGTTATATGAGAAATCTATATGTTCCCCGCTTTCGTATTTTTTTATAAATTGGCATATATCATCTTCAATATCAGTATAGTCCTTTACTATTATTTCTCCGTCAAGTTTATCTTCTGTATTGTATAATAGTAATCCATTATACAATGACTTTCTTAATATATCTCTTATTGGTGCATCTGATGTAAATAAGTCTTTTAATTCTATCTCTTTACCTGTTCTTAAATCATAATTTAATCCTATTTGTTCTTGATAATAGTAGTTTGTTTTTGTATTTTCTATTGTATATACTATTTGGAAAGATACCGTATTTGCAAAGTTTCCTCTATTTGTAACATATACTCTTATTTTCTCAATATTTTTTAGTTCCTTTGCCTTTTCCCTATAACAGTTTAATGCAATTTGTTCTAATTCTGTATTTATTTTGTTTTCAATCGTTTTATTTATCAACCCACTCATTTTACAATAACATGATTCAACTTTATCACTTTTATATGATTTTTCCTCAAACTTCACAGAGTTTTGATTATATGTACCCTTTGTATCTATCCCTTGTACATCTTTTTCTATTTTTATACTTTTACTAGTGTTTTCTTCACTTTCATTTTGATTTATGTCTATATTGTTGTATATTACTAACACTGTTGTTATTATAATGCATATTGCTGAAAATGTAGCTACAAATATTATTCTTGATTTAGTAGTTTTGAACATATCCAGCCTCCTTTGCTACATTTTGCCCTCTTTCTGACATCATTGCTTTTAGTAATTTTCTTGCATTACTATCTTCTGGCTCGTCTTTTCTTATAACTGCATAATATGCTGTTTGTAAATTATACAATCCATTTTTTATATTATCATATGAAGGACTCACTCCATCTATATCAAGCAATTTTATTGTATCACTTGTATACATTGATGTTGCATAATAGTAATATGAATAACCTATTGCTGTTGGTCCATTTTTATAATCTGATATAACATCTATTATATCTGCCATTGTCTCTGAAAGTGTTTCTTTTACTGGCTCTTTCATTTTAGTTTCCTTCATTACAAGTGATAGCATCCCTGATTGGCTGCCCGAATTTGGTGGCCTTTGATATGCTTTTATTTCTCCATCAGTTCCTCCAACATCTTTCCAATTCGTTATTTGTCCCGAATATATATTTCTTATTTGTTCGGTTGTTAATCCATTTACTTGGTTATCTTTATTTACAAAAAATACAAGTGCTTCTTTTACTATTGGAATTATTTCAAGTTCTACATTATTTTCTTTAGCAAGCTTAAGCTCCTCTTCTGATGGATATGTTACTAAAATTATATCTGCATTTTTATTTATCAAATTTACATATGCATTATGTGTTTTTGAGTGTTTTATATTTGTTTTCTCTTTATCTATTCCTACAAAATCTGCTTTGAATGCTTCAGCAAGTGGACGTGTTGAAGTTGAACCATCTATTTTAGGATAACTTTCCATTGTAAATATTGGTGTTTTATCTATTTCACTGTTTCCCCCTTCTGTAATTTTTGGTGGCTCTTTTGTGAATGTTAAATATCCTACAACACATCCTATAATTACTAGTATAACTATTATTATTAATAAAACATTTATTAGTTTTCCATTTTTTTCTTTTGACTTTTCTTCCATACTTTTTTCCCCTTTTTATTTATGGTCTTCTAAAAATTCAGGATATGTTTCCAAAATATCGACTTTTATTTTTCCCTGTTTTATTTCTTCATCTTGTTTTACTATTAAGTCAAGTGTATACATATCTTTTAATTTTTCAATATTTTCTCTTTTATGTCCAATTACATTATTTGCATCTTGTGGATTTACTGTTACTTGTACCTTTTTTACTTTTACATTTAATTGTTTTATTTTCTCAAGTATTGTGTCATACCATAATCCTGATTCTACCAACTGTCTAAATGCTGGATGGTATGGTCCTGCTACTACCTCACTTCCCTCTTGATTTGGATCTGTTATTGTATCTGTATTTTGTAATCCTATTCTTATTATTTCAATTCCTTTTTTATTGAATAGTTTTACTATCTCTTTTGATATTTCCACAGCTTGTACTACTGTTAATGGTGTGTATTCACCAGTTAAGTATTCCTTTTCTAGTCTTGTATTTTTTATTACTAATACAGGATATATTCTTACCATTTTTGGTTTTAGTTTTATAAGCTCCTTAGCAGTATTTATTTCATCTATTCTCGTGCTTTCTGGTAATCCTACCATCATTTGATGCCCTAGTTTAAATCTATACCATCTTATTAATTTTGAAGCTTTTTTTACATCTTCAAATGTATGTCCTCTGTTACTCTTTTTTAATATATAATCATTTGCCGATTGTACCCCTAATTCTATTGTTTCAACTTTATATTTTTTTAATAGTTTTAGTTTTTGTTTGTCAATATAATCTGGTCTTGTTGATACTCTTATACTGTCAATTTTTCCTTCTTTTATATATTCATATGCTGTTTTTAATAGTTCTTCCTGTTTTTCCGTTTCTATTCCTGTGAAACTTCCACCAAAAAATGCAACTTCTTTTTTTGCATCTTTATCTTTTATGTTTTTTAAATAAAATTCTATTGTATCTTTTACATCATCTTTTGTTATCATTTTTTGCTGTCCACTTATTGATTTTTGATTACAGAATACACAATCATTCGGACATCCTAAATGAGGTACAAAGATTGGGATTATATATTGTTTCTTCATTTTTTCGCCTCCTTATTTTATGTTTTCTAGTGCTTTTTTTGCTGCTTCCATTTCTGCCATTTTCTTTGATTTTCCTATTCCTCTTGCAAGTTTTTTTCCATCACATTCGACTAATGCTTCAAATGTTTTGTTATGGTCTGGTCCACTTTCATTTATTATTCTGTACTCTATTTTTACTTCTCCAGCTTTTTGTAATTTTTCTTGTAATACTGTCTTGTAATCTTTTTGTCCTACATTCTGACTAGCTATTTTTATTTCCTCTTTTAGATTTTCTATTATAAATTTTTGTGCTGGTTCCATTCCACCATCTAAATATATTCCGGCTATTACAGCTTCAACACTGTCTGCTAATATTGCTGGTCTATTTTCTCCATGTGACATTCTTTCAGATTTTCCTAAATATAGGTAGTCATTGAAGTTGTGTTTTTTTGCAACTTTGTATAGGCTCTTTTCACATACTACTGTTGCTCTGACTTTTGTCATTTCTCCTTCTTTTAAATTCCTATAATTTTCAAATAAATATATACTTGATACAAACTCTAATATACTATCTCCTAAAAATTCAAGCTTTTCATTGCTTTCTATGTTATGTTCATATGCATAAGATATATGTGTAAGTGCTTTTTTTAGTAATTCTTTGTTTTTAAATTTATACCCAATATTTTCCTCTAATTCTTTCAATTTGTTCACCTTCTTTTTATCAATTATATTATATACTATTTTGATTTTTTTTCAAGTTTTTTTGAAAAAACGATGAATAAATAAGAAAATTTTTTAATTTTTCTTTGATTTGTTCTCGCTCGATTTGAGTTTTCGACTAAAAGGAGAAAATCTCAAAGGGCTAGCGATTGTAGCTTTTTATATACTAGGAAAATATTACTTTCCTAGTATATAAAAAAATAAAAGTGGTTTCCCACTTTTTATTATTAAACATTTTCTTTTATGTAGTCAACTACATCTCCAACTGTCACTACTTTCTCTGCATCAGCGTCTGGAATTTCTATATCAAATTCTTCTTCTAATGCCATTACTAATTCTACTATATCTAATGAATCAGCTCCTAAGTCATCTATAAATGATGCCTCCATTGTAACTGCTGTTTCAGATACTCCTAGTTGTTCTACTATTATTCCTTTTACTTTTTCAAAAACCTCTTCTGAACTCATAACAAGTTCACCTCCTCTCAAGTGTTATTCGATTATTGTTATTCTTTAATTATTATCTTTACCATTTATATTATATGTTATGATATTTGTCAAGCATATTTACAATTTTTTTTAATTTTCTTATTTCTCTTTATTATAGTTTTTTTCAAATTCTTCTATCATCTTGTCTACTGCTTTGTTTTCAACAAATTTTTCTGCTTGTTTTATTGTAAATTCAAATAATTTCTCATCACTACTTCCATGTGCTTTTACCACTGGTTTCTTAACTCCTAAGAATAATGCCCCTCCATATGATTTGTAATCCATTGTTTTTTTGAATTTGTTTATTGCCGGTAATGATGGTACAGCACATATTTTAGATAGTAAGCTGTGTGTTAAACTTTCTGTTAGTGTTCTTTTTACAAATTTTCCTAATCCTTCTACTGCTTTTAGGAAAATATTTCCTGTAAATCCATCTGTTACTATTGCATCTACATCTCCTGAAAATGCAGTTCTTCCTTCTACATTTCCTATAAAGTTAATTCCAAGTTCTTCTGATTTTTCTTTTAGTAGCTGGTAACTTTCCCTTACAAGTTCATTTCCTTTTGTTTCCTCTGTACCAATGTTTAATAATCCTATTCTTGGGTTTTCTATTCCATATGTATTTTTTAGATATATTTTTGACATTTGTGCAAATTGTAATAAATTTATTGGTCTACAATTTGTGTTTGAACCTGAATCTATTAGTAATAGTTGACTCTTATATGCTGGCAATATTCCTGCTAGTGCAGGTCTATCTATTCCTTTTATTCTTCCTACTAGTAATGTTGCCCCTGCAAGTAATGCTCCTGAGTTCCCGGCAGATATGAATACATCTCCTTCTCCTTCTTTTAGCATTTTGAATCCGACAACCATTGATGAGTCTTTTTTTCTTTTTATTGCTACTGTTGGTTGATCCTCCATTTCTATTGTTTCTGTTGTGTTTTTTATTTTTAGTCTATCAGATATTTCTTCCATTTCTTTTCCGTAAAATTCTTTTATTTTATTTCTTATTATTTCTTCTTTTCCTATTAATGTTACTTGAGCTTTTATTTGGTCAATTGCTTTTATAGCTCCTTTTATATTTGCGTCTGGTGCTTTATCTCCTCCCATGGCGTCTAATAATATGTTCATGTTGTTTCCCCCTCTTCATGATTATTCAACATGCTACTATTTTATTATTATTTTCTTAAAATTGCAATAGTTACTCTATAAAAAAAGATTTTTTGTTGTTTTTTCCATAATATGAATTTTATGTAAAAGTATTGTATTTTTTGTTCATATTTGTTATAATAAAAGAGTATAGGTCTTTTTATGACCCGGATTTTATTAATTGTGGCAAATGATAAGACCTAATAAAAGGGAGGAATATATATGGATAAAAAACCAAATTTTAATAACACTTCTTCAAAGAGACTACATCATGCAACATTTAAATATGCTGTTACAAAAGATTTTAATGATTTAGATGAAAAATATAAAGCCAGAAAAATCAAGACTTCAGAAGAGTTAAATAAGTACAAGAGACTAAAGAAAATAATTGATAATTTTCCTAAAATGGATAATATTTTTAAATATCAAGAAAATTTAGTGAAATACCAAGAATCTATTATTGATGAACTTAAAAGAAGAGATTTTATACATAGTAAAAAAGAAGAAACTGAATCATATATTGATAAATTAGAAGATGACTCTCAAAAACTAAAGGATAAAATTTTAGATGCAAGTTCAAGATTAAGAGACCCTAATATATCAGAAAATGAAAAAGAAAACTTAAGCAACTCATTAGAAGATTATAAGAAAGAACTCGGCGAAACTTATCTTGAATTATCAAAAATATATCCAAGTCAAAATGAACCTGAAAAAGATAAACAAGAAAAAAAGATATATACAAAATTCGGAAAATTATCTAATGAGGATTTATGTGCTGAACTTGAAAAATCAAGTATTCAAATAAGCAAATGTTCTCTATACTTAACTAAATTATCAAAAGGCGAAGGGCTAGATGGTATTAAATTACGAGAAGAAAAAATTGACTGGGAAAAACTTGTTGCAAGTAAAAGACAGGCTGATAAAATGAGAAATTTAAAATCGGCCCAAAAAGAACCTCTAACTTTACAGACACAAATTGGTAATTTTGTTTCATCTGTAATTGGTGAACCAGAACCACAGCCACAACCTACCTCAGAACCACAGCCACAACCTGCCTCAGAACCACAGCCACAACCTGCCTCAGAGCCACAGCCACAACCAAGTTCTAAGGAACTTACTGAATATAATGACTTTGATAAAAAACATCCTAGATTAGCTAAAATTAAAAATTGGTTTAAAGATAAATTTAATAAGATAAGAAATAGAAATAATCTTGAACTAGAAGAAGAACAAAATCAGGAACCTGAAGAGTCAAAAGTAAATCCAAAACAGAAACCTGAGACAAAATCAAGCATAAATAAAAGCCAACAATTTAAAAAATCTCTTAGACAACAAACTATCGCAGAATACGATATTTCCAAAATAGCTGAACTTGGTCAGAAAGGATATGAACAAGAAGTTTACCGGGAATACACCTGTTGAAAAAGCAGATATTGCTAAAAGATTATTAGAAAACAGAAAAAAATTATATGGTGATTCCGAAAAAGAGATGAATGTTGATATATCTAATAGACTTAAACAAAGATATGATGATTTATCAAAAGATAATAGTGATGATGAAAGGTAATAAAAAAGCGACTGAGTCGCTTTTTTATTTATTAAAATTTTTGATGCAAAAATAGCAAGATAAACTCTTGCTATTTTTTATTCTTATGCTAATATATCAGCTACAACACCTGAACCAACTGTTCTACCACCTTCACGTATAGCGAATCTTAATCCTTTTTCTATAGCGATTGGTGTGATTAGTTCGATTGTCATTGATACGTTGTCACCTGGCATAACCATTTCTGTTCCAGCAGGTAATTCAATAACACCTGTTACATCTGTTGTTCTGAAATAGAATTGTGGTCTATATCCATTGAAGAATGGTGTATGTCTTCCACCTTCTTCTTTTGTTAGAACATATACTTCTGATGTGAATTTTGTATGTGGATGTATTGTTCCTGGTTTACATAGTACTTGACCTCTTTCGATGTCTTTTCTATCTATACCTCTTAATAATGTTCCTATATTATCTCCAGCTTCAGCTTGATCTAATAGTTTTCTGAACATTTCTACACCTGTTACAACTGTTTTTCTTCTTTCAGTTGTTAGACCGATGATTTCAACTTCGTCAGAAACTTTTACAATTCCTCTTTCTACTCTACCTGTAGCAACTGTTCCACGACCTGTGATTGTGAATACGTCTTCTACTGGCATTAGGAATGGTTGATCAATTGGTCTTTCTGGTGTTGGGATGTAGCTATCTACTGCATCCATTAATTCTTTCATTGGAGCATATACTGGATCGTTAGGATCTGTTGATGTGCTCTCTAATACTTTTAATGATGATCCTTTTATAATTGGAATTTCATCTCCAGGGAAATCATAGCTTGATAATAAGTCTCTAACTTCCATTTCAACTAATTCTAATAATTCTGGATCGTCTACCATATCACATTTATTTAGGTAAACTACGATGTATTTTACACCTACTTGTCTTGCTAATAGGATGTGCTCTCTTGTTTGAGGCATTGGTCCATCAGCTGCTGAAACTACTAATATAGCTCCATCCATTTGTGCTGCACCTGTTATCATGTTTTTAACATAGTCAGCATGTCCTGGACAGTCTACGTGTGCATAGTGTCTTTTTTCTGTTTCATATTCAACGTGAGCTGTATTGATTGTGATTCCTCTTGCTTTTTCTTCTGGAGCTCCGTCTATTTCATCGTAAGCTTCGAATTTAGCTTTTCCTAATAATGATAAATATTTTGTAATAGCAGCTGTTGTTGTTGTTTTTCCATGGTCAACGTGTCCGATTGTACCAATGTTAACGTGTGGTTTTGTTCTTTCAAATTTTGCTTTTGCCATTTTAAAAATTCCTCCTTTATATTATGGACATATATTTGCCCTTTTTTATGTTTTTAATATTAATAACTAACTTGCATTTGCATTTTATAACATTTATTTAAAAATTGCAAGTATTTTCTTTAATTTTATTTATATTAGTTCTCTTTTTTAGCTTTTGAAGCTACTATTGCTTCAAATACTGATTTTGGAACTTCATCATAATGAGATGGTTCCATAGAGTATGTTCCTCTACCTTGTGTTTTTGAACGTAAGTCTGTTGCATATCCAAACATTTCTGATAATGGAATAAATGCATGTATATCTTGCATTCCGTCGTTTGAATCCATACCTTCCATTCTACCACGTCTTGAGTTTACATCTCCTATAACATCTCCCATGTATTCTTCTGGAACTGTTATTTCAACTTTCATTATTGGTTCAAGTATAACTGATTTTGCTTGTTTACATCCTTCTTTGAATGCCATTGATGCAGCTATTTTGAACGCCATTTCTGATGAGTCAACTTCATGGTATGAACCATCAACTAATGTTACTTTGAAGTCGATTACAGGATAACCTGCTAATATACCACTTTCAGCAGCTTCTCTCATTCCTTGTTCGATTGGTTTTATATATTCTTTAGGAACAGCTCCTCCAACTATTTTGCTTTCAAATTCTATTCCTTTTCCTGGTTCTAGTGGTTCCATTTCGAACCATACATCACCGTATTGTCCTTTACCACCAGATTGACGAATAAATTTACCTTGAACTTTTACTTTGTTTCTAATTGTTTCTTTGTAAGCAACTTGTGGTTTACCTACATTACATTCAACTTTGAATTCTCTTTTTAATCTATCAACTATTATGTCTAGGTGTAATTCACCCATACCAGCAATAATTGTTTGACCAGTTTCATGATTTGTATATGCTTTGAATGTTGGGTCTTCTTCAGCTAATTTTGCTAAAGCTATTCCCATTTTTTCTTGAGCTGCTTTATCTTTTGGCTCAATAGCTATATCTATAACTGGTTCTGGGAACTCCATTGATTCAAGTATAACTGGGTGGTTTTCATCACATAGTGTATCACCTGTTGTTACGTCTTTTAGGCCTACAGCTGCGGCAATATCTCCTGAATATACTTTGTCAATATCTTCTCTATGGTTTGAGTGCATTTGTAGTATTCTACCAACTCTTTCTTTTTTATCTTTGCTAGAGTTTAATACAGTTGAACCTGATTCTAATGTTCCTGAATATACTCTAAAGAAACATAGTTTTCCAACAAATGGGTCAGTAGCTATTTTGAATGCTAATGCTGCAAATGGTTCTGTATCAGATGTTTTTGCTTCAACTTCATTTCCATCTAAATCTGTACCTTTTATGTGTGGTATATCTAATGGTGATGGCATAAAATCAACTATAGCATTTAATAGTTCTTGAACACCTTTATTTTTGTATGATGAACCACATGTTACTGGAACTATTGTGTTTGCAATTGTTCCAATACGTAGTCCCTTTTTGATTTCTTCTTCAGAAAGTTCTTCACCTTCTAAATATTTCATCATCAATTCTTCATCTTGTTCACATACTGCTTCTATTAATTGTGTTCTGAATTTTTCAGCATCTTCTTTCATATCTTCAGGAATGTCTGTTTCTTCAATTTCTTTTCCTAAATCATCTTTATGAATAAATGCTCTCATTTTGATTAAGTCTACAATTCCTTTGAATTGATCTTCTGCTCCAATTGGTAATTGAATTGGAACTGCATTTGCTTTTAATCTATTTTTTAATTGGTCAACACATAACATAAAGTTTGCACCAACTATATCCATTTTATTTACATATACCATTCTTGGTACACTGTATTTGTCAGCTTGTCTCCAAACTGTTTCTGTTTGAGGTTGAACTCCACCTTTTGCAGCTAATACTGTTACAGCTCCATCAAGTACTCTTAGTGATCTTTGTACTTCAACTGTAAAGTCTACGTGTCCTGGTGTATCAATAATGTTTATTCTATTGTTTTTCCAGAAACATGTTGTAGCAGCAGATGTTATTGTAATACCTCTTTCTTGTTCTTGTTCCATCCAGTCCATTGTTGCTGCACCTTCGTGAACTTCTCCTATTTTGTGTGTTTTTCCTGTATAAAATAATATTCTCTCTGTTGTTGTTGTTTTACCAGCATCAATGTGAGCCATTATTCCTATATTTCTTGTTCTTTCTAGTGGGTATTGTCTTCCTGCCATTTATTTTTCCCCCTTTCGTTATAATAACGAATTTATTTTTTGCTTTATATCAATTTTTTGGAAATTTTGATTAAAAGTGATAAGATGTGCATTTTCAATTGTTTTTCCAAGCTGAAGGCGTACTAAAGTACATCGAAGTTCAGAAAAGTAATTGAAAATGTGTAGATTATTGCTTTTAATCGAAATCTTACCATTTGTAATGTGCAAACGCCTTATTAGCCTCTGCCATTCTATGTGTGTCTTCTTTCTTTTTGAAGGCTCCACCATTTCCATTTATAGCATCAATAATTTCTCCAGCTAATTTTTCAGCCATTGTTTTTTCATGTCTTTTTCTAGCATATGATACTAGCCATCTTAGACCTAATGTTTGTCTTCTTTCTGGTCTTATTTCTAATGGTACTTGGTATGTTGCTCCACCAACTCTTCTTGCTTTTACTTCAAGAACTGGCATTATGTTTTCTAATGCTGCTTCAA
The DNA here is from genome assembly GCA_934162535.1 of uncultured Clostridia bacterium. Lineage (GTDB taxonomy): Bacteria > Bacillota > Clostridia > TANB77 > CAG-508 > CAG-269. Next base: position 9,959 of record CAKPJC010000008.1, on the reverse strand, counting down.
ATACTTCTAAAGGATTTTTTCCTTCTTTTTCTTTTACAATGTCAAATGCATCGTAAACTATGCCTTGAGCAACTGATTTTTTACCATCAAGCATTATGTTGTTTATTAATTTTGTTACAACCTTGCTATTATATATTGGATCTGGTAATACATCTCTTTTTGCTATATATCCTCTTCTTGGCACTATTCTTCACTCCTTTTCTTTTTTGATACCTAAAAGGTATCTAAGTTACTCTGAAAAGCTTTTGCTTTCCCGTATAGTGCTACATAATCTATTCTAAATTTAAGTACCTTAATTTAGTAAATTGTGTGCACTAATCTGATTTAGATTAAATTAAATAAATTAGGTTTATTGTGCATTTTTAATATTTATTGCAAGACGAGACTATACACGTGTATGTCGAGGTTTGCAATAGATGTTGAAAATGTGCAAGATGCCTGATTTAGTTAATTTCTTTATTTTTTAGGTTTTTTAGCTCCATATTTAGAACGAGCTTGCATTCTGTCTTTAACTCCTGCTGTATCTAGTGTTCCTCTAATTATATGGTATCTAACACCTGGAAGGTCTTTTACTCTACCTCCTCTGATTAGAACTACACTGTGTTCTTGTAGGTTATGTCCTATACCTGGGATATAAGATGTAACTTCATAACCATTTGAAAGTCTAACTCTGGCAACCTTTCTTAAAGCTGAGTTTGGCTTTTTAGGTGTTACTGTTTTAACTACTGTACATACACCTCTTTTTTGTGGTGCTCTATTATTTGTTAGTCTTTTATTTTTTGAGTTGTATCCATGTTGTAGAGCTGGTGCTGTAGATTTTGCCTTTGATGTTTTTCTTCCTTTTCTTACTAATTGATTAATTGTTGGCACTTAAATTTCACCTCTTTTCATAAAAAATATAAATCGCTACGGAATAGCCATTTTCTGGCATATTCTGACGCGATTTATATTTTATCATTTTTCCCTTATTTTGTCAATGTTTTTTATGGTTATTTTTTAACATTTTCCCTCAGGTAATGCATTTGCATTATTTACACTCATTGTTCTTTTAAACATGTATTTGATTTTTGATAGTCCTGTGTTATATCCAATTATTTCAACTCTTTCATTTTTTCTAGCATTTTTGCATATTTTTATTAGTGTTTCTCTTTCCCTTTTTGTGATATTTGTTCCTTCTGTAAAGTACATATTGTATGTTATTTGAGGAATTGAGTCTATTTCTACTTCATCGTTTTTTGAGAAAGTCATTGCATAGCTGTATATTAAACTTTGTGCATCATAATTATATTTTTTTGCAAATCTTATTAGCAGTTCACATACCACTGGGTCAATCTTTTTTACGACTTTTTTGTCCAATATTCTATATTCTGCAATTGCATAATTTATTAGTATTTCTTTTATTTCATTTCTGTTTTCTTTATCTCTTTCAAGAATTTTATTTTCTTCTCTACATGGGTATACTTTTAGTACATCTCCATTACTTAATTGTGCTTTATATACAAGCTCTCCGTTTTCTATTTTTGCAATTATGTTATTAAGTATTACTCTTTTCCCAAAACTAATTATCCCTTCTTGCTTTTCTTTTTCTTCTACCATATTTTCTATTAGTTGTTCTTCCACGGCAGTATTTTCAGTTTCTTCTGTTTCTTGAGCAATTTCCTCAACAGTGTTTGCAACAGTTTCTCCAATAATATTTTCAATTGGTTGTTCTTCGACATCGACAATTTCTTCCACAATATCTTCAATTGGTTGTTCTTCTATATTTATATTAACTTCTTGTGCTTGTGACTTTTCGGTTTCTTCTTCTTGAATCAATTTAGCATAATTATCCAATAAATCTTCTATGTCTGTATCCTCTATTTCTTCTGGCTCTTTTATTTCTTCAATTTCTACTGTATTGTTTTCCCTTTCTATTTGTTGAACACTTTCTTCTATTTTTTCAGCTGTCTCTATTGGTGCTACTTCTTCTATCTCTTCTATTGTAATAGGCTCTATTTCACCTATTTCTATATTTTCTTCTGTTTCAAATTCATTACCCTTTTCAATTTCTTGTACTGGTTTAAATTCTTCCACATTTAGTTCTTCAATAGGCGCTATATCTTCTATTTCAATTTCTTCTATATTTAATTCTTCTATTGGTTCTATGTCATCTATACTCAGCTCCGTAATTGGCTCAAATTGTGCTATGTTTAATTCTTCTATATTTAGCTCTTCTATTGGTTCTATATCATCAATGTTTATTTCTTCTATTTCTACTATGTTCTCATTTTCATTTTCTTTTGTTTCTATTTTTTCTTCTATGAATGGTAAAACTACGGCTTCTTCAACTTCCTCGATTTTTTCTTCTGGTTTTTGTTCTATTTTTTGCATTTCTTCAACTTTTGCTTCTCTTGGACCGATTTCTGTTGTCATATTACCTATTTCATTTATTATTTTATTTATATTATTATTTTTGAATCTTTTTTTGTTTTCTACTAGCTCTGAGATTTTCTCTTGTATATTTGATATTTCTTTATTTAATTCTACTATTTTTTCTTTTGCTCTATTACATTCTTCTTCATGAGAATGGATTTCTTTTTTAGAGTTTTCTGACAATTCAGGCATTCTTCCAAATCTAGAATAGAATTCATTTTTTTGCAATTCATATTTTTTTACTTTTGCTTCATTTTCAGTGATTTTTTCTTCTAATTCTTTTTTGGTAATCTCAATGCTAAGGATTTTATCATTTTCTTCTGATATTAATCCATCTATTTCTGAATTTATTTCATTTTTTATGTTTAGACTCTTAGCATCTATTTTTCTTTGCAATTCTTGGCTTTTGTTACCTAATTCTGCTATTTTTCTTCCAAGCTCAGAAACTTCTGCTTCCATCTTTGAGTTATCAGCATTAACATATTTCATGTTTTTTTTCTCTTCGTTTCTTTGTTGCGCTATTCTGTTTCTCTCTCTTTCAATTTTTGAAATCTCATTACTTATTTCTTGCTTTTCAAAAATAAATTTTTCAATACATTCTCTCAATCTGTTCATTCCCTAGCCTTACCAAGCAGCTCGCCTACTTGATAAACTCCTTTCATTTGTTATCTATTCTAATTCATTTTATATTCTAACACAACATTTTTTTTTAGACAATACTTTTTTGTAATTTTTTATCTTTTTTTAAACTTTTTTGTTTTTTAATGTGCAAAGGCTTCTATCCCCAAGCTTTCCGTATCTCTCTTTTTTGTCTCTAATCTTTTCATCAAGCTCTGGCAGAATTCCAAAATTTGCATTCATTGGTTGGAATTTGTCATTTTTTGTTGAAATGTATTTTGCTAGTGCTCCTATTATTGTATTTTCTGGAAATGTTATTTTATCTTCATTTTTGTACATTGCACATGCATTTATCGCTGACACTAGACCAGATGATATTGATTCTACATATCCTTCTACTCCTGTAATTTGTCCAGCAAAAAATATTTTTTTGTTTTCTTTTAAATTATATGTATTATCTAGTAATTTGGTTGAATTTATATATGTGTTTCTGTGCATTACTCCGTATTTGATAAATTCTGCATTTTTTAAACCTGGTATCATTGTAAATACTCGTTTTTGCTCTCCAAATCTTAAATTTGTTTGAAATCCCACCATGTTATATATGTTTCCTTCTTTATTATCTTGTCTTAGTTGCACTACGGCATACGGTCTTTTGCCTGTTCTTGGGTCATCAAACCCTACTGGTTTTAGTGGTCCAAATCTTAATGTATCTTTCCCTCTATTAGCCATTATTTCAATCGGCATACAACCTTCAAATATTTCTCTTTTTTCAAATTCATGTAATGTTACAATTTCTGCATTTATTATTTCTTCGACAAATTTTTCATATTCGTCTTTGTTCATCGGAAGGTTTATATAACTGAAGTCTTGAGCTGTTTCTAATCTTTTTTTCCATTCTTCTATGGTTTCATTTTTTCCTTTTTCTTGCTCATATCTATTCCCGAAAAATGCTATATTGAAGTCAATACTGTCTTTTGTGATTATAGGTGCTGCTGCATCATAAAAATATAGTTTATCTTCTCCAGTAATTTTTGATATTTCTTTTGCAAGTCCATCTGATGTCAGTGGACCTGTTGCAATTATTACAATTCCTTCTTTTGCCTTTTCTTCAATGTCTGTTACTTCTTCATTTATTATTTCTATTAGAGGATTTTTTTGAATCTCCTCTGTTACTCTTTTTGAAAACATTTCTCTGTCTACTGCAAGTGCTTGTCCAGCTGGGACTCGTGTTTCGTCTGCAATTTTTATTAATAATGAATCTAAATATCTTAGTTCTTCTTTTAATAGTCCACATGCATTTGTATGTAAATTTGACTTAAATGAGTTGCTACATACTATTTCCGCAAGGTCTTTATTGCTATGTGCTGGTGAAAACTTTACTGGTTTCATTTCATATAATTTTACTTTTATTCCTCTTTTGGCGATTTGATATGCAGATTCACATCCTGCTAATCCTCCACCAATAATTGTTATATAATCTTTCATATATTTTTCTCCATTTTCATTATTCAAATAATTTCATTATTTCTTCTTTTGATAGTTTACTTATAAATGATGTTTTTGTGTCTAATACATTATCTATTAATTGTGTCTTTTTCTGCTGCAGTTCATAGATTTTCTCTTCTATTGTGTTTTTCGTAATTAACTTGTATACTTGTACATTATTTTTTTGACCTATTCTATATGCTCTATCTGTTGCTTGATTTTCTGCTGAAGCATTCCACCATGGATCATAGTGTATTACCATGTCTGCTCCTGTTAGATTTAGTCCTGTTCCTCCAGCTCTTAATGATATTAAGAATATTTTTATGTCTTTATTTTCATTAAATTCATCTACCATTTTTATTCTTTCATCAACTTTTGTTGAACCTGTTAGTTTGAAGTATTTTATGCTTTTCTCTTGTAGTTCTTTTTCTATTATATCAAACATTGATGTATAACCAGAGAATAACAGTATTTTATGCCCTGCTTCTGTTGCATCTTTTACTATTTCTATGCATTGTTCTAGTTTACTACTACCTTCTTGGTAATCTTTTATAAACAATCCAGGATGACAACATATCTGTCTTAGCCTTGTTAATCCTGCTAATATTTGAATACGACTTCTTTCAAACCCATTTACATTTATTGCTTCTGCGACATCTTCCTTTATTTGTGCCAAGTAATTTAGATATATTTTTTCTTGTTCTTCTTTCATTTGGTTGTTTAATACTGTTATTGTTTTTTCTGGCAACTCTGTTAAAACTTCTTTCTTTGTTCTTCTTAATACAAATGGTTCTATTAACATTTGCAATTTTTTCATTACTCTTGTATCATTTCCCTTTATAATTGGTGTTTCAAACAGTGTTTTAAATTTTTTGTATTGGAATAAGTATCCTGGCATTATATAATCAAATATTGACCATAATTCTGCTAATGAATTTTCTATTGGTGTTCCTGTCAGAGCATATCTTGTGTCTGCTTTTATTTCTTTTACAACTTTTGCATTTTGTGTATTACTATTTTTTAAGTACTGTGCTTCATCAGCTATTGAAAACCTAAATTTGTAATCTTTTTCTTTATATGCTTCTATATCCCTTTTTAAGAGGTCATATGATGTTATTACAATATCATATTTTTCTATTTCACTTATTTGTTTTTTTCGCTCTTCTGCATTTCCTCTTATTACTAATGTTTGTAAATCATTAGTGAATTTCTTTGATTCGTTTTGCCAGTTAAGTGTTAGTGAGCTTGGGCATATTACTATTGATGCTCTTTTTTCATCACCTTCCTCAATGTATCCTGATATTAGTGATAACATTTGAATTGTTTTTCCAAGTCCCATGTCATCAGCTAGTATTCCACCAAATTTATAATTATCAAGTGTTTTTAACCATTGATACCCTGTTTTTTGATAATATCTTAATATTTTATTTAAGCTTTTTGGTATTTTGATTTTTTCTTCTGCTGTTTCTTTTTTGAATTCTGTAACTATTTTTTTGTATTTACTGTCTTTGTTTATAGGTGTATTTGATATATTTTTTAATAATTGATCCAAATATAGTGTCCTGCTAACTGGCAATTTTATAGTCCCATTTTCCATTTCTTTTATATTGATGTCCATTCCTATTATAAGTTTGTCTATAAATTCTATGTCAGGATTTTCTTCTAAATTCAGAAAACTTCCATCTTTTAGCTTATGATATTTTTTCTTTAGGTTGTATTTTTCCATTATTTCTTGTAGTTCTTTTGAATCTATGTTTAATTCTTCCAAATTTACTTTTAATAAGTCGTTTTCTATTCTTATTCCTATATTTCCGATTTTAGGTTGTTTTATTTGTTTTTTCCTAAAGTCATCTGTTGCCATTACTTCAAAGTTTTGCATATATTCATTTATGTCATTTGATAAAAATGAGTATATTTTGTCATCATCTGGTAAAATGAAACATTCTTTTTTAGCATAATACATAAAACCTGTTTTTCTTAATATGTTTATACATTTGTTTTCTGCTATTATGTCTCTTGAGTATTTTGTATTTATTTTCTGTTGTAATGGATTAAATTCTTCTTCACCATAACAGAATCTGACATCTGCAAGTATATAATCATTTTCATCAAAGTCTAAGAATACTTTTACTCCAAGTTCTTTTGGTTTATATTTATCTATTTCTTTTTCATCTATTCCATTTAGTTCCATTCCTGTTTTCATTTTTGGTAATATTACTGAAAATAGTTCTGGTAACTGTTCTTTGCTTAGTACTATTTCTTTTAGGAAGTTTTCTTTTAGTATTCCTAATAATCTCACTACTGTTTCTGAATATTTTTTATCACATCTATATAATGCATTTTTAAATAATATGTACTTATATCTTTTTCCTTGTATTATTTCTATGTCTCTCATTATATCAATGTTTTGGTTTATTGTAATCTTATATTCTTCTTTACCTTTTTTTTGTAGTACAAATTTTATGTTAGGATTTTCGTCTTTTAGTTCGATTTTACTTTCTTGATATTCTTTTTGAAACATTATATTTCTTGTTTTTAGTATTTCAAATATTTCATCTAAACTACTTTTGTTTAGTGCAATATAGTTTTCATTTAATGCTTTTCCATAATATCTATAGTTCGAGTTTGCTTCTGAGTTTATTGATTTTATTATTTCTGCTTGTTCCAATATAAATTCTATTATTGGTCTGTCTCTTTCAATAAATGTGTTTATTTCATGTTTAAATTCTAACTTATTTCCATATTTGTATGTTTGTTTTTCTGTCATTCTATCATAAAATTTTACTAGGTCTCTTAGTTTGTACATTCTTTGTGAACCTATTTTGAAGTCTATTTTTAGACTTTCATTGTATTTGTCATATATTATTCTTGGTTCTACCTTCACTGGTTTATCGTTTTTTTCTTGTTTGTTTTCTTGTTCTATTTCTTGCATTTTTTCTGCATAAAATAGGTTTACTACTTGTTTGAAACTTCTGTATTTTGAGTCTGTGTTTAGGCTTTTGTTTATTTCTATGCTGCTTTTGTTTTTTACTATTTGTTCATATTTAGGATTTTCTGAAAATTCCATCATTGTTGCTACTATGTGCTTACAACTTGCATATCTATTTTGGTAGTCAATACATTCACATGTTACATCTTCTATTTCTCCATCTCTTATTCCTATATGTGTTCTGTATACTTCTTGTCCTCTTACTTTACCTGTTATGTTCATATTTTCACTGTCTTCGTAATGAATTTTTTCTATTTCTGTTCTTCCTGTTCTGACATATAGTCTTGCTTTTTGAACTCTATTTTCTCCTGCATCTTGATATAATTGTTTTACTATTCTATCTTCTACTAACATTTCTGGTCTCCCTTGATTTTTTCTGGTATATTATTATATCGTATTTTTTGTTTTTTTACAAGAGGGAAGTTATAGATAAATTTCAGTTTGTAATTTCTAGTTTTTCCCAGTTTTATTCATTTTTGCCACTTTTTGTTTGTGTCATTTAAAAAATGCAGAAAAAGTGCATTTCCCTTGCTACTTTTTCTGCATAAAATCATTATTTATTCTCAAGTTCCTCATCATTTTGCTTGGTATTTGTTTCTTTTCTGATTTTTTCTATTTCTTCTTCTTTGTATCCTGTCACTCTTCTTATGAATTGGTTTGTCATGTTTTCTTGAACTAATTTTTTTATTGTTTCTATTATATTTTGATTTATTCCAACTCTTACTCCTTTGTTGTATTCTCCTACATATTCTGCTTTTAATCTTTCTCTTAGTGTACTCATTTTTTCTTTACCTCCTTCACTATTTGCCTTTACAATTCTTTCTATAATCCTATTTATTTCTTCATTATCTAAATCTTTATACATGTATTTTGCTAGTTTCTCTAAATATTTTAATTGTTTTTTGTTATCTAGCAATTTTTGAACATTATCCATTACTTGTTCACTTTTTTTACTTTTTTCTAATATTAGTGCTATTGATACTTTTGTTCCTTCCTTTAGTAATTCTTCTATGCTGTATTCATTTATATCTACTAGTATGTATTCTATTTCTGTTTTGCTTCCTTTTACTTGTTTTTTAGTTTGTGTATCTGTTAATCTTCTTTTAGCTGTCCATTTTTGATTTCCTGTATATAATACTATTAATACTACTAATGGGTTTTCGTAGTCTTTTCTATTTGTTTCTTTTCCTCTTCTTGCTGAATCCATTATTTCTACATCATATTTTAACATTCTATATGGCATGTCATAATCTACTTTTGTTTGTTGTTCTATAAGGTAATACACTTCTTTATTTTTTTCTTTATATACTATGTCTGCATTTTTGTATTCATATTTTGGTGTTATAAAGTTTGTATTGCATTGTTCTAAGTTACTGCTTTCTACTTCTACTCCAATGTATTTTGATAAGAATTGTCTTAGCTCTTCTTTGTCTTGGAATATTTCTTTGAAAATTTTGTCATGCTTTTTTTCTCTTTCTACTGCTTTTAATTGCTTTGTTTGTGTTGTCAGTTTTGTATCACCTCCTCCCATTGTGGATTTTAATTTTTTTGATTATTTTTTAGATTTAAAATTATAAAGATTTGGATTTTTAATATATTAGATTTTATTTAAAAGTTAAAATTCTAATATTGTGTAATGGATTTTTTAGAGTAAAAATACTCTATACTATAAAAATAGCACCGTACTCTAATTGAGTACAGCATTATTCTACCATATATTTTCTGTTTTGACAAGCGTTTTTTCCATTTTTTATCCTTACTTTGCACAAAATAACTGTGCAATACAAAATTTATTTTTTGAATTTACACAGTTATTTTTTAATATTCAAATCACTAGCAAACAATCTCAGATTATGTTAATTTATATCTTGTTCGTTTTCACTTTATAAATCAACAGTGCTACTTTATGTAGAGTGTAACACCAAAACCGATATAGATGATATTTCCATACGGATTGTTGCCGTAACGATAACTAGCATAATAGTCCCCATTGTCAACGTAAGAACCTCCCCTGTAGTACCTGTAGTTGCCAGACCCTGAACTACTGGCCTCAAGCGTCCATAGCCTTACGTTCCCTGCTATGTCGTATATGTTATTCGCTTTTGCTCCTTCATATGCTCCACTTGCTATTCTTGTTTCACCTCCTAAGTTTTTTGTTGCAGTTATTTTTGATGTGTTTGTATAATATTCAAATTCATTATCTCTATAATTTCCCCACGCTGCTGAACCTCTGTATATATCCAATGGTGTTTTCTCTCCTGATTTTATTAGCCAATTCATTACTTGGTCATATTGTGTTCCCCATATCATACTTGTTTTTACATTTGTATTTGTTCCTGATAATTTTTTACATTTTTTATACATTGTATACCATCTTTGGCTTCCTATATCTGTATTCATTCTTTTTACTACTGGTGTTGTTTGTTTTAAATCTCCTACTTCATATCTTCCT
>CAKPJC010000007.1 GCA_934162535.1 uncultured Clostridia bacterium | reverse complement strand
GACTCAGTACTAACAGATAAGTTTCAAATACATGTATTAGAAATTCCAAAGGTAAAAGATATAGAAATACAAACAGACGAACTAGCACAATGGATGAGTTTTATCAATGACCCAGAGGATGGGAGGTTAGAAAAAATGATGTATGAAAATAACAAATATTTTAAACAGGCTAGAAAAGAATTAGAATATTTGAGTGGGGACAAAGATTTTCAAGAGATAGTGGAAAAAAGAGCATTAGCCTTAATGGATCAAGAAGTACAAACAAGATTGGCAAAAGAAGAGGGTAGAGAAGAAGGCAAAACAGAGGGAATAACAATCGAAAGGCTAGAAATAGCTAAGAAAATGAAAGCAAAGAATATGCCAATAGAAGAGATAATGGAATTAACAGAACTTAGTAAAGAAGACATAGAAAATATAAAATAAAAATTGAAAGAAACTTTTGTAGCTCCATATAGTCGACATTACGGGTACGGGACTGTAGCTACACTTTATATAAAATAGAATCAAGCCTTGCATGATGAGGAGGTATTAAAGATGTATATACATTTTATATAGAGTCATCCCCATTGACATAAAATAAAAAATATAGTATAATCTCAAGCATACAGCGTAGAAGAAGAAATCATATAAAATTATATGATGAGAAAAAATGTCAAAATGTCGTTAAACAGCGTGATAAGGAGGATTATCATGAAAAAAACGCAACAACGGCTAGGATCAAATGAGTTAAAATCCATAAAACACATCAGTTTCATGGAAAAACTCAAGGACGAAGCCAAGGAAGAATCTGCAAAGATTTTGTTTTTCTTAATCGTTGCAGAAACCATCAGCTATATGCTAGGGAGGTTTGTACTTGGACTAGGTAGTGATGAGAAATACTCCGTAATGATGGTAGTAATCATCACGTGCATTGTACTTTTCTCTGGTGCTTATCGGAGTTATAAGCAAGAAAAAGGAGCAATGCTTCTGTCGCAAGAAGATGAGCCAAAAGCCAAAGTATATAGAGATGGCAAGTGGAGAGAGATTTCCAAAAACCACATTGAATGTGGTGACGAAATCTTACTAGAAGCAGGAGACAGAATACCAGCAGACGGCTTTCTGATAGAAGGCTCCATCAGAGTAAAGCAGACGGCAATTAATGGTCGTAGCACAGAAGAAATCGAAAAAAGTGTGGTAGAAGATGTATATGAGCTAACAGAGGAGGAATTGCTAGAAGGAGCATATAAATGCTTCAGAGAAAGCATAATAACATCTGGTAATGGTATTATGCGAGTAACAGAAGTAGGAAAAAATACACTAGTAGGCAAAAAGAACATCTCCAGAAAAAGAGAAGGAAACTCTCCAGGTGATGAAAAAACAAAGAAAATATTCAAAGCAGTCAGCATGATTGGCTACTTTGGAGGTGCCTTTGTAGCAATCAGAAGCTTAGTATTAGGAATGATAAATATTGTAAATGCAGGAAATGTTACTGTAGGAACAATAATATTCACAATACTAAACTCGCTTATGTTAGGTGTTTCTATCGTAATAATGGCAGTGCCAGAAGGATTACCACTAATTGGTGGACTTATCCAAGGGCTAAATGTCAAGAACATGAGGAAGGACAACATCTATGTAAGAAATCCGAAGTCTGTTGAGACAGCAGGTTATACAACAAGAATATTCATGAATAAAACTGGGATTTTTACTACAGGTAAAATGAAGGTTTCCAATATCATTATTGGTAGTGGACAGACATTCACTAAATTCAAGAATGTTCCAAGTATAATGAAGCAGGACATTGCAAATGGAGTAGGCATAAACAATGAGGCACGTATAGACGAAAATGGTAAAGCGATAGGTTCTAACGAAATTGATAGAGCATTATTGCAATACCTGCTTGACCATAATGTCAAAATTGACAGAAATGAAATCAAAGAAAAGCAAGGTTTCGACTATATCGCAAAATACACAGCAGTAACATTGCGAGATGGGACTCAGTATATGAAAGGTGCTCCTAACAATGTGCTAGAAGGCTGTAACACCTATCTTGATAGCAATGGAAAAGAGAGAAAATTCACTCATGAGGTTAGAGAACAACTTGACAAGGTGGTGAGAATTCAAGCTGCAAGGGCAATGAAAGTTATTGCAGTTACAAAAACTCACAAAAGAGTCAAAACATTTATTGCTCTTATCTCTATCAGAGACGATGTGAGCAAATATGCAGAAAATGCTCTTATTCGACTGAAAAAGGCAGGAGTAAAAGTTACTATGGTAACAGGTGATGGTATCACCACTGCTAAAACTGTTGCAAAAGCAACAGGACTTCTGGGGGAATATGAAGACATTTGTCTTACTCATTCTGAGTTAGAACAAATGACAGACGAAGAAATAATTACAATCTTGCCAAACCTTAAGATTGTTGCAAGAGCACAACCAGAGGACAAGGAAAGACTCATCAGGCTTTCTAAAAGTCTTGGAGAAGTAGTAGGTGTAACAGGTAATAATGTAAAAGACGTTGCTGTTTTGAACAAGGCTGATGTAAGCTTTGCAATCAATTCTGCAACAGAATTTGCAAAAGACGTCGCTGACATAATAGTATTAAATGATAACCTTAATACTATTGGAAGTATTGTAAGATATGGGAGAACAACAGCAAAAACAGTTAAAAAGTTCATTGTTTTCCAATTGACTGTCAATGTGAGTTCTGTCATAACAGCAATTGTTGGTCCATTCCTCGGGAGTGGAGAAGTATTTACCATTGTCCAGATGCTCTGGATTAACATGGTTATGGATGTTCTAGCAGCAATGGCATTTGCTCAGGAGCCTGCTCAGGAAACGTATATGCTTGAGAAACCAATACCAAGAACGGAGAACACTATCAACAAATATGTTAAAAGTGCAGTTGCAGTTTGTGGTGTACTAATAACAGTGGTATGTCTCTCTATCTTGAAGAATGTTGGTGGAATTCATCATATTATCAACAGTAATGATGAAACAGTAATCAAGACATTCATGTTTGCAACATTTATTTTCTTGATTATAATGAACTCTCTCAATGCACGGACACAAAGCGTTAATCTGCTTAGTGGCATCACTCAGAACAGAAACTTTATTCTCGTAATGAGTTTCGTAGCCATTATGCAAATTGCGATTATCCAGATTGGTGGAAAAATCTTTGGAACAACTCCATTAGATTTACGCCATTGGATTTGCGTAATCCTAATATCCTTAATAATAATACCAGCAGACATTATCCGAAAGGTTATTGTTTCAAAGCTAGGAATAAACGAATAATGACAGAAACCCCTTCACTATTTTAGTGAGGGGGTTTTATATGCAAAAATAAACAAAAAAAATACGAAATTTTTCCAAAAATATTGCAAAAAAAAAATATTCATAGTATAATATAAAAAGTGACAAAATAAAATTAAAAAGAAACAAGCAAATCAAGTAAAAGCGAATATAGAAAAAATACAACGGAAATAATAAAAATAAAGAAAAAAGAGAGGGAAAAAAATGGAATATATGTATATATTAAAACAAGCATTAATGTATATACTTGTAACATTTTGGTGCTATCAAATAGCAATAAGTTTATGTGCTTTAGTAAAATTAAAAGACAAGAAATTAATAACAAACAAAAAACACAAATTCATGGCAATAATACCTGCACATAATGAAGAAGCAGTAGTAAGTAATTTAATAGAAAGTTTAAAACATCAAACATATGACAAAGAACTATATGACATATATGTAATAGCAGACAACTGTACAGACAACACTGCAAAAGTAGCAAGAGAAGCAGGAGCAATAGTATTAGAAAGATATGATCCTGACCATAAAACAAAAGGATTTGCACTACAATGGTTTTTAAAACAAAAAATTGAAGAAAATGCCGATTATGATGCATTCTTTGTATTTGATGCAGATAACATAGTAGACAAAAACTTCATAGTAAATATGAACAAAAAACTATGTCAAGGGGAAGAAGTTGTACAAGGATATAGAGACATAAAAAACCCAACAGACAACTGGATAACAGCAGGTTATGCATTATTCTATTGGACAATGCATAGATTATATCATTTAGCAAGATACAATGTTGGACTATCACCATTATTAAATGGAACAGGATTTATGGTGAAATTTGATGTAGTAAAACCTAATGGATGGGAAACAGAAACATTAACAGAAGATATAGAATTTTCACTAAAATCAATAATACAAGGAAGAAAGCTTGGCTGGGCAACAGATGCAATAGTATATGATGAACAACCAACATCATTCAAACAATCATGGTCACAAAGAAGTAGATGGACAGTTGGACATATGCAATGTGTAAAAAGATATACAGGAGAATTATTCAATGCAGTAAAAAAACACAAAACAGTAATGAATTTTGATGGGTTCCTATATATGATAGGAACAACACCGATGTTAATATTAACGATGGCATTAATGATAATAAACTTTGTACTATATTCAGCACAAGAGATGACAAACTTTGAATTAATAATAAATGTATTAAACTATTTAGTACCTACATTGTTCTTACCAATAGGAACTGCAATATTAGCAATGATATTAGACAAAAAGCCTATAAAACCTATGATTAAGGGATTAATATTTTATCCAATATTTATGGGGTCATGGGTAGTAATAAATATCAAATGTTTATTCAAGAGAGAAACAAAATGGGAAAAAATCAACCATGTTAGAGACATAAAAATTGCAGAAGTAAAAGAAGAAGTAGTAGAAAAAATATAAAAGAAAGACACGGAAAACGTGTCTTTCTCAGATAAAACGACACAGTAAACAGCGACATTATGTCGCTATTTCTCTAAAAAAGGAGACAGAAATGACGTTATCAAAAATAAAAGTATATGCATTTGTAGGACCATCAGGAACAGGAAAAAGTTATAGGGCACAGATGGTAGCAAGTGAAAAAGGAATAAGATTTATAATAGATGATGGACTATTAATAAAAGACAATCAAATAATAGCTGGAGAATCTGCAAAAAAAGCATCAACAAAAATCGAGACAGTAAAACATGCACTATTTTTAAATGAAGAAGAGAAAAGCAAGATAGAGAAAGCACTAAAGAAGCATAAGCCATCAAAAATACTTATATTAGGAACATCAGATGGCATGGTTGCAAAAATAGCACAAAATCTTGAATTACCAGAAGTATCTGAGACAATATATATAACAGATGTTGCAACAGAAGAAGAAATGGAAACAGCAAGACATATAAGAATAACAGAGGGAAAACATGTAATTCCTGTACCAACATTTGAGCTAAAAAAAGATTTTTCAGGATATTTATTAGATCCACTTCAAATATTTAAGTCAAAAGGAATAGGACAAAAACCATATATTTCAGAAAAAACAATAATAAGACCAACATTTAGTTATTTAGGAAACTTTACAATTTCAGATACAGTATTTAGGCAAATAATGGAGTATTTAGCAGAAAAGATGCCAACGATACATAAAGTATTAAGAACAAGAGTAACAAGCTCAGAAGCTGGGCCAACAATATATATGGAAGTAAGCGTTGTATATGGAAACAATGTTAAAGACGTTTTAAGAGAATTTAAAACAAGAGCAAGAAAAGAAATAGAAAAACATACTGCAATGAATGTAGTATCTTTAGAAGTTGTAGCAAAAGCAGTATATATACCAGAAAAAGAAGGAAAAAAATAATGAATAGAGTAGAAGAATTTTTGAAAAAAATGGGCAGAGGGATAGTAAAAGGAGCAATATGGATATATTTCATAGTAGTATATAGAGTCAAAATAATTGGAACAGAAAATATACCAAAAGACAAAGGTGAGCCATTAATATATTGTGGCAATCATAGAACATATGCAGATCCACCATTAATAGTTATAACAGCAAAAAGGCCTGTAAGATTCTTAGCAAAAGAAGAACTAAGAAAAAATCCATTTTTTGCATTTTTAGGTGTCGTATTTAATGGAATATATGTAAAAAGAGATTCAAAAGATGTCACAGCACTAAAGACAGTGTTAAAAGCATTGAAAAACAAAGAAAGTATAGCACTATTCCCAGAAGGAACTAGAAATGGATTAGAAAAAGGGCAAAAAGTAAAAGATGGTGCTGCATTTTTAGCTGTAAAGACAGGTGCGAAAGTTATTCCAATAGGGATAAGTGGTGGAAAAAAGCCATTCAAACAAATGGTTATAAAATACGGAGAACCAATGGACTTTAGTGGTAGAAGTAAAGATGAATTAGATGAGATTACTGAAGAAATTATGGACAAAATTATAAGCTTAACTAAATAGAGCTAAAATAACAAAAACTAAAAAGTACAAAAAACAAATCATAGTTGCAAATAATATAAAATATAGCAACATAAAGGGAAAGGAATGTAATAAAAAAATGAACAATGAAAAAATAAGAAACATAGCAATAATTGCACACGTAGACCATGGAAAGACTACATTAGTAGATGCACTACTAAGACAAAGTCATGTATTTAGAGAAAATGAACAAGTAGCAGAAAGAGTAATGGATTCAAATGACCAAGAAAAAGAAAGAGGAATAACAATATTATCAAAAAATACAGCTGTAATGTATAATGATGTAAAAATAAACATAGTTGATACACCGGGACATGCTGATTTTGGTGGAGAAGTAGAAAGAGTACTAAAAACAGTTGATGGAGTACTTTTACTAGTTGATGCTTTTGAAGGTGCAATGCCACAAACAAGAGAAGTGTTAAAAAAATCATTAGCATTAAATCTAAAGCCAATAGTAGTAATAAACAAAATAGATAGACCAGGGGCAGATCCACAAAAAGTACTAGACCAAGTAATGGAACTATTTATTGAATTAGATGCAAATGATGATCAGTTAGATTTTCCAGTAGTATATGCATCAGCAAAAAATGGTGTTGGTAAATTAGACTTAAATGCACCAGATGGAGACTTGACATGTTTATTCCAAACAATAATAGATAATATAAATCCACCAGCATGTGATGAAGAAGGACCAGCACAAATGTTAGTATCGAACATAGACTATGATGACTATGTTGGCAGAATTGCAGTTGGTAGACTTGAAAGAGGTTCAATAAAAGTTGGAATGCCAGTAAGTGTATGTGAAAAAGATGACAAAATATCACAAGGAAGAATAGCAAAAGTATATACACATATGGGACTAAAAAAAGTTGAAATAGAAGAAGCAAAAGCAGGAGATATAATAGAAATATCAGGATTACCAAACATACATATAGGTGATACAATATGTGATTTCAATAATCCAGAAAAAATACCATTTGTAGACATTGACGAACCAACAGTTTCAATGACATTTAGTGTAAACAATGGACCATTTGCAGGTAGAGAAGGACAATTTATCACATCAAGACACATTAGAGATAGACTATTTAAAGAATTAGACAGAAATGTAAGCTTAAGAGTAAAAGAAACAGAAACACCAGATGCATTTGAAGTATCAGGTAGAGGAGAATTACATTTATCTGTATTAATAGAAACAATGAGAAGAGAAGGTTTTGAATTATTAGTATCAAGACCAAAAGTTATTATAAAAGAAATAGATGGGGTAAAATGTGAGCCAATTGAAAGATTAGTTGTAAATATTCCAGATGACTGTGTTGGAAATGTAATTGAAAAACTAGGGAAAAGAAAAGCAGAAATGTTAAATATGGAACCAGCAGAAGCAGGCCATACAAAAATTGAATTTAAAATTCCTGCAAGAGGATTAATAGGGTATAGAACTGAATTCTTGACAGATACAAAAGGAGAAGGTGTAATGAACCATATATTTGATTCATATGAACCATTCAAAGGTGAAGTAATATCAAGAGTTAGAGGAACAATAATCGCATTTGAAACAGGAACATCAATAACATATGGATTATACAATGCACAAGACAAAGGAGAATTATTTATAGGACCTGGTGTAGATGTATATGAAGGAATGATAGTTGGACTAAACTCAAGAGGAGAAGATTTAGCAATAAATGTATGTAAAGAAAAACACCTAACAAACACTAGAGCTTCAGGTTCAGATGATGCACTTCGTTTAGTGCCACCAATTCAAATGTCGCTTGAAAAAGCTATAGAATTTATACAAGATGACGAGCTTGTTGAGGTAACACCTAAATCAATCAGACTTAGAAAGAAAATATTAGATAATAAAGAAAGAGAAAGAGCAGCTAGAAATGCTAACAAGGCTTAGTTGTGAAACAATTAAAACTTTTTTAACTAAACACATATCTATATAGTTTAAAATGAGGGAAGTAAATTATGGACAAAAAAGAGCTACAGAAAATAAAACAAGATGCACTTACCAATCACATACCAATAATTATGGATGATACATTAGAAGTAGTAGACAAAATATTAACAGAAAAAAAGCCTAATCGAATACTTGAAATAGGCACAGCTGTTGGATATTCAGCAATATGTTTTTCAGAATACTTACAAGAAGGTGGAAGAATAGACACAATTGAAAGAGATGAAGAACGTGTTAAACAAGCAAAAGAAAATATAAAAAAAGTAGGAATAAGTGAAAACAAAATAAAAATATATTTTGGAGATGCAGTAGAAATACTACCACAATTGAATGAAAAATATGATATTATATTTATAGATGCTGCAAAAGGCAAATATCCATTTTTCTTAAATCAAGCATTAAGAATGATAAAAGATGGTGGAGTTATATTAGCTGATAACATACTATATAAAGGTTATGTTATGAGCGACTATAATAAACATAAGCAGAGAACAGCTGTTAGAAATCTAAGAGAATATATTGCAGAAGTTACAGAAAATAAAAATCTAAAAACTGAGATACTTGAAGTTGGAGATGGACTTGCTATTTCCAAAGTAAGAGAAAGGGTTGAAAAATAATATGAAAAAAGAAATAGAATTATTAGCCCCAGCAGGCTCTTTTGAAAAAGCAAAAATTGCATATTTATATGGCGCAGATGCGGTGTATTGTGGTACATCTTCATTATCATTAAGAACAAGAGCAGATATGCAAGATGATGACCTAGAAAAAACAGTAAGATACGCACATGAAATAGGTAAAAAAGTATATGTTACATTAAACATATTTGCATGGGATGACAAATATGCTGAAATAATAGAAATGGCTAAAAAATTAGAAGAGCTAAAGCCTGATGGAATAATAGCAGCAGATGGTGGAGTGATAGAAGTAATAAAACAATATGCTCCAAGTGTTCCAATAAATGTAAGTACACAAGCAAACATAGTAAGTTTACATGATTGCAATTTCTGGTATAAAAATGGTGCAAAAAGGATGATATTAGCAAGAGAAATGAATAAGAAACAATTAAAATACATAATGGAAAACAAACCAGAAGATATGGAAATAGAAATATTTATACATGGTGCAATATGTTTTGCATATTCAGGAAGATGTTTTTTAAGTGACTTCTTATCAAATAGAAGTGCAAACCTTGGAGACTGTGCTCAAAGTTGTAGATGGTCATATAACTTATATGCAGAAGAAAAGAATAATCTAGGACAATTTATGCCAATTGAAACAAATGAATATGGAACAAGTATATTCTCATCTAAAGATTTATGTTTAATAAATGAAATTCCTGAAATAATAGATATGGGGGTTGACAGCTTAAAAATAGAGGGCAGACTAAAAACAGAATATTATGTTGCAAGCATAGTAAATGTATATAGAAATGCAATAGATGACTATCAAAAAGACCCACGAAATTATAATGTAGAAAAATATTTGAAAGAAATTGAGAAAATAAAAACTAGAGAGTTAACTACATTTTACTTCAATGATAGAAATAACAAAAATATACAAGAATATGCTGGTCATCAATATAATGAGAAATATCAATTTGGTGGAAAAATAGTCGGATATGATGGAAATAAAGCAATTATTGATATAAGAAATAGATTATCATCTGGAGATACAATGGAAATACTAGTTCCAGGACAGCTAGAGCCTGTTGAGTTCAAAATAGATAAGATGTGGGATTTTGAAACGGACGAGGAGATTGATGTTATAAATCCAGGCAAACAAGACCAAAAGGTTAAAATGATATTACCAATTGAATGTAAAGAAAATTGGATTTTAAGAAGAAAAAAATAATTCTAAAGTACATAAAACAATATAAAAAATTATTGTTTTTATGTACTTTTTATAAAATTCCTAAAAAATATACTAGCAGTGAAGGAATTATAGAAATAAAGCCCGAAGTCTACAGTTATGTGCATTTGCTTTTTTATGTAATTAATGGTATACTATTATAGGATAAATTTGATAGAAAGAAAAGAGAATATAAATGAAAAATATAAAAGACTACAATTTAGAAGAACTAAAAAAAGAATTCACAGAAATGAATGAAAAGCCATTTAGAGCAGAGCAAGTATTCAAATGGATATATGAAGCAAAAGTAACAAGTTTTGACGAAATGACGAACTTATCATTAGAACTAAGAGAAAAGCTAAAACAAAACTACACAATATGTAATTTCAAAATACTAAGAAAACAAGAATCATCAGATGGAACAAAAAAATACCTATTTGACATATTAGATGGAAATGCAATAGAAACAGTATTAATGAGTTACCATCATGGATACACAATATGTGTATCCTCACAGGTTGGATGCAAAATGGGATGTAAATTCTGTGCATCAACAGGAATAAAATTTGTAAGAAGCTTAACATCAGGAGAAATAGTAGAGCAAATATTAGCTGTAGAAAGAGATAATCAAATAAGAATATCAAATGTAGTATTTATGGGAATAGGTGAGCCACTGGACAACTATGACAATGTTGTAAATGCAATAAAAATAATAAACAATCAAAAAGGAATAAATATAGGAGCAAGACATATAAGTATATCAACAAGTGGATTAGTACCAAAAATATACAAGCTAACAGAAGAAAATATACAATGTACACTATCAATATCATTACATGCAACAACAAATGAAAAAAGAAGTAGTATGATGCCAGTAAACAACAGTTATCCTATAGAAGAACTATTACAAGCATGTAGAGATTACATAGATAAAACAAATAGAAGAATATCATTTGAATATGCACTAGCAAAAGACAATAATGATAATTTAGAAGATGCAAAAAAACTAGTAAAATTATTAAAAGGAATGATATGTCATGTAAATTTAATCCCAATAAACAAAATAGAAAATGGGGCATATTCAAAAAGCTCAAATGAAAACATAATGAAATTCAGAGACTATCTAAATGACCACGGAATAGTTGCAACAATAAGGAGAGAATTAGGCTCAGACATAGATGCAGCATGTGGACAACTAAGAAGAAAAAACCTTAGTAGCAATTAGCAAAAAAAAGTACAAAAATAATTGAAAAAAAATCGAATATATGATATAACATAAAATGATGAGAAAGATACGAGGTGAAATATGATAATAGCTTATGCAAAATCAGATGTAGGAAAAGCTAGAGAAATGAACCAAGATGCTTATTATATATCTGATTCATCGAGTGATGTAAAATTATATTTACTAGCAGATGGAATGGGCGGATACAAAGGTGGAGAAATAGCTAGTCAGTTAGCAATAAAATGTACAAGAAACTATATAGAAAACAATATAAAAGAAACACCAAAAGACAGAGAAAACCTATTACAGTTAATAGCCAGTAGTATGGAATATGCAAATATGGTAATATATGAAAAATCAAAAGAAAACAAAGAACTTGAAGGAATGGGTACTACTTTGGAAGTTTGTTTAATATATAATAATAAGGCATATATTGGGCACGTCGGAGATAGTAGAATATATAGAATAAGAAAAAACTTCATGAGAAAGCTAACGCAAGATCACAGCTATGTACAAAAGCTAGTAAAAGATGGAACAATTACAAAAGAAGAAGCAGAAAATCATCCGAAAAAAAATATGTTAATGAAAGCACTTGGATGCAATGCATTTGTAGAACCAGATGTAGTAGTAAAAGGATTTCTAAGAGATGACATATTACTTATAGCCTCAGATGGCTTGACAAATATGGTAAAACAAGATGATATATTTTCAATAGCAACAGGAAACATAGAAAAGGCACCTATCAGGCTTGTAGAACTTGCAAATGATAATGGTGGGTTAGATAATATAACAGTTGTAGTAATCAAAAACATATAACCTATAAGGGGAGAGAAAAAGAATGGATTTAAAAGGAAGATTGTTAGGGAATAGATATGAAATTATTGAGAAAATAGGCAGTGGAGGAATGGCCACTGTATATAAGGCTAAATGCCATGTTTTAAACAGATATGTAGCAATCAAAATATTAAGAGATGAATTCACAACAGATGAGGAATTCATAAAAAGATTTGAGGTAGAAGCTCAATCAGCAGCAAGCATAACACACCCAAACATTGTATCAGTATATGATGTAGGAGTTGATGGAAATCTTTATTATATAGTAATGGAACTAATAAAGGGAAAAACGTTAAAAGAAATTATAATAGAAGAAAGAGGACCACTACCATGGAAATGGTCAGTAAATATTGCAATACAAATAGCTTCTGCATTAGAAATAGCGCATAAAAATCATATAATACATAGAGACATAAAGCCACATAATATAATAATAACTGAAGATGGTGTTGCAAAAGTAACAGATTTTGGAATAGCAAAAGCTGTATCGAATTCTACGATCACAGCATTTGGAACAACAATAGGATCAGTACACTACTTTTCACCAGAGCATGCTAGAGGTGGATTTACAGATGAAAAATCTGATTTATACTCATTAGGAGTAGTAATGTATGAAATGTTAACAGGAAAAGTTCCATTTGATGCAGACACACCTGTATCAGTTGCACTAAAACATATGCAAGAAGAGCCTAGACCAGCAAAAGAAGTAAACCCAAATATTCCACTTGCAGTAAATGATGTTATAATGAAAGCACTAAAGAAAGATGTAACATTAAGATATCAAAGTGCAACAGAAATGTTAATTGATTTAAGGAGAGCATTAAAAGAGCCATCAGGGGATTTTGTAGATAATAAAGAATATACAGGAGATTTCCCAACACAAAGAATATCTACAATAGGAATGGAAGAAGAAAATGCAAGATTATCAAGTAAAAATACAGCCAAAAAACAAAACAAATTTGTTCAATTTGTAAAAAAACACAAAGCACTTTCAATAATAATAGGATTAATATTATTGTTTGTAATAAGTATTTCAGCAACAATAGGAATAACAAATGCTACAATGCCAAAAGAAGTACAGATACCAAATCTTGTTGGAATGACAGTTGATGAAGCAAAAGCATTACTAGACAAAGAAAAAATAAAATATGTGGAGGAATCACAAGAATATAATACTGAATATGAAGCAGGAAAAATAATTTCTCAAAATCCACCATATGTAGAAAATAGAAAGATTAAACAAAATACAGAAATGAAAGTTGTAATAAGTTTAGGAACAGAGACTACAAAGGTTCCAAAACTAAAAGGATTAACTAAACAAGAAGCAGAAGAGGCTGCAAAAGAAGCAAAGATCAAACTTGAATATGAGGAAGAAATCAGTAAAACAGTTGAAGCAGGAGTTATAATAAAACAAGATACTGATGAAGGAAAAGAAGTAAATGCTGGAGATACAGTAAAAGTTTATGTAAGTATTGGAACAGGCATAAAACAAGTTGTAGTTTCATCTGTAATGTATAAAGATGAAGAATCTGCAAAACAAATACTTACAGGATTAGGTTTAAGTGTTGACGTAGAATATGGAGAAGATAAAACAAGAGGAAATGGAGTTGTATTAAAACAAAGTATTGATTCAGGAAAAACTGTTGATGAAGGTACAAAAATAACAATTACAGTAAACAAACTTGCAGAAACAAAGACAGGAACAGTTACAATTAATGTTAAATCATTAAAAGGATACACAGAAAACAAGACGACTGACGAAGATGGAAAAGAAACAACAACTAAACCAAAAGATGTTGAATTAGTAGTAAAAGTTGATGATGAACAAGTTGAAAAGGTCACAGTAAAAGAGAATACAGTATCTAAAAATGTAAGTGTTAGTGGAAAAGGAACAATAACAATAAAAGTATATATAGATGGTAGCCTAAAGAAAACAGTTGACATGAACTTAGATAATACAAAATCATTAACAATAGAATAAATAAATAAACCCTATGCAGGTTTGAATAAAACCTATATAGGGTTTTTGATTTACCACAGAAATTCCGTGGATTTAGAATAAAACTTAAATTATCTAAAAAAATTTTATTAACATGAACTTTGCATCAAGTCGCCAACATTTTTTTCTAAAATAAAAATTCGATGTGA
Organism: uncultured Clostridia bacterium; assembly: GCA_934162535.1. GTDB lineage: Bacteria > Bacillota > Clostridia > TANB77 > CAG-508 > CAG-269. The sequence goes on along the minus strand of CAKPJC010000007.1, from coordinate 70,845 downwards.
ATGTTGATTAATAATATCAAAATCTTTTTCAAATAATAATCTATATTTATTTACATTGTCAGATTGCAATTTTATGGCATCAAATAAAATATCTAGCTTATTTTTTGTTTCAAATTCAAATACATCAAACCTGTCTTTTAGATTATTAAAATCAATTATAAGTTGATCAACTCTTGCTGTGAGTTTATTAACGTCAGCTCTAAGTTCGTCAACCTCAGCTCTAAGTTCGTCAACCTCAGCTCTAAGTTCATTAACCTCAGTTCTGATTTCATTGACCTCAGCTCTAAGTTCATTAACATCGGTTCTAATTTCACTAATATCAGTTTTAATTTCATCAAAATTTTTATTGATATATGTTTTCATATCGTCAATGTTCGTAAAAATCAAGTCAAGCTTTTGTAATAATAGATCATTGAAATTTTCCATGGATATCACCTCCTTTGATTTATGATAATAAAAAAATTAATTAATTAAGAAATAAATAAATGAATCAACATGTTTATTATAATATGTAAACTGCTATATGTCAATAGATTAATTGTGAAAATCTTGTGAATTTTAAAATAATATGATATATTAAGAACTGGGAGGATAAAATGCAAGGAAAAATAGTAGGGAATATATCAAATATATATCAAATAAAAGTAGAAAACAATTTATATAAGTCATATGCTAGGGGAAAATTAAAACAAGAAGAAACAACACCAATGGTTGGAGACATAGTAGAAATAAAAATAATAGAAGAAGAAAAAAAAGAAGCAATAATAGAAAAAATAATGCCAAGAAAAAATCAAATAAAGAGACCTAAAATATCAAATATAGATCAAATAATATTTATAATATCAATAAAAAATCCAAAGCCAGACTTACTAATGTTAGACAAACAGCTAGCATATGCAGAAACATTAGACATAGAACCAATAATAGTAATAAATAAAATAGACTTAAGTGATAAATATATGGAAATTGAAAAAATATACTCAGAGATTGGATATAAAGTAATACCAATGAGTAACAAAGAAAATAAAGGAATTGAAAAACTAAAAGAAAAATTAAAGGGAAAAACAAGTGTATTTTCAGGAAACTCTGGAGTTGGAAAATCAAGTACTATAAATGCTTTATTTGGAGAAAATAAAACAATTGAAGGAGAAATAAGTAAAAAAAATAAAAAAGGAAAAAATACGACAACTGAAACAAAATTATATGAATTAGACGAGGATACATATATTGCAGATACTCCTGGATTTTCAAGTTTTGAAATAACCGAAGTTGAAAGTAATGAGTTAGATACAAAATTTAGAGAATTCAAAAACAAGATTCAAGAATGTGAGTTTTTAGGTTGTACACATATAAAAGAAGAAAAATGTGGAATAAAAAGTGCAATTGAAAAAGGAAAAATATCAAAAGAAAGATATGAGAGATATTGTAAAATATATGATGAATTAAAAGAAAGAGAGAAATATAGATGGTAAAAGATATGCAAATAAAAATGCATATCTTTTTAGCATAAAAGTGAGACTTTTTGAACGTCCTTATTATATATTAAAATAAAGATAAAAAAATGTCGATAAGATTTTTACATTCGACAAAACTTCTAAAATTTTACTCTTGGAAAAAAATGACAGCAAGTATATAATAAAATAGAAAAAAGAGAAGGAGGAAAAGATGGAAAGTAATTACAATTATGTGGACAAGCAATTAATCTTCAAAATAGATGGAGATATTGATGAATGTTATTCTCAAAAAATAAGAAGGAGGTTAGACAATGAAATTGAAAGATATATGCCTAAAACAGTTATATTTGATTTTAATAGAGTATCTTTTATGGACAGTGCAGGAATAGGATTAATAATAGGAAGGTACAAGCTAATAAAAATAATAGGAGGAAACTTACAGGTTGCAAATTTGAATACATCAGTAAGAAAAATATTTGAAATGAGTGGATTATTCAAAATAATACAAGAAATAGAAATAGAAATAGAAAAAAAGGAGGTATCAATATGAAAAGTATATATGACAATGAAATGAAAATAGAATTTTTAAGCAAATCAAATAATGAAGCATTTGCGAGAATATCAGTAGCAGCATTTATAGCACAACTAGATCCAACAATTGAAGAATTAGCAGATATAAAAACAGCAGTATCAGAAGCAGTTACAAATGCAATAATACACGGATATGAAGAAATAACAGGAATTGTAAAATTAAAATGCAAAATAAGAAATGATGAAATATTTATAGAAGTTTCTGATACAGGAAAGGGAATAGAAAATATAGAGCTTGCAAAACAACCATTATATACAACAAAAGCCAACCTAGAAAGGTCTGGAATGGGTTTTACAATAATGGAAAGCTTTATGGATAGAGTTGAAGTTGAATCAGTATTAGGCATTGGAACTAAGATAACAATGAGCAAAAAAATAAAAACTAATAGTGACAAAGAAGAAGAATTTGCACTTTGCATAAGGAGAGAAGAATAGTGTATGATAATGATATGAAAACTATACAAAATGCTCAAAATGGAGACAAAGATGAAATGGCAAAACTTGTAGAAAACAATACAGGATTAATATGGAGTATAGTTAAGAGATTCAATGGAAGGGGATATGATGTAGAAGATTTATATCAAATAGGTTGTATAGGATTTATAAAAGCGATAAGGAGATTTGATACAAGTTTTGAAGTTCGCCTTTCGACATATGCAGTTCCTTATATTTTAGGAGAAATAAAAAGACATATAAGAGACGATGGACCTATAAAAATTAGTAGAAGTATAAAAGAATTAAATATAAAAATCATAGAATTACAAAAAGAATACACTAACAAATATGGAAGAGACATTACATTAGAAGAAATATCAAAAGAACTAAGAATAACCAAAGAAGAAATAACAATGGCATTAGACTCTACAAGACCAGTAGATTCATTTGAAAGTGCGAAATACAGAGACAATAAAACCGATAAAACAATAAGTATATTGGAAAGACTATCAACAGGAAAAGATGAACAAACAGAGATAGCCAATAGACTTACGATAAAAAATTTAATAAATGAACTAGATGAAAAAGAAAAAGAAATAATAATGCTTAGATATTATAAACAAAAAACACAGACACAAGTATCAAAAATACTTGGAATAACGCAAGTACAGGTATCAAGAATAGAAAGAAGAATCTTAAATAATATGAAGGGAAAATTAACAGTATAATGAAAAAAATATTAATATATAGTTGTGCATTTATTTTAATATTTTTCATACTTCCAGCAATATGTACAATAGCACCAAAAGAACCACTAAAAGAAGCAAATTCAAATAATGTTGAAGAAGAGAAAATTAACCATGAAACAGAAAATAAAGAAAACACAGGTGTATCAGAATATAATTATGAAAAATATAAGACAATAAAACTATTACACACTGCAACAAATGAAGTCGAAGAACTAAATATTGATGAATATTTATATGGAGTAGTTGCAAGTGAAATGCCTGTGAATTTTGAAGTTGAGGCACTAAAAGCACAAGCAATAGTAGCAAGGACATATACAATTTATCAAATAATCCATAATACTACACAACATAAAGATGGAGATGTATGTGACAATTATGCTTGTTGCCAAGCATGGATTAGTAAAGAAGAAAGATTTTCAAAATGGAATGCAAATGAAGCAGAAGCTAACTGGCAAAAACTTGTAGGTGCAGTAAATGCAACAAAGGGAAAAATAATTACTTATCAAGGACAACCAATAAATGCGTTTTTCCATGCTAATAGTGGGGGAATTACAGAAAGCTCATTAAATATTTGGGGAGGGATAGATTATCCATATTTAAAATCAGTAGAAACATCAGGAGAACAAGAATATAATCAATATAATTCAGAAATGATTTTTACAAAAGAAGAACTGAATAATAAAATCAAGGAAAAATATCAAGATTTTAGTATTGATTATGAACAGGAAGATTGTATAAAAATTTTAGAATATACAAGCAGTGGAAGAATAAAAACAATAAAAATAGGGAATAAAGAATTTGCAGGTACAGAAATAAGAGCGATATTAGGGCTGAAATCCACAAACTTTACATTTTCAGTAAATGGAGAAAACATAATATTTTCAGTAATTGGTTATGGGCATGGAGTCGGAATGAGTCAAACAGGTGCAGATGCATTAGCTAGAAATGGAATGAAAAGTGATGAGATAATAAAACATTTTTATACAGATGTGGAAATAATTGAAGTAAATTCTCTTTAAATGAATAATCTTTGTAAAAAAGTAAATACTTGTAGTAATAAATATAATCAAGGAGGAATTTATGAAAAGAGAAAATAACAGTATATTAATATATAGTGGTGCAATATTATTTTTTATTATTGCTGTTACATTAGGAGTAATAATGTATAAAACAGAGATAAAAAATAGAGAAATCAATAATATAGCAAATCAGGGACAACAAAATGAGGAAACAAAAAATGTAAGTACCGAGATAGGACAAAAAGTTGATGAGAAAAAAGAAGATACGGTTAATGAAAATGCTACAATTAATAAAGAGACAGATACGAATGTAAACACAAATACAACTAATAATAAAAATGTAAATGAGAATACAATAAATAATAAAAATGAGACAAAAAATAAAAATACAAAAAAAGAAGACAGCAAAAAAGTTGAAGAAAATACCGAAAAAAATATAACAGAGACCAAAAAAGATATTACATTTACAAAACCAACAGATGGAGAGATAATATGTGAATTTGCAAAAGACAATTTGATATATTCAGATACATTAAAAGAATGGATAACACATACAGCTATTGATATAAAAGCTGATAAAACGAGTATAATAAAAGCATCAGCAGATGGAATTGTAAAATCAATAGTAAATGATCCTAGATATGGGTTAACAGTTGTTATGCAACACGATGATGGATATGAAACAGTATATTCAAATCTTTTGACAGCAGAATTTGTAGTTGAAGGAGAAGAAGTAAAACAAGGACAAACTATTGGCACAGCCGGAAATACAGCTTCATTTGAGAGTGAGATGGAAAGTCATTTACATTTTGAATTACTAAAAGATGGACAATATTTAGATCCAAATATATATTTGAAATAAACAACTAAAGCTAAAACAAGAGAGAATAGCAAGAAAATCTTGCTATTTTTTTATATTTCTAGTAGAATAGTATAGGAAAAGAAGGTGACACAGTTATGGAGGAAAATTTTAATATAAGACCAGAAGTAGAGGATAAACAAGAAGAAAGAATAGAAAAGACATTAAGACCACAAACACTAAAAGAATATATAGGGCAAGAAAAAGTAAAAGAGAATATGAAGATATATATAGAAGCGGCCAAAAAGAGAAAAGAACCACTTGACCATTGCTTATTTTATGGCCCACCAGGGTTAGGAAAGACAACAATAGCAAATATAATAGCTAATGAAATGCAATCGAACATAAAAATAACATCAGGTCCAGCAATAGAAAAACCGGGGGATTTGGCAGCAATATTAACAACATTATCAGAAAATGATGTACTATTTATAGATGAAATACATAGATTAAGCAAAAATGTTGAAGAAATACTGTATCCGGCACTTGAGGACTTTACATTAGACATAATAATAGGGAATGGCCCAAGTGCGAAATCAATAAGAATAGATTTACCTAAATTTACTTTAATAGGTGCTACAACAAAAGCAGGTTCACTGACAACGCCATTAAGAGATAGATTTGGAATAGTTCATAGACTAGAACTTTATTCACCAGAGGAATTAAGCATCATAATAAAAAGATCTGCTAAAATTTTAAATGTAGAGATAGATGAAAAATCAGCGATGGAAATAGCAAGAAGGTCAAGAGGAACACCAAGAATAGCAAATAGATTACTAAAAAGAGTAAGAGACTATGCATTGGTTTTAACAGAAGGAAAAATAGACTTAAAACTTGCTAAACATGCTTTAAATCGTCTTGAAATAGATGAATTAGGATTAGATGAAATAGATAGAAAGATGCTAGATACAATGATTACTCAATACCAAGGAAGACCTGTTGGAATAGAAACAATAGCTGTTTCAATTGGAGAAGAAGTTGATACAATAGAAGATGTATATGAACCATATTTAATACAAATTGGTTTTTTAACAAGAACACCTAGAGGAAGAATGGCAATGCCACAGGCATATGAACATTTAGGGTATGAATATCAAACAAAATTTATGTGATAAAGAAAGAGGTGAAAAATATGAGACTATTATTACACACATGTTGTGCACCATGTAGTGTATACTGTATAAAAAGTTTAAGACAAGAGGGGATAGAACCAACAGTATATTGGTATAATCCTAATATACACCCATATATGGAGTATAAAGCTAGAAGAGATACACTCAAAGAATATACAAAAAGTATAGGGGTAAATGCTATATTTGATGAGAATTACGGGTTAAGAGAGTTTTGTAAAAATGTTGTAGATGATTTAGAAAATAGATGTGTAAAATATTGTTACAGAGTTAGACTTGAGCAAACAGCTAAATATGCTAAAGATAATGGTTATGATTCATTTTCTACAACATTGCTTATAAGTCCATATCAAAACCATGTAGCTTTGAAAAAAATAGGGGAAGAAATAGCAGAAAGGTATGGATTAACTTTTATATACAGAGATTTTAGACCTGGTTTCAGAGAAGGACAACAAGAAGCAAGAGAACTTGGATTATATATGCAAAAATATTGTGGATGTGTATTTTCAGAATGGATTCCAAACGATGACCACAATAAAGTTGAACTAAAATTACCAGAGAACTTTGAATTCTTGCCTGTTGAACGAAGCATTGTTATAAAAAAAGAAAGAGAAAATAAAGAGCAATATATGAGTTTATTGCTTGAGGCAGACCCAAGTGAAAAGTTAGTTAGACAGTATTTAGTAGGTGGTGATTTATTTGTTTTAACTTATAAAAATGAAGTTGCTTGTGTTGCCGTTGTAACTAAAGTAGATGATGATACGTGTGAATTAAAAAATATTGCGACAAAAGAAAAGTACAGAGGCAAAGGTTATGCTAAAAAAATGCTAAAATATTTATGTGATAACTATAAACAAAAATATAATAAAATGTTAGTTGGAACAACAGAAAATAATATTCCTTTCTATGTAAAACAAGGTTTTGATAAATACGAAAAAACAATAAAAAATTTCTTTATAGATAATTATGAAGAAGAAATTAAAGATGGAGAATTAGTTTGTACTGATATGATATATTATTCAAAAAAATTAAAGAAAAAAGTGAATTAATATGTGGAGAGGAGATTTTTAGATGAAAAAAAATATATTTTTAATCGGCATATCATTGACAATAATATTTATTATTTTAATTATTATTAATGAAACATTTTGCTTTGATAAAAAACATAGGAAAATTTATCCTGTTAATCCATATTGTACTAAATGCCATGGGAGAGATGGTGTAGTTCAACATGAATGCAAAAATCCGAATGGAAGAGATAAATACTGTTCGTCATGTGGTAAAATTGTTATTAACTATTAATAAATTTATAAATAAACGAGACATGATTTTTTATACAACTAATGATGGACAAGTTAAAATAGAAGTTCGACTTGAATTTATCAAAAAAAGAATTAGATTTACTAAATAGAATGGTATCTGCATATTTAGATGTAACAGAAATTTAACTCAAGCAGAAAAAGATTATCTTGAAATAATGGGAGAAGATATTAAAATAATTTTGTGGTCCTAATGTTCTATCCTAGAGGAAGATAGATACAACAAGCAGATTAAGAAAGACAAAGAAGATAAAATTGCAAGAAGTGAATTGAAGGTGAAAAGATGAAATTAACTGAAATAAAATGTTCACAAGATGTGTATCAGTTTATTGATGAAAACATAGAGTATGGGTGGATTGATATTAATGGAAAACAGCATTTAGACACAATGAAAGAATTTCGTAAGCTATATAAAACAATGTCAATTGAAGAAATATTGAAGCATAAAATAGGTACCTGTATTGATCAGGTTAATCTGATGCATTACTTATTGAATAAAATTAATATAAAAAATAAAATGTTCTGTTGCAGAATATTTGAACCAGATGATTATGGGAATTTAGAAGAGGAGGAACATATGCATTGTTTTATATTATATTATGAAAATGATAAGGTTTATCATATGGAACATCCTAATTTCCTAAAAAAAGGAATTTATGAATATAATTCAGAAGGGGAAGCAATAAAAGCAATAGTAGATTATTATATAAAATTAAGAGGCGGAAAAGATAGCCCAACTAAAGAATTTTTTGAAATACCAGTTGGGATTAATTTCAAAGAATTTAATAAATATATCAATCATGTGTAAATCAAAAAAGAAAAAAATTCACATCAATATGTGTAAGGCTAGGCAAAAAAATAAGAATTTATGAACATATTGTACACATACAAATGAACCAGGATGTAGGATATTAGAAGCGATAGAGAAGGGAGAATTGCAAAAGGAAAGATTTGGGCAGTATTTAAAACTGCAAAAAGAATCACAATATAATACAGACTCAGAGAGATATCTAAAAAACAAGAAAAAGAAATTTAAAGAAATATCAAAAACAAATAAACATAACAAAAAACAATAATCGGAAAAAGCATTGTGAAAAGACAAAATTAATGATAGGAGGGAAACAATGTCAGAAAAGGATAAGATGATAGCTGGAGAGTTATATGATGCTAACTTTGGAGATAATGTTGTTATAGGTGCAGGAAGTATTGTAAATAAAGATATTCCATCAAATAGTGTTGCAGTAGGAAATCCATGTAAAGTTATAAAAAGTTTATTAAATAAAGGAGATATACAAAAGTGATTAGATTATTTTTTATTAAGAATAAATTAAAAAACAAAAATTTAATAAATAATAATGATAAAAAAATAGTAGAAAAATACAAGAAATTTGCTCAAAAAGAAAAACAAGAAATAATACAAGAATTTGAAATTGATTTTGAAAAAGGATTGACAAATAAAGAAGTGGAGCAAAGATTAGAAGAAGATGGGGAAAATATTGTTGTAAAAGACGAGAAACATTCATGGTTATATTTTTTCGTGAATTCATTTAAAGATAAGTTTATTTTAATTTTAGTTGTTTTAGCAATAATAAATAAATTTGTTGGTGATGATACATTAGGAACGATTATTATTTTAGCAATTGGATTGGTAAGTGCAATAATAAAATTTGCTCAAGATTATTCAACTTACAAATTTAATAGAAAATTAAAAAGCGAGATGTTTTCAACGGCAACAGTTGTAAGGAATGGAAAAGAGCAAACAATTAGAACAGAGAAAGTTGTAAAAGGAGATATTATTCATCTAAATGCAGGCTCAATCGTTCCAGCTGACGTAATGATTATAGAAAATAAAGATTTATTTTTAAATCAATCGGTTTTTACTGGAGAAAGTGCTCCCATTGAAAAAACAGCTAAATTTAATAATTCTGATGAAATATTTTCACTTTCAAATATATGCTTAATGGGAACCAGTGTAATAAGTGGGAAAGCAACAGCTATAGTTATTAATACAGGTTTTTCTACATATTTAGGAAGTATGGGAAAACAGATTGATAATAAAAGAGAAAAAACAAATTTTGAAAAAGGCATGAATGGAATTACAAAATTATTAATAAAATATATGATTATAGTTTCAATTGCAGTATTTATTATTTACGCATTTATACGAAAAGATATATTAGAAGCAGTACTATTTGCATTATCAGTGGCTGTTGGAATTACTCCAACAATGTTGCCTATGATAGTAAATGTAAATTTAACTAAAGGAACGAAAACACTTGCAAAGAAAAAAACATTGGTAAAAAATATCCAGTCAATTCAAAACTTAGGAGCGATAGATGTTTTATGTACTGATAAAACAGGAACATTAACACTTGATAAAATTGTATTACAAAAATATATAAATGTTGAAGGAAAAGAAGATTTATCCATATTAGAATATGCATTCTTAAACAGCTATTACAGTACTGGAATGAAAAATTTAGTAGATAAAGCAGTGATAACATACGGAATTCAGCATAAAATAAAAGATAAAGTTATTGATTATGAGAAAATTGACGAAATCCCGTTTGACTATATTAGAAAAAAGGTTAGTGTTGTTGTAAAAAATGATAACAATTATAGAATAATCACTAAAGGAGCATTAGAGGAAGTACTAAAAAGTTGCAGTAAAGTAAAAATTAATGGGAAACATAAAGAATTAAATCAAGAAATGATACAGAACATCAACAAAAATGCTGAAGATCTTGCAAGACAAGGAATGCAAGTAATTGCATTAGCATCTAAAATGGAATATAGAGGAAAAGATATATTTAATAGTGATGATGAAAAAGAAATGGAATTTATAGGATTTGTGGCATTTTTGGATCCACCAAAAAAAGAAGTGAAAAGTACAATAAAGAAATTAAAGGAATATGGAATAACGACAAAAATTTTAACAGGGGATAACCAATATGCTACTGAAAATATTTGTAATTTGGTAGGAATAGAAAACTCAAAAATACTACTAGGGACAGATATTGATAATATGTCAGATGAGGAACTTTCAAAAGAAGTGGAAGAAGTAAATGTTTTTGCTAGAATGAATCCTTTACAAAAAGAAAGAATAATAAAAATACTAAGACAAAATGGACATGTTGTGGGATATATGGGAGATGGCGTAAATGATGCACCATCATTACATAATGCCGATGTTGGAATATGTGTAAATACAGCTACAGATATTGCAAAGGAAGCAAGTGACATTATTTTGCTAGAAAAAAGTTTAAAAGTAATATTTAATGGAGTGATAGAAGGAAGAAAAGTATATGGCAATATTATAAAATATATGAAAATGGCATTAAGCTCAGACTTTGGAGATGTATTTAGTATATTTATAGCAAGTATTTTCTTACCATTCTTACCATTATTGCCAATTCAAATGTTAATTCAAGACTTTTTATATGACTTTTCTCAAATAGGAATACCATATGATAATGTTGACAAGGAATTTTTGATGAAACCCAAAAAATGGGATACTAAAGGGCTGGGAACATTTATGAATGTAATGGGGCCTGTAAGCTCAATAATAGATGTATTAGCATTTTTAGCATTTTGGTTTATATTAGGATATAATGGAAATGTAAGTGAAAGCTATTTCCAAACAGCATGGTTTGTTGAGTGCCTAATAAGTGAAACATTGATAATTCATTTTGTTCGTACTGCGAAAATACCTTTTGTACAGTCAAAAGCGAATCCAGTACTAACATGTTTAACAATTGTTACGATAATAGGAACAATATTTGCACCAATATTATTACATAATATTGAATCATTCCATTTTGAAATAATGCCACCATTATATTATTTAATAATAGCAGGATTAACTATATTATATGTGATTTTAATTCAGTTTGTAAAGAAAATATATATTAAAAAGGTTGGGAATTGGTTATAAAAAGAAAAAAGCAGAGAATATCTGCTTTTTTTGTGGTGAGAGAGAAGAAATTCATTAAGAATTATCTTCTACTAGATTAAGTGGAAAAGCCAAAGAAAAATCTATTACACAAAAAAACACAATATAAAAATAATAAAAGTATTGACAAATGTTATATGGTGTTATATAGTGTATAACGAGGAGACAAAAAAATGAAAATGATTATTAGTAATAGCAGTTCTGTACCAATATATGAACAAATAAAACAATCCATTATAAATCAAATACTAGACGGGGAATTAAACGAAGATGAACTATTACCATCTATAAGAGTGCTAGCACAAGAAATAAAAATAAGTGTCATGACTATAAAAAAGGCCTATGATGAATTAGAAAAAGAGGGATATTTAAAATCAATACAAGGAAAAGGAACATTTGTGGCACCTAAAAATACAGAACTTGCAAAAGAACAAGCACAAAAGGAAATAGAGAAATATATAGAAAAAATAGTATCCATTTCAAACAAATTTGAAATAGATGAAAATGATATAATCGAAATATTTAAAATGATTTATAAGGAGGATAAGTAAAATTGGAAAATATTATTGAAATAAATGGATTAAAAAAGAAGTATGATGATAAATTTGAACTTGGTAAAATAGACATATCAATACCAAAAGGAATTATTGTGGGTCTTATTGGAGAAAATGGGGCAGGAAAGACGACATTAATAAAATCGATGTTAAGCATCATGAAAATTAATGAAGGAAAAATAAAAATATTTGGAAAAGATTATAAAAAAGAGGAAAAAGCAATAAAAGAAGATATAGGTGTAGTATTAGATAATATGTTTTTTCCAGAGCTGTTAAATGCCAAAGATATAAACAGTGTCATGAAAGATATATATGAAAACTGGGATAGTGAATTATACTTTTCTTATTTAAAAGAATTTAATTTGCCAGAAAACAAGCCACTAAAAGCAATGTCAAAAGGAATGAGAAAGAAACTGGAAATTGTAACAGCTATATCTCATAAACCCAAATTATTAATATTAGATGAACCAACAAGTGGATTAGACCCAGTTGTAAGAAGTGAGGTTTTAGAAATATTTCAAAAATTCATAGAAGATGAGGAACATTCTATACTATTATCAACACATATAACAAGTGATTTAGAACACATAGCAGATGAAATTATATTTATTGATAAAGGGAAAAAGGTGTTACAAAAATCAAGAGATGAAATAATTGATAACTATGGTATTCTAAAATGCGATATTGATTATTTTCCTAATATTGATAAACAAGATATTGTTACATATAGAAAAACGAAATATTCTTATGAAATATTAATTGAAAACAAAGAACAATTAACAAAAAAATATAATAAATGCATAATAGACAAAATTACACTTGAAGATTTGATGTTATTAATAATTAAGGGGGAAAAAATATGGTAGGTTTAATGAAAAAGGATTTTTTACTTATAAAAGCAAACATAAAATCAATGATAATTATCTTTATAGTCTTTTTTATATTTGCATTTCAAGGAACATTTGATATTGCATTTATAGTTCCAATAATAGGAATAATGTTATTTATATCAACATTTAGCTATGATGATTTTAACAATTGGAATTCTTATGCAGTAACTTTACCAGATGGAAGAAAAAATGTAGTTAGAGCAAAATATGTTGCATCAATAATTTTAGCAGTTGCTTTAGGAACATTATGTTTGGCTATATCGATGGCCATTAGTTATGTGAGGACGAACAATATTAATTTTGATGATACACTATCATTATTAATGGGAACAATACTATCAAGTGTGATTATAATTTCTTTACTTTATCCAATAATGTTCAAATATGGAGCCACAAATGGAAGAATAATAATGTTTGTTATGATATTTGGTATAGCTGGAATTGGAGTAATGCTTGAAAAATTTATAGATATGACATTTCTTATAAATATGATAAATGAGTTAGATAATTATATGTTTATAGCAGTTCCTGTAATTTCTATTATATTATTAGGAATTTCATATTTAATATCAAGTAAGATATACATAAATAAAGAGTTTTAAAAATTTATTGAGTTTAGCATAAAACTATTGAACGATAGTTACTACTTAGGTGTATAATATACAAGCAAACAAATTATAATAGGAGTAAAAAATATGAGTGATTTAATAACCATAAGAAAAGTAAAAATTGAGGATTTAATGCAAGTTGCAAAAATTGTAACTAAAAGTTGGCAAACAGCATATAGAGGAATAATAGATGATGAATATTTAGACAGCTTAAGTGTTGAAAAAAATTATAAAAAAAGATTAAATGATTATAATGAAAATGAATTTATAGTGGCTATTCAAGATAAAGAGGTTGTTGGATTCTGTAGATATGGTACCGATATTGAATACAAAGAGAAATATGGAAATATTGACTGTGAAATCTATGCACTATATGTAAAACCAGAGAACAAAAGAAAAGGTATAGGAAAAGCACTAATGACATATGTGAAAGATGATTTTTATAAAAGAGGTTATGCTCATATGATATTATGGTGCTTAAAAGACAACCATCCAGCAAGAGCATTTTACGAAAAGATGGGAGGGAAGTATTGCTATGATGGCATAATAAGTAGAGGTGGAAAAGAGTATAGTCAAGTTGGGTTTGTATATGATTTAAAAAATATAACAAATAAGCTAAAATGATTTGAAATTATCCTAAAATATGCTATAATAATAATACATTGGCAAAAGCCTAAAGAAAAGAATACTCTGAGAAAATTCAAGGAGGTATGAACAAATGAAAAAGAAAATTGGTATCACACTTACATTAGTGGGAATAGTATTATTAGCAATTTCACTATTCCAAGTATATGTCGCCGAATTTAACATGACAAGTTTGAAAGTATTAAGTGACAAAGGGGTGGCTGTTACAACTATCTCGGGGCTATGTCTGATAATTATTGGACCTAGAATGATACATAATTTATAAAGAATATTAAAAAAGAATAGATATTCTTTTTCCTGCAGAAATGCAGGTTTTTTTATATACTTTCCCAGTATATAAAATGCTACAATCACTAGACCTTTTTTTAAAAAATTTCTCTTTCTAGCAGAAAACATAGAATAAACATAAATGAAGTAAAGAGGGATTTTTAAGAAAAAAATGAAAAAATTCCTATGACAAAAAAACAAAAAAAACGCCAAAAACTATTGCATATTTTTATAAGTAAATATATAATAAACTTGATATGAGTAAAAATAAAAAGAAAACAATAATACAAATAATTGATATAGTACTTATCTTAATGTGGATGGCAACAGTATTTTGCTTTTCAAATCAGAATGGAACAAAATCATCAGGGACAAGCAGAACAGTTACAGAGATGATAGTACAGCCAATATTAGGAAAAGATGAAAAGAAGAATGAAACTATAATAAAAGACACAGAAAAAGTAATAAGAAAACTAGCACATTATACGATATATACGGTAGGTGGAATGCTAATCATAAATTTTGCAAATACGACAGAGAAAGCAAGGAAAAAACAAATATTATATAGTATAATGTTTGGACTAACTTATGCGATTACAGACGAGATACATCAATATTTCATTTCAAATAGAAGTGCAAGAATATTTGATGTAAGTATAGATACTTTAGGAATAATTACAGGGATATTAATATATTCGGTAATAAAAAAACACGTTAAGAACATTAAGGAAAAAGCACAAGAGTAAAAACACAAGGGGGAAACAAAAGTGAATATTGATATGACACATAACAATGTTATTGAAGATATTTCTATTTTAAAATTACCAGCAAAGGGATATAGGGAACTATTAGGGAAAAACATACCATATAAAATAGTAAAAAGAACGACAGATGTAGCATTATCAACAATTGCAATGATTGCATTAATGCCATTATTCTTAATAATATCATTAGCAATAAAATTAGAATCAAATGGGCCTGTATTTTTCAAACATACTCGTGTAGGAAAAGATGGAAAAACCATACAAATATATAAATTCAGATCAATGGTTGATAATGCAGAAGATTTGATAAAAAAATTTACACCAGAGCAAATGAAAGAATACAAAGAGAACTATAAACTAAAAAATGACCCAAGAATAACAAAAGTTGGTAAGTTTTTAAGAAGGACAAGTTTGGATGAATTACCACAACTAATAAATATAATGAAAGGTGATTTATCAATTATAGGACCTAGACCAGTAGTTGCAGATGAATTAAAAAAATATGGAGTAAACATAGAAAAGTTTTTAAGTGTCACACCAGGACTTACAGGATATTGGGCAGCTAATGGAAGAAGTTGTACAAGTTATGAACAACGTATGCAAATGGAGTTGTTTTACATAGATAATATATCACTAAAGATGGATGCAAAAGTTTTTTTTGAAACAATTGGAGCAGTGGCTAAAAGAAAAGGGGCAATATAGATGGATAAAGGTTATAGCGTACTAATGAGTGTGTACTATAAAGAAAATCCAGAATGGTTTAGAGAAAGTATCGAAAGCATGATGAACCAAACCGTTCGTACTAATGACTTTGTAATTGTAAAGGATGGAAAATTAACAAATGAGTTAGATGAAGTTATATCTGAATATTGTAAAAAATATCCAGATATATTTAATATAGTAGAACTGGAAAAAAATATGGGGCTTGGACTAGCTTTGGCAACAGGAGTATTAAAATGTAAGAATGAATTAGTAGCAAGGATGGATTCAGATGACTATTCAGTTCCTGATAGATGTGAAAAACAACTAAAAGAGTTTGAAGAAGATGAAACTCTGGACATTATCGGTTCTAATCAAGCAGAATTTATAGAAAATATTAATAATGTGATTTCATATAAAAATTTTCCAAATGAAGATGATGAAATAAAGAAATATGCAAGAAGAAGGAATCCGTTTTCACATTCTGTAGTCATGTTTAAGAAGAGTAAAGTACTACAGGCTGGAAACTATAGAAAATACTATTTGTGTGAAGACTATGATTTATGGGCTAGAATGATAGAAAATAATGCAGTATGCAAAAATATAAATGAAACATTAAACTATGTTAGAATTAGTGAGGATTTGTACAAAAGAAGAGGCGGAATAAAATATTTAAAGACAATCATGAAATTTAAAAAAGAAATGTACAAAAAAGGCTTTTATACATTAAATGACTATATTATAAGTGCAGGGAGTCATATAATTGTATGTTTGATGCCTAATTTTATGAGAAAGTTTTTTTATGAAAAAATGTTAAGGAAAAGGAAACAAGACTATGAAAGCTAAGGTTGAGGTAATAACATTGCAAAGAGTTCCTAACTATGGTTCTGTATTACAAGGGTATGCAACACAAAAGGTAATAGAAAAATTGGGCTATGAAGTTGAATTAATTAATTATTATCCACAAAGAATGCATATGCTTGCAATGCTTAAAAGATTAAAATACAAAAATGATAAACTAAGGAAATCTTTGATTTTAAGAACTATTGCAAGATTGGTTATAATACCATCATATATAAAAAGATTTAGAGTATTCAATAAATTCACTAGAGAAAACATAAAGATGACGAATAAACAATATATAACTTTTGAAGATCTAAAGGAAGATATTCCAGAGGCTGATATTTATTGTACAGGAAGTGACCAAGTATGGAATTCTAAATGGAATGAGGGAATAGATTACAGTTTATTTTTAGATTTCCTTCCAGAAAACAAAAAACGTATAGCATATGCAGCAAGTTTTGGAAAATCAGAATTGGAAGATTTTGAATTAGATAAAACAAGAGAGATGCTTAAAAAATATGATTATATTTCTGTAAGAGAAAGATCTGGAGTAGACATAATAAAAAAATTAGGCATAGAAAATGTTACAAATGTTGTGGATCCTACATTACTCCTAAACGGATATGATTGGAGAAAGATAACATCCAATAAACATAGAAATGAAAAGTATATTTTGGTATATAATTTAAATAGAAATAAAAAAATAGATAATTATGCTAAAAAATTGTCAAAAAAAACGGGATTAAAAATATATTATTTAAGTTATCAATTGCATGAATTTTATAAAAAAGGAAAAATGTTTTGTAATCCTAATGTAGAAGATTTTATATCACTTATTGATAATGCACAATATGTTATTACTGATTCATTTCATGCAACAGCATTTTCATTAAATTTGAACACTCAATTTGTAATAGTCTATCCAGAAAAATATAGCACTAGATTACAGAGTATATTGGAATTACTAGGATTAGAAAATAGAGTAGCAAAAGATGAAAATGATATAGGTGCTGTTGAAAAAAATATAAATTTTGAAGAAATTAATAAAAAAATAGAATCTATGAGAATGAAGTCATTAGAATGGTTAAACAATGCATTAAAGGGGGATAAATAAGTTGAACAAAGTTACAGAAATTTTAAGAAAAGGCACAAGAGAGATACTTAGATATATGCCAATAAAAGAATCGGTTCCGACTAGTGTACTATATGGAGATTTATTGAAAAATAGAACAGCATTAATAACTGGGGGAACAAGTGGTATAGGATTTTCAATTGCAGATTCATTTGTGAAAAATGGAGCTTGTGTGATTATAACTGGAAGAAATAAAATAAAAATTGATATGGCAGTAAAAAAATTAAAATCTCAAAATGATAATGCATTGATTTATGGATTTGAGCTTGATAATAAAAAAATAAAAGAGATGAGTGAAAAATTTAATTATATTTTAAAAGAAATAAACAATAGAAGAATAGATATTTTAGTGAATAATGCAGGGGTCATAAATAAAACTCAATTTTGGGATAGTACAGAAGAAGATTTTGACAATGTAATTAATACAAATCTTAAAGGAACATATTTTATTACTAAAATAGTTGCTAAATATATGTTAGAAAATAAAATAAAGGGAAATATTTTAAACATATCTTCTTCATCATCAATAAGACCAGCTCTAACTTCGTATCAGTTGACAAAATGGGGAATAAGAGCATTTACAAAAGGATTAGCAAAAGAATTAAGTCCTAAAGGTATTGTCGTAAATAGTATTGCGCCTGGACCTACGGCAACAGATATGTTACTTAATGGAGATAATAATATAAATAGACCTAATTCGCCTATTGGAAGATATGCAACAACAGATGAAATTGCTTCATTATCTACTATACTTGTTAGTGATTTATCAAGAATGATAGATGGAGATACAATTTTTGCTACTGGTGGTTGTGGAAATCTAACGTTTGATGATTGGGATTAAGGAGGAATATATATGTACACAGAGGTAAAAAGTTATCAATATATAATTTCACTGTTAAAAGAATATGGGATAAGTAAATGTGTTTTGTCATCAGGATCGAGAAATGTACCTTTTGTTCATAGTGTTGAAAAAGATTCATATTTTAAATGTTATTCTATTGTTGATGAAAGAAGTGCAGGATATTTTGCTTTAGGACTATCACAAGAGTTAAATGAACCTGTGGTTATTTCATGTACTTCATCAACTGCAACATGTAACTATTGGCCTGCAGTTGCGGAAGCATATTATCAAAATGTTCCATTGGTTATTTTAACAAGTGACAGAGATCAAAGAATGATAGGTCAATGGGAAGATCAATTAATAGATCAAGTAGGCATGTATGATAGACATGTAAGAAAATCTGTTAATTTACCAATAATAAATGATAAAGATGATGAAATATATTGCCAAAGATTAATAAATGAAGCTTTATTAGAATTGAATCATAATGGAGCAAAAGGACCTGTTCAAATTAATATACCAACTAATACATATAATCGCTCATTTTTAGCAAAAGAATTACCTTATACTAAAAAAATTGATAGGTTATTTTTAAATAGCAAAGAAAATTGGAATGATTCAATAAAAGAGTTAAATGAATATAAAAAAATATTAGTTATTTGTGGACAAAAGGCAGATGTAAGTATTGAATTAAAGAAGGAACTTGAAAAATTTTTTGAAAATTATAATTGTGCTATAGTAGGTGACTATATGTCAAATGTAAACTTAGATTGTTTTATAAATACAACAATATCTACTGATTCAAATGTTATATCA
Organism: uncultured Clostridia bacterium; assembly: GCA_934162535.1. Lineage (GTDB taxonomy): Bacteria > Bacillota > Clostridia > TANB77 > CAG-508 > CAG-269. The sequence continues at coordinate 51,278 of CAKPJC010000007.1, read as the reverse complement.
GGAAAAATGTTTAATGAATTAATGCCAGATTTAGTTATATCTTTTGGTGGTCAGATTTTTTCAGGTATAAAAGGACAACTAAAAAGTAATCATGGAAAATTTAAGCACTGGATAATTCAAGAGGATGGCAAAGTCATTGATGCATTTAAATCACTAAATAAAATATTTGAGTGTAGACCAGAGGAAGCTTTTAAATATTTCAATGAAAAAGCAGCAAATAAAAATTCAATGGAATATTACAATGATTTTAAAAAGTATAACGACGAAGTTTCTTCAAAAAAATATAAATTTGAATATTCAAATGTTTATGCAATAAAAAATATTGTAGAAAGCATACCTGATAATTCCATATTACATTTAAGTATAAATGATAGTATTAGATTAACTAATTTTTTTGATATACCAAAGAATACCAGAGTTTATGCTAATATTGGAACTCATGGAATTGATGGATGCATGTCATCTTTCTTTGGACAATCTGTTGCAAGCAATAAACCATGTTTTCTTATTATTGGGGATTTGTCATTTTTCTATGACATGAACTCAATTAGAATAAATGCAATAAAGAATAATGTACACATATTATTAATAAATAATCATGGAGGAGCTGAGTTTTATTATAATAAAATTCAACAAAATGATGACAGACATACAACTGCAAGACATAATAATATAGCTGAGGGTTGGGTTAAAGACAATAATTTTATTTATTTATCTGCACATAATAAAAAAGAATTTGATGATAATATAAAAAAATTTATGAAAGAAAATGAAAGACCAATTATTTTTGAGGTTTTTACAGAGATGAAAACAGATGCAGAAGAAATCCATAAATTTTATAATAGTGTAAAGCCAAAAGATCTAAAAACTGAAGTAATAAGAAAATCAAAAGACTTTGTTAAAAAAAATATTGGACAAGAAAAGGCAAAAAAAATATTGAATTTATTTGATAAATAAAGTAGGTGTAAAAGTGAAAAAAGTATTGTTTATAATTCCCACATTAACACAAACAAATGGAGTCGCTGCATTTATAGTGAATTATTTAAGCAGATTTAAATTAAATAATTTTGAAGTTGAAGTTATTTATAATAATTTAAGACCAGCACAAAAATACATTGATTTTTTGAAAAATAAAGGAATAAGAGCTTATACATTGCCTTATGTTAGAGATGTTGGACTAAAGAAATATAAAGAGAAAATTAAAAGTTTTTTTAAAGAGCACCATGATTATGAGTTGATTTACAGTAATGTAGGATATCAAACTTATTTCTTTTACAATGAGGCTAAGAAATATAATTTAAAAAAGTTTGCTATACATGCACATGGAACGCAATCATCAGATAATGCATTGAAAAACATATTGGGTGGTTTTTTACAAGCAAAAATCAATAAGTTTTGTAATTATAAATTGGCATGTTCAAAACTTGCAGGAGAAGGTTTATTTAAATCAAATGATTTCAAAGTAATAAACAATGCAATAGACTATAATAATTTTAAATTTAATAATGATTATAGAAAAAAATTAAGAAAAAATTTTCATATAGATGATGAAAAAAAAATCATTGGATTTGTAGGTAGATTTGTAGTGCAAAAAAATATATTTTTCTTTATAGAATTGGCTAAGAGATTAGATAGTGAATATAAAATAATGATGATTGGAACGGGAATATTAAAGAATGATTTTATAAAGAAAATTAAAGAATACGACATAGAAAATAAATTTATATTTATTGATGAAATATCAAATGTAAATGAATATTATTCTATGTTTGACTATTTTCTTTTACCATCATTATTTGAAGGATTACCTGTTGTTGGTGTTGAAGCACAAGCAAATGGATTACCCTGCTTATTTTCTGATACTATTTCAAATGAGTGTAAGATATCAGAAAATGTAGTATTTCTAGATAGAAATAATGTTGATGATTGGCTTGAAAACATAGATAAAATGGCAAGAAATAATAATTTGAAATTAAATGATGATTTTAATATAGATATTCAAGCAAAAAAATTTGAAGATTTACTTTCAAAGATTGTAGAAGAATAAATACTATGCAGGAAGGAATGTATTATAAAAATGAATGATCTTATAAGTGTTATTATACCCGTTTATAATGTTGAAAGATATCTAAAGAAATGTGTAGATAGTGTTTTAAAGCAGGACTATACTAATATTGAAATTATACTAGTTGATGATGGTTCAACAGATAATTCTGGAAACATATGTGATGAGTATTCTAATAAATATCCAAATAAAGTAAAAGTTATTCATAAAAAAAATGGAGGTCTTTCTGATGCCAGAAATTATGGAATAAAAAAATCAAGTGGAAAATATTTGATTTTCGTTGATAGTGATGACTGGATTGAGGAGAATACAATAAGTTATTCATATAAAGAAATAATTGAAAATAATGCACAAATTGCTGTATATGGAATTTCCATAGATCAAGAAGGCGAAAAACCAAAAATAAGAGTGCCATCTGAGAAAAGAATAATTTCATCTAAATTAGCAATTATATATCTAAATTCATTTAGAGGTATAGATGTAAGTGCATGCAATAAAATGTTTTGCAGAGAAATTTTTAATAATATAGAATTTCCTGTAGGTAAATTATGTGAAGATTATTATATAATGTATAAATTATTCGAAAACACAAAACAGATAATTCTTATTCCAGAAGCATTTTATCATTATTATCAAAGACCTAATAGTATTGTAAGAAATTCAAATCTTAACATGGATTATTTATATGCGGCTGAAGAAGAAATGAAATACTTGAGTAAATATTATAAAGATATCGAATTTGCAGGAATTACTGGATATGTTTTTGCTAATATTACGTTATATCATATGAAATATATAAGAAATATAAAAACCGAAAAAAAAGAATTATTAAAACATATGAAAAAGTATAAAAAGTCTGTTTTAAATAATAAATATTTACCAACTGCTAGAAAGATTCAGTATATAATTTTTACATATTTTAATAATGTGTATGATTTATGGCTAAGGATAAAGTTTAGAAAGGTGAGAAAGAACAAATGAAAAAAAATTTAAAAATAAGTTTCTATCCTATTGCAGTTATATTAGCTTACTTTTTTTGTATAATTAGATTAAGCTATGTACCAAATATAAACAAATATGCATTAATTATTGATATTCTGCTGTTTATATTTTTATTCCTAAAAGGGGCAGTAACAAAAAATTATAAGTATAGAAAAATTAACTTTTCATTATTTATTTTTGGTATATTTTCAGTAGTATCTTCAATTGTAAATATGAAAAACGTTGATGGTACTCTATTATACATTTTGAAAATAATTGATATTACATTATTGGTACAGTATGTCACAGAAATAAAAAAGGATGTAAATAGTTCTAAAATATTATTTTTTCTATCTATAATTATGACATTTGTAACAATAAGTTATCAAATGACACATCCACTTTTTGCTTGGAAAAATGGATTAAATTATTTTATAGGAACGAAATTTTCCGTGTCATATAATGCTATAAGTTCAATGATATTTTATCAATATGCGTTTGGAAACGGAAAACATAAAAATATATCTAATATAATTTTAATTATTTTATTTGGACTTGTAGTATATACATGTGATTATGTAAAATGTATGACAGGAGTTATTGGAGCAATTATATGTTTTATATTTATAATTTTAGCAAAACTAAAAAAAATAAAAAGCAAAAAAACATCTGTATTGTTAAAATCAAATACAGCAATATTGATTTTTATTATAAGTGCAATTAGTGTTTTAGTATTAGAGAAAATAATTTCTATTCCAATAATAGAGAATTTAATAACAAATATGCTAGGAAAGAGTTCTGACTTATCAGGAAGATTGATTGTTTATAAGAATTATCCTGCATATTTAAAAGATCACATCATATTTGGATATGGCTACAATAATGTTTATGAACTATTTAAAGATACAATGAAAATTAGAAGTGATTTATTTGCATTTAATGCACAAAATGCCTTGCTAGAATATATTCTTTATTTTGGCTTTTTGGGCACATTAAGCTTTATTATATTTGTTAAAAATTCATTTAAAAGATTAGAAAGTTTATCAATAAATGAAATAGATAGAAAAAGAGTTTTTATATTGGGCTTTTATTTATTAGTATTTTTAGGAATAATAGAAGTAACTATTAATCCATTATTTTATTTATATTTATCATTTATTGCTTGCGGAGAAATGGAAGGAGAAAAAGATAATGAAAAAAGTGGGAATAATCAGTATGCAGAGGATAATTAATTATGGCTCTTTTTTACAAGCATATGGTTTATATAGTACTATAAAAAAAATAGGATATGATGTTAATTTTATAGATTATCATTATGATGGTACATTAGTGGATATAAAGAAGACGCCATTTCTAAAGAAAATACTTAGAAATTTAAATATGATAGATTTTTTAAAAAAAAGACAGCATAATAAGAAATTTAAAGAACAAATCACAAATGCACTTAAAGAGATTGGAGTAAATGATGATTATAATTATGATAAAAATATCGATTCTCTTGTAATAGGAAGTGATGAAGTATTCAATTGTATGCAAGGTTTTCCTGTTGGATATTCATTAGAATTATTTGGAAAGGGATTTGAAAACAAAAACATAATTTCTTATGCAGCTTCTTTTGGGTATACAACTGCTGAAATGTTAAAGAAATATAATAAGGAAACAGAAATAGGAAACTTATTAAATAAATTTAATGCAATATCTGTTAGAGATGAGAATAGTTACAAAATAGTTGAAAATTTGTGTAATAGAAAGTCATATATTAATTTTGACCCAGTTCTAATAGCCGATTATTCTAAATTTATAAAGAACGAAAGACCAATTAAAGAAAATTATATAATTATTTACGCTTATCCAAAAAGGTTTACTAAAGAAGAACAAAAATATATAAAATTATTTGCAAGAAAGCATAATAAAAAAATTATAAGTTTAGGTTTTTACCAAGAAATAGCAGATTATAATTTACCAATAACACCTTTTGATGTTTTTACATATTTTAAATATGCTGATTATGTAATTACAGATACATTCCATGGTACAATTTTTTCAATTAAAGTTAATACAAAATTTTGTACTATTGTTAGAGAGAGCAATTTAAATAAATTATCATATTTATTAAAGACTTTAGAGCAAGAAGGCAGGATGGTACTTAAACTGGAGGATATTGAAACATTATATGGTAGAGAAATGAATTATGAAAAAACAAATTTGATTATAAAAAATGAAACGGAAAAATCTATACATTATTTGCAAGAAAACATTTGAGGTGATTTTAAGTGAAAAAAGAATCAAGAAAAAAATATTTGCTTAAGAATACAATATTTTTTTCAATTGGAAATTTTGGCTCTAAAATTATTAACTTCTTTTTAGTGCCATTGTATACCAATATTTTGTCAGCTACAGAATATGGTACTATTGATTTAATGACTATTTTAACTACAGTGTTAGTACCAATAATAACACTGAACTTATCTGAAGCAGTTCTAAGATTTTCATTAGATAAGGGTGCAGATAGAGAAAAAATATTAAATATTGTTACATTAGTTTCAATAATGACTGCTTTGATATCAATAGCAATGATTCCAGTATTAAATATATTTAAAATCATATCACCATATTCATTACTGCTTGCCATATATATACTTACTTTTTCCATTTCATCTATATTACTATGTTATATGCGTGGAATAGAAAAAATATTGGATTATTCAGTAATAAATATAATTCAAACTATTTTAATAGCAACATTGAATATAATATTTTTAACTAAATTTAAGATGGGTATAAGAGGCTATATAATAGCATACATAGTGTCATATACTATAACAATTATTTTATGTTTTATTAGAGGCAATATAATAAAACGTTTAAGTTTTAAATTGGATAAAAAATTATTAAAAGAGATGCTTAAATATTCTGTATTACTAATTCCTAATTCTCTAATGTGGTGGGTTATGAATTCAATGGATAGAGTAATGGTCACTTCTATTATAAATGTTGAAGCAAATGGAATATATGCAGTTAGTTATAAGATACCATCAATATTAACAACATTTACGAATATTTTTAATCAAGCCTGGATGTACTCTGCAGTTAAAGAAAAAAATAGTAAAGATAAGGATGAATATACAACAAAGGTATTTAAAGCACTTTCGATTTTTATAACTACAGTATTAATACTTATTTTGGTAATTTTAAAACCTTTGTTAAAGATATATGTAGGAAATAAATTTTATGATGCATGGAAATATGTTCCACCATTGTTAGTTGGATCAGCAATTCTAACATTAGGCTCTTTCTTAGCAAACGAATATACGGTTCATAAAGATAGTAAGGGATTTTTATTTTCATCATTAACAGGAGCAGTAATAAATTTGATTTTAAATATTGCATTAATACCAAGAATAGGAGTTTTAGGTGCAGCTGTAGCAACCTGTATTAGTTATATTGTTGTATTTTTATACAGAGTTAGTGATACAAGAAAATATGTAAAAATCAATTGCAAAGATGTAAATTTAATATTGAGTTGGGTGTTAGTACTTATTTGCTCAGCAAGTGTTTACTTAAATAAATATAGTATAATTATTGAGATTGTATTATTTATAGCTATATTAATCGTAAATAGAAATTTTTGGAGTGATTTTATAAAAGGTATATCTCAAAAAATAAGAAGTAGAAGATAAGGAGTGCAAAATTATGATTTGTACCAAAGAAAAATGTACTGGATGCGAAGCTTGTTACTGTGTTTGCCCTAAAAATGCAATAACAATGGATGAAGATGAGTATGGAAATATTTATCCAGTGATAGATAATAATAAATGTATTCATTGTGGTATATGCAAAAAGGTTTGTCCACAGTTGAAGGAAAAACTTGATTTTAATATGCCAATGACAGCTTATGCAATGTATGTAAAAAATACTAAAAAAAGAGCGCAAAGTACATCTGGTGGTATTGCATCTATTTTATATGAAAAAATATTAGAAGACAATGGTATTGTTTATGGAGCCTCAAATATTTTTGGCAGTACCAAAAATTTACATTTTATAAGAATAGACAATAAAGAGGACTTATATAAAGTAAAAGGATCAAAATATGTTCATTGTCATATAAATGGTATATATGTAAATGTAAAAAAAGATTTGCTAAATAATAAAAAGGTACTGTTTATAGGTACTCCATGCCAAGTGGCTGGATTAAAAGGCTTTCTTATGAAAGAATATGATAATTTGTTCACGGCAGATATAATATGTCATGGTGTTCCAAGTCAAAGACTTTTATTTGAACAAATAAATGAATTGAAAATTCCAGTAGATGAAATTAAACAAATTGTATTTAGAACTGATAATGAAAATATATTTAATTTTAAAATAATTGGCAATAATAATAATATATTTGATGCTCCTTCTTATATGATACCATATTATAAAAATTTTCTAGAGGGAAACATCTATAGAGAAAATTGCTATTCATGTAGATTTGCAAACAAAAGCAGAATAGCAGACATAACATTGGGTGATTTCTGGGGGTTAGATAAAAATTCATTAATTTATGATGACGAAAAGAAAGGAATATCAGTGGTATTAGCTAATACAGAAAAAGGGCTAAAAATTATTAAACGAATACTTAAAGATTGTCGATATGAAGAGAGAAACATAGACGAAGCATGTAAAATGAATGCACAATTAAATAAACCTGTGAAAAAAAATAAAAAATATGAAATATATTTGGAAGAATACCCTAAATATGGATTTAAAAAAACAATGAATGATATGCTAACTACAAAGGAAAAATTAAAATATAAAATAAAAAAAACATTTCTTTATGGACTTTATAAAAAAATAAATAGTTGAAAGAGAAAAAATAATTTTTTAACAAAAATTTTCAAAAAAAAATCTAAAAAAACTATTGCATAAAAAAAAACATAATGGTATAATCAAAAAAGATTAAACAAATGAAAGGAAGAGTGAAAAATGAGAAGAAACAAAACATTAGCAATAGCACTAATATTCGTAATGCTAGTAATGGCATTCGCAACAGTAGTGTATGCAACAACATCAGCTGACTTAGCTAATCAACTATATGCAAAAGGAGAAAAATATGGAATGACAGCAGCAGACAAAGTAAAAATCGAAAGATACTTATCTGAAAACCCAGTTACAGACGCAGATGCAGACAAAATAGTTGCAAAAGCAGATGAAGCAATAGCCGTAATGGAAAAAGCTGGAACAACAGATTACTCTAAACTAACAACAGCACAAAAAGATGAGCTAAAAGCAATAGCAAAATCAGCAGCTGAAATAGCAGATGTAACATTAGTATTCAAAACATCTTCTGTAGAAATATACAAAGATGGTAAACTAATAGAAACAGTTACAGAAAATAATGGAAAATTAGCATATACAGGAAATAATCTAAATGTTGTTTTAGTTGTTTCTACAATAGCAATGATTGCCCTAGCAATAACTGTTGCAACAAAGAGAACAAATGCAAAATAAATTTATACAAGCATTAAAAGCAACTATTAATAGCATAATAGTTGCTTTATTAATTACAGGTGTGCTATTACTATTGATATACCTATTTAAGGGGCAAGAAATAGGCGAAATATTCTCATTAGTAAACAAAGTATCACTAACAATCAATGAAAATCAAGAGCAGGAAGAAACAAAAATAATTGAAGAAAACAAAAAACTAGAAAACTACCCAACATATGGAACAAAATATGCAACACTAGAAATAGACAAAATAGGAGTAAACCTACCAGTGTATTATGGTGACACACTAGAAATATTAAAAAAAGGCGTAGGGCACTCAAGTGGAAGTTACTTTCCAGGAGAAGGTGGCTCAATAATATATATGGGTCACAACTCAAAAAAAATGTTTAGAAGATTTTCGGAGCTACAAGTAGGGAACGAAATAAAAGTAACAACAACATATGGAGAATACAAATACAAAATATATGATATGAAACTAATAAAAGAAACAGAAGTAGACAAGTTACCAATACAAAAAGACAAGGAAATATTAATGGTATACACATGTTATCCATTTAACAACATAGGATATGCAACACAAAGATATGTAGTATATGCAGAACTAGAAAAGTAGAAAAATAAAAAACGAAAGGAAAAAGAAATGAAAGTATTAACAAAAACAATAAAATTTATACTAGTCACAATACTTACAATATGCTTAATATCAATAGGAATAATATCAATAGTTTCTTCTACAATTTTAGACAAAACATATATTACAGAAAAAATGGAAGAAACCAACTTTTACAAAGAAACATATGAACTAGTAAAATCAAATTTTGAAAAATACATATATCAATCAGGACTTGATGAAGAAGTATTAGAAAACATATGCACAGAAGAAAAACTACAAAAAGACATAAACACAATAATATCAAACATATATGATGGAACAGATGAAAAAATTGACACAACAGAAATAGAAACAAACCTAAATGCAAACATAGACAAGCTTGGAATAAAAAACAGTAAAAACCAAAAAGCAATAGAACAATTTGTAAAGCATATATGTGATGAATACACAGAAACAATAATACATACTAAATATGAAAGCCAAATTAATGCACAATACCAAAAGGTAATAAGCTTATTAACAAAAATACATAATGTAATTATGATAATACTAATAATAGATGCAATACTTCTAATAATAATGAACATAAAAACAGCATCAAAAATAATACAAGACTTAGGAATAGCATTATTTTCATCATCAATATTTAAACTTTCAGTATGTTCTATAATAATGTCAAAAGTAAATATTGAAGGTATAAAAATTCTAAATGACATATTCTCAAAAACGCTAGTAACAATAATAACAGATGTATTAACAAAAATAATATCATTAGGAATTGGAGCACTACTAATCGCAATAATACTAATAATTATATATGCTATAATAAGTGTAAATAAGAAAAAAGAAGAAGAAACAACAGATAAATAGGGGGAAAAAATGGAAGAACTAGATTTAAAAGAATTATTACAGATATTTTGGGAAAAGAAAATGCAAATAATACTTATAGTAGCAATATTTGCAATTGCAGGGGTAATTTATAGTATGGGCTTTATAAAACCAAAGTATCAATCATCAACAAGGCTTTTATTAACAACAAACTCTGCAACAAACACTGAATCATCAATAACAGCAACAGATGTTACATTAAACTCTAAACTGGTATCAACATACAGTGTACTTGTAAAAAGCCAAAAAGTAATAAGAGAGGTAATATCAAACCTAGATATAAACGTAGATGAAGAAGTAATAAGAAAAAATGTAACAGTTAGTGCAGTATCAGATGCGGAGGTAATAGAAATAAAGGTAAAAAATGAAGATCCTGTATTAGCATCAAAAATAACAAACGAAATAGCAAAAGTATTTATAGAAAATGTAAAAGAATATTATGGAATAGATAATGTTCGTGTAGTTGATGTAGCAGAAGTAGCACAAGCACCATGTAACATAAACCATCCAAAAGATGTTGCAATATTTGCATTTATAGGATTAGTAATATCAGCAATGTATGTACTATTAGTAAATATGTTAGACACAACAATAAAATCATCAGAAGACATAGAAAAAATTCAAGGACTAACAGTACTTGCATCAATACCAGTATATGGGGCAATAGATGATAAATCAAATAACAAAAGAAAAAGGAGGACAAGATAAATGAAAAAAGAATTAATTGCACATAAAGACCCTAAATCTCCTGTTTCAGAAACATTTAGAACACTAAGAACAAATATACAATTCATGAACTCAAACAAAAAGCTAAAAACACTACTTGTAACATCAACAGTACCAGGGGAAGGAAAAAGTTGGATATCATCTAACCTTGCAGTTGCATTTGCACAGGCAGGAAAAAGGGTTGTACTAATAGATGCAGATATGAGAAAAGGAAGAGTATATAACATATTTGGTGTACTGCCTAGACCAGGATTATCAAATTACCTTTCAGGCGTAAACGAAAATAATCAAGAAGAAACAAACATAGTAAACTTTATAAGAGAAACAGAAGTACCAAATCTATATGTTATGCCTGCAGGAAATATACCACCAAATCCATCAGAACTATTAATAACACCACAAATGGCAAACTTACTAGAAGATTTAAAAAGGGAATGTGACCTTGTAATAATTGATGCTACACCATGCAAACTAGTAACAGATGCAGTAATTTTATCAAGAATAGTTGACTCAACAATAATAGTAACAGCACATAATCAAACTAAAAAAGATGATTTAGAAAAAGTTGTAAAAGACATAAAAAATGTTGGAGGGAACATAGTAGGAGTTGTATATAACAAAATACCTGTATCAGCAAAAAAATATAATGAAACATACTATTATTCTTCAAGATCACAAAGTACACAAATAAACCCTAAAAGAGAACTTGAAATGGAAAAAGCAATGAAGCAAGAAATGAATAGACTTTCAAGAAATATAGAAAAAGCAGAAATGCAATCAAAAAAGATGGAACAAGAAATCCAAAAGGTAGAAGAAAAAATTGTAGAAGAACAAGTAAGAGAAGACATTAAAAAAGAAGAAATTTCACAAAGAGAAAATGAGAGAATTGCAGAAGAAAACAATAAACAAACTGTAGCAGAAGAAGTTGGCAAATTTGAAGAAATGGAGTTGCCCAGGGGACTTAGAAAAGACTTCAATAAAGGAAACAACAATAGAATTGAACAACACCAAAATGAAAGAAAAGCAATGCCAACAGTTGCAGAAGAATACAACAAATCAATATCACAAGAAAAAAAACAAGAGCCAAAACAAGCGTCAGAAAAAGAAGAAAAACCAAAAACACAACAAGAAAAAACAGAAGATGTTCTAAGAGAATTTAATGAATATCTAAAAAAAGAGAAGAAAAGAAAATTCAGGAGATAGAAGAAAATGATAGACTTTCATTCACATATATTACCAAACATTGATGATGGCTCTAAAAATATGAAAGAGACAATAGAATTATTAGAAGAAGCACAAAAAGCTGGATTCACAAAAATAATTTCAACATCACATTATATGGAACAATATTATGAGACAACAGAAAAAAATAGACTAGAACTAATAAAAAAAATACAGCAAAAAGACCAGGGAGTAGAAATATTCCCTGGCAGTGAAATATATATAACAGATGAGCTAGTTGAAGTATTAAAAGAAAAAAAAGCGTCACCAATAAATAATTCAAGATATGTATTATTTGAACTTCCATTAAATGTGAAAGAAATAGGTGCAAAAGAAGTAGTATATAGGCTTATAGAAAATGACTACATACCAATCATTGCACATCCAGAACGATATAGTTATGTACAACAAGATATAAACTATATTGAGGAATTAACACAAATGGGGGCATTACTACAAGCAAACTATGGAAGTATAATTGGCATGTATGGTAGTAAAGCAGAAAAAACTGTTAAAAAGTTATTAAAAAATAATTCAATACAGTTCTTAGGCTCGGATGTACATAGACCTGGACAGGTTTACGAAAAGATGCCTAAAATAATAAAGAAATTGAAAAAAATAATTCCAGAAGATAAACTTGAAGAATTAACAACACTCAATCCACAAAAAGTCTTAAACAATGAAGATATAATATAAAGGCAGGAGCACATCTCCTGCCTTTATGTATGCAAATATAAAAACATTTAACATAATATAAAACCAAGAAAAATACTTCTGCCAAAACTAAGTTATAAAAACACAATTAGTAAAACTACTTGTTAGCCATATTATTTTCAGCTTGTTGTATCATTTTTCTAACCATATTTCCACCTATTTTACCAGCATCTTTAGCTGATATATCACCATTATATCCATCTTTTAAAGTAACACCTACTTCGCTAGCTACTTCATATTTGAATTTATCTAATGCACTCATAGCTTCTGGAACTAATTTTTTGTTATTATTAGAATTTGCCATGTTTCTTCACCTCCTGCTATATATAACATTTCTTTAGAAAAAAACTATTGCTTTTTCTAAATATATGATGTACAATTTTTAATGAAAATAAACAGGAAAAATTTTGAAAAAATAAAAACAAAAAGAAAGAGGTAAAAAATGTATAAACTAATAGCAATAGACTTAGATGGAACGATGTTAAACCAATATGGAGCTGTTACAGAGAACACAAAAAAGGCAATAAAAAAAATTCAAGAAAAAGGAACAGAAGTAATAATAGCATCAGGGAGACCGATAGACTCAATAAAAACAATAGCAAAAGAAATTCAAAGTGAGAAATACTTCATATCAGGAAATGGTGCTATACTATATGATATAAAAAAACAAGAAATAATATACGAAAATACATTAAAAAAATCAAAAGTTTTAGATATAATAAAAATATGTGAAGAAAACAGCATATTTTACACAATATATACAGAAAAAGAAATAATATCAAAAAGCCTAAACTTCAATGTATTATATTACAATAAAGAAAATCTAAACAAAGACGAAGAAAACAAAACACACATAAACTTAATGGAAGATATATATGACTATATAAGAAACAGAGAAGAAAAAATAATAAAATTTACAATATGTGACAACAATCAAGCAATATTTAACTCAATAATGAGAAAATTAAAAGAAATAGAAGAAATAGAAGTATTAGATGTATCACACATGTCAAGGAAAACAATAAAACAAGGAACAGAAGAATTTGCGATAGAATATTACTACACAGAAATATCAGCACAAAATGTTGATAAATGGAGTGCACTTGAAATCCTAATGGAAAAAACAGGAATAAAAAGAGAAGAAATAGTAACAATAGGAGATAATATAAATGACAAAAAAATGATAGAAAATGCTGGACTAGGAATAGCTATGCAAAATGGATCACCAGAAGTAAGAAAAATTGCTAAATATATAGCACCTGACAACAACGATGATGGCGTCGCAAAAGTATTGGAAATGCTAGGGAATGAACGAATATTACAATAATATTACAATAATATTAAGTTTGTGTTACAATAAGAAAGTTTGTTGATTTTAATCGGAAAAAGGTGTAAAATAAAAAAGAATAACATGAAAAAAATCGTGTTAAAAAAGGAGGAATTTAAAGTGGCAATAAACCCAATGCAAAGAAAAGCAAGAAATTCATTTTTATTAGGAATGATACTAACATTACTAGTAACAGGTGTAGTAATAGTTTTATTATTTTTACAAATGAAAAAATTAAATGATGCTAAAGCAGCAGAAGAAGCTGCAAAAGTAAATGTTTATACAATAAATCAAGACGTAAAATCAGGGCAAATCATAACAAATGATATGCTTGTAAAATTAAATGTAAATAAAAATACAATACCAAGTAATGCAACAGCAATGGACAGTGTTGTATCAACGTGGACATTACAAACAAAAGACGGGAAAGAAATAAAAGTAGACGAAAACGGACTATATATTCAAGAAGCAGACAACTTAGACGAAGTAACATATGCTAATGGACAATACACTAAGCTTAGTGATGGAAAAACGGTAAGTTTAAGAAATGATCCATATACAGATACAATAAATGAAATAGAGAAACGTTATATAATTGAAACACAAGAAGATGCTACAACAGGAACAACGAGAATCTATGAAGACGAAAAAACAGGCAATTGCTATAAATATAAAATAAATGCAGGAAAACTAGAAAGAGAATACATAGACCTTAACAATGTTGCAATATTAGCAAAAGTAGACATGAAGAAAAATACAGTAGTAACAAAAGACCTAGTTGTACAAGCAGATGCAGTAGTAACAGATGACGTTAGAGTAGAGGAATACAACATGGTATCACTACCAGTAGACTTAGCAACAGATGATTACATAGATATAAGAATAATGTATCCAAATGGTGAGAACTTTGTAATAGTACCAAAGAGACAAGTAGACATTCCAAAGAATGAAGACGGAACATATGTAGCAGACACAATAAGAGTACAACTAAACGAAGAAGAAATACTAGCAATGTCAAGTGCAATAGTAGAGGCATATGGACTAAACGGAACAAAAATTTATGCAAACAAATATGTTGAACCAGGTTCACAAAAATCTTCATTACCAACATATACACCAAACTCAGCTGTAACAGCATTAATAGAATCTGATCCAAATATCTTAGACCGTGCATCAGAAGGACTAAGAGCAAGATATTCAGATTCAGCAAAACAAATAAGAAACAACTATATACAAAATGAAATAAACAATGCTGATCAAGAAGAATACAATGATAACATTACAACAAAAATGAATACAGGAATAACAAATGCAGATGAAGCAAGAAAATTATATCTTGAAACATTACAAAGTGGTGGTGGAACAAAAACAAAATAAAAGACTATAATTTTAATAGAAAAGAGGAGAACAAACAATATGAGAAAGATTGGATTTGTAGGTGCGTATGATAAAACAGACCTAATTTTAAGTGTAGCAAGAGTATTAGAACAGGCAGAAAAAAAAGTACTAGTAGTAGATAACACCATAGAACAAAAATGCAAATATGTTGTACCAGTTATAAATCCAACTGTATCATATATAACTGAATTTGACGGAATAGATGTGGCAGTTGGATTTAACTCAATAACACAAATAAGGCAATATCTAGGACTAGAAAATGACGAAGAATTTGAATATGACATAATGATAATAGATACAGATAATTATGAGGGAATGGAACAATTTAATTTGCAAAGTTCAGAAAAACTATATTATGTAACATCATTTGATATATACTCTCTGAAAAAAGGAATTCAAATAATAAAACAAGTTGATGTACCATTACATATGACGAGAATATTTTACTCAAAAGAAATGTTAAAAGAGGAAGAAGAATACTTTGACTATTTAGCATTAGGGGTAAAAGTTATATGGAATGAAGAAAAAATATATTTTTTACTAGAAAATGGAGACCAATCTGCGATAATAGAAAATCAAAGACTCGAAAAAATAAAATTCAGAAACCTTAGCAATGAATACAAAGAAAATATTGCATTTTTGGTAAATGATATAGACAATGAAATAGGAGAAAAGAAAATAAGAAACATGATTAAAAATCTTTAGTAAGGAGAACAAGAATGTCAATTGTAGCATTTTGGAATGAAGATAAAGAACAAACAGGAAAAACATTAACAGCTGTTGCTGTTGCAACAAGAATGGCAATAGAACGTAACTTCAAAATATTATTAATTTCAACAGCATATAAAGATCCTACAATGGGAAATTGCTTTTTTGCACCAAGAGCAGAAAATATAATGAAAGGATTAATTCCAGGAAAAAGCAATTCAATAGCAGTAGAAAATGGAATAGAAGGATTATCAAAACTAATAACAAGTAACAAAATACAACCAGATATAATTACAGACTATACAAAAGTTGTATTCAAAGGAAGACTAGAAGTTCTAAGTGGATATATGGGAGCAATAGACAAAACAGACGAAGAAAACATGGATGATTACAGAAAAACATCAGAATCATACTTAGAGCTAATAAGACTTGCAAGTATGGCATATGACATGGTATTAGTAGATGTAGATAATAATTTATCACCAAACATAAAAAAAGAGATAATAGAAGCCTCTCACCTAAATGTTTTAGTATTAAGCCAAAGACTAGAAACTTTAAGAAACTATATGAAACTAAAAGAAAAGAACCCACAAATATTGGGACCAAAATGTATACCTGTTATAGGAAAATATAATAGACAATCAAAATATAACAAAAAAAATATAATGAGATTTTTAGAAGAAAAGAAAGATTTGAATCTTATACCATACAGCATGTTATATTTTGAATCTGCAGAAGAAGCAAATGTTGCAGAAATGTTTATGAAACTTAGGAACATAAAAGACAGTAATGATGTAAACTATTTCTTTATGGAAGAAATACTAAAATTAACAAACAACATAATAAATAGATTACAAGAATTGCAAAAGAAAATGAGGTGAGAAAATGTCAATTTTTAATACACTATTAATAATAATTATATTTATATCTGCTGTAGCATCAGTACTATATTATGTAAAAAAGAATAAAAACGCAGAAGTTGAGCAAGAAATAGAAAAAGATGATAAAACATATACACTACAAAAAATGAAAGAATATGTAAAAAAGAGACTTGATGAAATAACAAAAATCAACTTATATGATATAGGGCTATCAGAAGAAGAATTAAAAAGAAGAAAAAACAAAAAATATGCATTAAAAAAGGCGTTAAAAGGATGTACATATGGAGATGTTAATGACAAAAGATATGTAAAAGAACTAATAGGAGATCTATTAGCAAAAGAATATGGTATAGATGAAACAAACATATCAAATGCAATACCATTTGATATACCATCATTACTTACTGCACAGGATAAATTTGAAATTCTTTTATATACATATAAAAAAGAATTTGGATATGAAGCATTAACACAATTAATAAAAAGATATAATTTAGCAACACTAAAATATATACAGGGAGAAACAAAACCATCATATGTAATAACAGATGACGAAATAGACGAAATATATGAAAAGGAAAAAATTGTACTATCATTTCAGGACAAACTTGAGGTTGTAGTACAAAGAATTTACCAGCACTACAAAGGATATAGTAGTATAGACGAAGTAAGGGACATGAACATAGACGGTGTATCAGGAGGTGTATCTGGTTTACCAGAAAGTTTCTTAAGTCAGGTAGCACAAACAGATGGAGACTACTTAGAACAAGTATCTGAACATAAAGTTCCTAGAGCTTGTGACAGTATATGGATATTCTTCCAAGGTAAATCTATAAGATTAGCATTTTTATCATTTGGAACAGAGGCAGAACTAAAAAGAGTATGTCAAAACATATACAAATACAATAATCCAGGACAGTTATCAGACACAAATGGTTATAAAATAAATGAAATGAAAGACGGATCACGTGTCGTTGTTGTAAGACCAAGCATGTCAGAAACATGGGCATTTTTCGTAAGAAAGTTTGACGTAAAACGTTCAACACTAGAACAATGGTTCAAAGGAGAGCCGGGTTGTGATGATTCAATTGAATTATTAAAATACCTTGTAAAAGGTGCCAGAATCATATCAATAACTGGTGAGCAAGGTTGTGGTAAAACAACAATGTTAATGGGTATGATAGAAAACATATATGAAACAATGAACTTGCGTATCACAGAAACTGCATTCGAGTTACACTTAAGAAAAATATATCCAACAAGAAACATTTTATCAATGCGTGAAACAGATACAATAGCAGGACAAGAATGTTTGGACGTACAGAAAAAAACTGACGGTTCTGTAAACATCATAGGTGAGGTTGCAACAGACCCTGTAGCATCATGGATGATACAATCAGCACAGGTTGCATCAAAATTCACATTGTTTACTCACCATGCTAAAACATTCCCAGACTTAGTAACAGCACTACGTAACTCAATGTTAAGGGCAGGTGTATTCAAAAATGAAAAAACAGCAGAAGAGCAAGTAGTACAAGTACTAAACTTTGACATACATCTACAAAAAGACTTCAAAGGAAAGAGATTTGTAGAAAGAATAACAGAATGTATACCAGTAGAAGAAAAAAATGAATATACATATGACCATAGAAATGAAAAAACACTTGAAGGAAAATTTGATAAATTTTTCGACAATGCAACACACTATTTTGAAAAAATTACAGACAGAAAATTATATGAATACAGAAATGTCCTTGAATTCATTGATGGAGAATATGTAATAACAAATAAAATATCAGACAAAAACTTACAAGCGATGAGAGACAATATGGATGAAAACGATGTTGATGACTTTAACAAATTTATTGAAAAACACTGGGGAAACCAAAAAAATCAATATGAAACAGTAGGAGTCAAAGTTGGAGACGGAGAAGAAACAAAAAGAAGAGGAAGAAAGCCAAAAAATGTATAAAAAAGATAATGCATAGGAGGTGTTTTAAAAAATAATATGAGCACAAGTATACTAAAATATATAATAATAGGCATAGGAATATTATTCACATTAATAATAGGTGTATATTTAGTATTAGCAAAGAAGATGGGAAAATCAGAATATAGACAAATGAAAAAATTGCAAGAAGGTACAAAAGCTGATTCATTTTCAATGGAAATACTATACCAAAGACTTTATTTGACATATATTAAAACACCTTTTATAAAAAGATATATATATAAGCTAAGAAGAAGACTTGAAATATTAAACATAGATGATGAATACACAACAAGAAGAGACTCTGCTAGAATATTAACAAAAGCAATAATAATAATGGCCCTTATTTCATTTGTAACAATATTTATAACACATAATAATCCATTATTAATGTCAATACTATTAATATTTGAATTATTTATAGTAGATACAATGGTAGATGGAATGGTAGACAAAATAGACAACAATCTATTAAAAGAGCAAATAAACTTTTTTGCTGAAATTAGACATGCATATCATGAATATAACATGGTTGAAGAAGCAATTTATCAGGTATCACTTGACGATGAAAAAAGTGTATCAAAACAGGGAGAAAAAATATATGAAATATTAATTTCAGATGACCCTGAAACAGAGCTTGAAAAATATTACGATATAGCACCAAATAGTTATCTAAAAGAATTTGCTGGTATATCATATTTAACACAAGAATTTGGTGATAGAGAAGAAGATGGCTCTTCTCTATACCTTAAAAATATAAATAATATAACACAAGAAATGCAAATTGAAATATTAAAAAGAGATAAATTAAACTATGTATTTCAAAGTTTAACATTTATTTCAATTGCACCAGTATTATTACTTGAGCCATTAAAAAATTGGGCAACATCAAACTTCTCATTCACAAGTAGCTTTTATAATGGAAAACTTGGAATGGTTGTTCAAATACTAATAGTACTATTAACAGTAGTATCATACATAATGACAAGAAAACTAAAAGATAATGGTGGAGTACAAGTTGATCTATCAACAAATCAGCACCCATGGCAAGAAAAAGTTTACAATAATCCTGCATTAAGAAAAATAATAAACTCATTTATACCAAAAAAAGGTTCAAAAGACTATAGAAAAATGCAAAAACTGCTAAAGGACTCGGCATCAAAGTCAAAAATGGAATGGGTATACATAAATAGAATATGTCTAGCAGTTGTAACATTTATATTATCAATAATACTATTTGCACAATTACATAGGCTAGCAATAAACTATGTATATACTGAACCAACAACAAGGGCAACAGTAATGGGAACGATGTCGGAAAAGAACCAGAAAAAAGCAGAAGAGCTAACAGAGCAAGACAACTTCTTCATAAATAAACTAAAGGGAAAATTAGACATAACACAATCTGAAATAGAAAAAGAAATGAAAAAATCAAAATATTACAAAACGGGGGAAGATGACTTAATAAAAACTGATGCAGAAAGAGTTTTAGGAAAATTAAAAATAGTAAACTCAGAAAATATGCAATGGTTTGAGGAATTATTAGCAATAGTATTTTCTATAATTGCATATATGGCACCAGTATGGATGATGATGTTCCAGAAAAAAATGAGGCAAATGGAAATGGAAAACGAAGTAATGCAATTCCAAACAATTATAGTAATGCTGATGAAAATCGAGAGAGTAAACGTAGAAATGATTTTGGAATGGCTTGAAAGATATGCAAATATATTCAAAGAACCAGTTTCGAGATGTGTAAACAACTATGAAGCAGGAGCATGGGAAGCACTAGAGGAGCTAAAAAACTCTGTAACACATCAAGACATGATAAGAATTGTAGAGAGTTTGCAAGCAGCAGTTGAGAAAATACCAATAAGAGAAGCATTTGACGAACTTGATGCAGATAGAGATTATCATCAAGAAAAAAGAAAAGCAACAAATGAAATGCTAATATCAAGAAAAGGACTAATAGGTAAAGGCGTAGGTTTTGCACCACTTGTATGCTTATTCATAGGATACTTAATTATACCACTAGTTGTAATAGGTGTATCAAGTATGTCAGGAGCATTCTCACAATTAGGAGCATAAACTATAAGATTTTTATATGGAGGAATAAATGGAAAATGCAACAAAAGCATTGTTAATTGCAGCAGGAATATTATTAGTAGTAATGATTTTATCTTTATTAGTATATGGATACAATCAAATGTCTAACTATTATTCAGCTGAACATGATGCAAAAACTATAAAACAATTGGCAGATTTTAATAAGGTCTTTCTTAACTATAATAGGGAGAAAATAAGGGGAACAGAGATGATTTCCCTTATGAACCGAGTTATAGATTATAATGAAAGACAATCATATGAAAATGAAAAAGGATTCCCAAGAATGAGAGTGACTATTGATGTTTCAGGGCATACATCAGAATTTAAATATAATTTAGATGTGCGTTCAGCAATATTTATAAATAAATCAAGAGATGGAGTTATAACAAATACAAGAGGTACAGACAAAACAGAAGATAAAAATCTTATAGATGTTACAACAATTGAAGAAGATTTAATAAACTTGTATAAGGAAACCCTAAAGCTTAATGTAGACAAACTACAAAAGCTATCTTCAAATATTTCAAATATAATGATAGAGGAAAAAGTATATAAAAGTGATGAAATAGCAAAAAATTATGTTGAAAGAGACAAAGAAAAAAGGCTTGTACTTTTAAAATCTATTTTAAAAGATGTAAGCCAAACAACAATAGAAAATAATATAGAAAATATAAAAACAATTGCTTGTCAATATTATGAATACACACAATTTAAAAGAGCATATTTCGACTGTATTGAAATGAATCTTGACAAAGAAACTGGAAGAGTAAGTGAAATGAATTTTAGAATAAGAACTACTAATAGTGGAAATATAGAATTCAACTAAAATATATTGATGAAAGGATAAAAACATGGAAGAAAATGCAAGCAAAGCATTAATGATAACAGCAGGTGTTTTAATAGGAGTAATGATACTTTCACTAGGTGTATTTTTATATTATGCACTTAATACATATACAACATCAACGCAAGAAAGAATGGAATTTAATGCACAAAGTAAATTCAATACACAATTTACAGCATATGTAGATAATCCATCAATTAGAATTCAAGACGTTATAACAGCAGCTAATTTAGCAAATCAAAATAATACAGAAAATGGTCTTACAATAACTGATGAAGGAGAAGATTCACATTATGTTACAGTAAATGCCTATATTGAAGCAGAAGGAAGAACAATACAGAACATAGAACAGAATGTAGCAGATAAATCCACAGAATGGCTTAGTGGAGATAATGGATATGCATATACATGTACAGAAACAGATATAAAATACAGTAAAAAAACAGGTAGAATTTATGAAATAAATTTTCATTAGAAACTTGTAATTATAAATATGTAATGATATAATGAGGTAGAAAATGAAAAAAATAATTATATTTATAGTTGTATTATTAATAATAATACTTTCTGTAATAGGTGTAAAATATTGTTCATATAAAGTTGAATATGATGCTATAAAGCAAGAAAATTCTATATATGAAAAATATAAAGATACAGAAATAAGTGGACTAGATGTAGCAACACTAATAAACAAAAGTGTTGACAAAAACGAAAAAAATAAAATTCAAAAAAATGATAAAAATGAATATATACAAGATGAAGAAAACTCTATAGAAGTAGAAGTATATATGAAAAATGAAGATGAAACATATCAAATTAAAATGGAAACAATATATGATAATGGAACAGAGCAATTTGTACAATATTGTGGAAATTTAATGTTTAAATGTTCAAAAATGGAATATCACAAAAGAACAGGGAAAATAAGTTACATATTATTTGAACAAATATAATAAGTTAATAAAGTTCGGTAAGAAATTATCGATATTTGTAATAAACAAAAGTAAAAAGGAGGGAAAAAACTATGGAGAACGCAACCAAGGCACTATTAATTGCAGCAGCAATACTTGTAGCAATACTTATTATATCTCTAGGTTTAGTAGTTTATAATATGGCTGCAGAAACAGTACAAAATGTAAACATGAGTGATCAAGAAATAAAAGCATTTAATGATCAATTCACAAGATATGAAGGTGAAACTCAAACTGGTTCAACAGTTAACGCACTTGTACAAACTGTATTAACAAGTAATATGAAATATGCAGCTGATGAAGGAGCTACAGATGATAGCAATCCAAAGCTTGTTGAAATCGATGGAGGGGTATGTGACTTATCAAAAACTGATACACAATCACCAGCAAAAGTTCCAACAGGAAAAAGATATACAATAAAATGTACATACACACAAGCTACAGGATTAATCAACTTAATTACTGTAACAGAAAATTAATAATATAAGAAAGGGGATATACTATGGAAAATGCAGCTGAAGCTTTGAAAATGGCATTTGGTGTACTAATGTTAGTTCTTGCATTGACATTATGTATATCTTCTTTTTCACAAGCAAGAGAAGCAGTTGACTCTATAATAACAATAAAAGATAGAGAAACATCATATACATACTTATCGTCGTCAGACGATTCAACAAGAATAGTAGGAATAGAAACAGTAGTACCAACAATGTATAAGGCATATAAAGAAAACTTTGAAGTACACTTCTTAAAAGCAGATGGAACAGACCTAGTCTTATACAAATATCAAGATCAAAATGGTAATACAAGGGACATATCAAAAATAGACCTGGAAAGCGAAGAACATGCCGATTCTCAAAGAGCAATAAACAGATTAGACTACATATTAAGTGGAACAGAAAAAGGACCAAATGACCCAGCAAAAAAAGAAGTAGCTAGTATAACAGGTGGAACATCAGGATTATACCAATACTTCAAAAACAGAAAATTTGAAGAGCAAATGGGAGAATACTATCAAGAGGATAAAGAAGGAAAAACGACTGATGAAAATGGAGCAACAATATTAGATATAAACAAATCCAAAAAAAGAGTTATAACATACATATTACAAAATTAAGGGAGGTAAAATAATGGAAGAAACAACAGTTTCAATAATAGGAATAATGATAGCAGTATTATTAATGTTTGTTGTGCCATTAGTTACAATAGCAGATAGAAATGATGACATATCTCAATTAACAGTACAAACACTAACAGCAGATTTTGTAGACAAAGTAGTTAGACTTGGACAAATAAGAAGTGATGACTATAATGAATTTATTACAAGACTTGCAACATCAGGAAACACATATGATATTGATATAGAAGTAAAAATACTTGATGAAAATCCATCAAAGTCACAAATTGATGCTGATCCTTCAGAAGTAGGGTCAAATGTGTATTATTCATTATACACAAGCCAAATTGAAGAAAAATTTAGAACGTATGACACAATACTTCTAAAAGAAGGAGATGTAGTTTCAGTTGTGGCAAAAAATAATAGTAAAACATTATCACAAGCATTAAAAAGTGTATATTACACAATAAAAGGAGAAGATTTACACATAATTTCAAGTACAGCAACAGCAACAGTAGCAGTAAATGGAGCAATATAAAAACATTTGAATAAAAACAGAAAATAAGACAAATAATAAACTAAAAGGAGTACAACATGAAAATGTTAAAAAAATTAAGTTTATTAGCTGTGTTATTTTTTTTATATGTTTATACATTATATATTTCCACATTTGAAGCAAGTATATTCAACCAATTAAATGCAATAGATGCAAGTGCGATTGAAGGAATAGAAGTAATACCAGTCGGAGAAGTTGTTGGAGTAAAGCTATACACAAGTGGAGTATTAGTAGTAGGAACATCATCAATAGAAGGAAATGATGGGGAAAAACATAAACCATTTGAGAATTCAGGAATAAAAGAAGGAGACACAATAAAATCAATAAATCAAAAGATAATAAACAGTACAGAAGAGCTTATAAATGAAATAAACAACATGAATGGGGAAAAAATAGAAATAACATATATATCAAATGAACAAGAAAAGAATTGTGAAATAACACCTGTAAAAGGAAAAGACAATAAATACAAAATAGGACTATGGGTAAGAGACAGTGCAGGAGGAGTTGGGACAGTAACATTCTATAATCAGCAAAATAATACATTTGTTGCACTTGGACATGCTATAACAGATATAGATACAGGAAATATAATAAATACATCATCAGGAGAAATAGATGATGTAAGTATAATTTCAATAATAAAAGGAAAAAAAGAAGAGCCAGGCAAAATACAAGGAACAATAAAGAATTCACAGTCAATAGGCAAGATTTATAAAAACACAAAATATGGAATATATGGAAAAGTAAACAATATAGAAAATCTATCATTAGACTATTCTAAAAAAATGAAAATATCTCCAAGGCAAGACATAAAAACAGGTGAAGCCAAAATACTATGTAATTTAGAAGGAGAAGTAAAAGAATATAATATTGAAATTAAAAGAATATACTTAAATAACAATTATGATAATAAATGTATGATTTTAAAAGTAAATGATACAGAATTAATAGAAAAAACTGGAGGGATAATACAGGGAATGAGTGGTTCACCAATAATACAAAATGGCAAACTAATTGGTGCAGTGACACATGTATTTGTAAATGATCCAACAATAGGATATGGAATATTTGCTGATAAAATGTTAAGTGAAGGGATAGAATAATACTATGAGAAATTGGTAAAAAAAGTAATTGAGAAAATAGTTGAAAAATGTTGACAAATAAGATTAATATGTATATACTAGAGGTAGATTAAAAGGGGGAAAAATCATGAAAAAAACAAAAGTAAAAAAACTAGCAATTATAGTAATAGCAATAATTTTAACATTCACACTATCAGCATTTATTTATGCAGGAACAGTAGAAAAAACAACAATTGTATGTGAAGACGCCAATCTTTATAAAGTATTAAAAAATTCACTAAATAAATATATTATAATTGGTTCATCAGATGACTCGGCAAAAAGCTTTAGTATACCAACAAGCGACATAGAATCAATTACAAAATTAAGCTTAGTGGGTTCCGGATCAACCAAAATAACAAATTTAAGTGGACTAGAAAACTTTACAAGTTTGCAAGAATTAGACCTTTCAGAAAACAATATTAAAGATATTACACCAATATTAAATATAAAAGGAATAACAAAACTAAACCTTAGTGGAAACAAAGTAGGAAATATTTCATCATTAGTAAATGAACCAGAATTAATAGAATTACAATTATCTGGTACAGGACTAAGTAGTATAGACTTTATGAGTAAATTGTCAAAAATACAAGTATTAAATGTATCAAACAACACAATTAGCAATTTACAATCAATCAATAATATGTCATCACTAAAAACACTAAATGTATCAAACAACAAAAACTTAACATCAATGTCAGATATATTTAAAAGAACATCAATAACAGAGCTTAATATATCAAGTACAGGAATAACAGACCTTACAGGAATTGAAGTAATGTCAAGACTAGAATCACTTGATGCATCAAACCTAACACCAAAAAATTCTAGTAGTTTAGCATCAATAGTATTAACTCAAAAAGTTGGAAAAGATACAGTACCATATTTAAGAAACTTACAAAAACTTAACTTAAATAATACAAAAGGGTTACAAATAAGTAAGGTAAAAGTACTAAAAACATTAACAGAACTATATATGGAAAATAATGACATATCAAACATAGCAGGAATAACAGACTTAGAAAATCTAGTATATCTTGACTTAGCAAATAACAAAATAAGCAACATTGATTCATTTATAGTAACAACAACTGTAAATGGTGAAGAAGTAATTAAAAGACTAACAGCAAAACAAATAAATCTAAGCAATAATAACATATCTGATGTAAGTATATTTGCAGGACTAAGTAGTATAGAAAATTTAAACCTAGACCAAAACAGAATATCAAATTCATCAGCACTAGAAGGTTTAAATTATAAAACGAATGGCTTAAGTTTAAGAGGGCAGGATGTTACAATAGCTATATATCAAAAAACAAAAAAAAGCACAAGTGATGTAATAGATGACCAATACATAATTTTACCGGAAATGTTACAAGCAAGTATGAGACAAGGCAGTAAAATATATTCGAATAATAACAGATTTGAGACATATGGTGTAACATTAAACTCATCATCTGAATATCAAGAACCAGGAAATTACAATATAATAATAGACAAAGAAAAAACAAGCAAAGATGAACTATCAGTTACGTTAAGAGGTGGAGTTGCTGATGGAAGTATAATGAGATACAAAATAACATCAAGTAGTACAAGCATTGACTCACTAAAATTTGATGACATAAACTTGAATGAAGCAATATATAAAAGCTTATATGAACAAATGGTAAGTCAGAAAAAGAATATCTACTTAAAAAGAGTACCAAAAATAATAAATATAACTCAATCAGAAATAGCAAATACAAAAGAATTGCAATTATCAGATGCAGAAATAACAAATTTAAGAGGATTAGCAAACTTTTATAACTTGAATATACTAAATCTTTCTGGAAACAAGATAACAGATATAACAGAATTAGAACCATGTGTTAATATGACAGAACTTAATATATCAAATACACAAGTACATAACAATTATGCAAGTATAACAAAAATGCCAAAACTAGTTAAACTAGATTTAGCAAATTCAGGAATGACAAGTATAGAAAACATAAACAGATATGTAAGTGAATTAATAAATGCAAAAAAGAAAATAGCATTAACACAGCTTAATATATCTAATAACAAAGTAGAGAACATAAATGGATTAGAAAGAATTACGACATTAACACAATTACATATGGCTGGAACAAAAACAAATGACTTAACTCCAATACAAGGATTAACAAACTTGACAACATTAAATATATCTGGAAATGATATAATAGAAATAAGCAAATTATCAGGCTTAAATAACCTAAGATACTTAGATTTAAGCTCAAATAAAATACAAGACTTATCAGCAATATCTGATAAATCACTAACGGAACTTAATATATCAGGAAATAGGATAAAAGATTTGACATATATAGCAAACATGTCAAACTTAATAAAGCTAAAAGCAGATAACAATCTAATTGACAATATAACACCAATACAATATAACTTAATAAAAGACGAATTTTCAATTAGAAATCAAAAAGTAGTAAAAGTTTTGGCAGATGATGCAAAAGGACAACTAATATATGAGCTACCACAAATATTCAAAACATCAATGGATCAAGAAAGCAAAGTATATACAGCTGATGAGCTAGAATTGGTAAATTGTACATTATCATCTGAAAAAGATTCTGTAATAATAGATGCAGACAAATTAGGGAATAATATAGCTACAGTCACAATAAGAGGTGGAACAGCAGATGGAACAAGATTATCAATAGCACCAACACTAAAAGGAGATATTGAATATAGTACAAAAAATAAAACGAACCAAGATGTAACAGCAAAAATAAAATTCAACAGAAGTGATGTAACAATAATAAACAATGAAGGAAAAGACACATATACATTTACAGAAAATGGAGCATTTACATTTGAATATTTAGATGACTATGGATTTGAAGGTTCAACAGAAGCTTATGTTGATTGGATAGACAAAACAGCACCAAACTGTACAGTCGAAAAGGAACTAATTAGTGGTGGAAAGATACAAGTTACAATAAAATCTGATGAAAAAATCAAACCATTAGAAGGATGGACACTTTCAGAAGATGGCTTAACATTAACAAAAGAATATGCAAATAGTGCAAACGAACTTCTAAGAATATCAGATGAAGTTGGAAACATTACAAATGTTGATTTAGAAGTAATAGTAGACAAAACACCACCAACAATAACAGGAGTAAAAGACGGAGAAAAATATCAACAAGCAGTAACAGCAATAATAGAAGATGAAAACCTAGCAAGTGTAATATTAACAAAAGATGGACAAGAAGTTCCAAACTATAAATCAGGAGATTTAATAAAAGAAAAAGGAAAATATATATTAATAGCAAAAGACGCATATGAAAATGAAACAAGAATAACATTTGAAATTGAACAACTATTAGACATAGTTACATCAAACACATATAAAGTTGATGAAGACAATTTAATAATAAGCAAAATTAGACCTGAAACAGTAGTAAATGACCTACAAAAAAATATTGACAATGAAATGACATATGAGATAAAAGACTTAAATGGTAATAAAATATCTAATACAGCAAGAATAGGAACAGGATACAAGCTTCAAATGGAAGATGGCAAACAATATACATTGGTTGTATATGGAGACCTAAATGGCGATACAAGAGCAAATGTACTTGATATTGCAAAACTTCAAAAAATTATTGTTGGAGCAACCAAGCAAGCAGATGTAACAGACTTAGTTAAATTAGCATCTGACCTAAAAGAAGATGGCAAAATCAATATACTAGACTTAGCTAAACTTCAAAGACTAGCGACAGGACAAAATATATTTTAAAAAAACAAGAGAAAGAGGAAAAGAAAATGAAAAAATTATTAGTAAGTATTTTAATAATATCAATTATGATTATAGGATTTATACCAAATGTGTGTAAAGCAGCAGATGAATTAACTGCAAACCTAACAATAACATCAGATAAAACATCTGCAAAACCAGGAGAATATATTACATTCACAATAAAAATATCTGGAATAACAAATGCAGATGGTGGAGCAGTAAATGCTGCTGGTGGTGTAATAACATATGATACAGACTTCTTTGAAGCAATCACGTCAAGTGATTGCTCAGGAGTGCTAAATCCTGAAAACGGTAAATTCAATTTTGCATTTTCAGCTACAGGAGATCAAGAACTTGGAACAATAAAATTAAAAGTAAAATCAGGAGTTGAAAAAGACACAACTGGAAGAGTAGTATTTTCAGAATTAGAAGCATCAGATGGAGAGCAAATTGCTACATCACAAGATGCATCAATAACGATAACTGCTGAAGGGACTCTTACACCAGATCCAACACCAACACCTACTCCAGATCCAACTCCTACACCAGACCCAGACCCAACACCAACTCCTACACCAGGGGCTGATACAACAAAAGGTAATGACACAGTTGTAAAAGTTGATAATGAAAGTGGAAAAAAAGATAATACAATAGCAAAAAAAGATATACCTCATGCAGGAATGAAATCAATAGCAGTCATAGTTGTTGCAGTTGCATGTGTAGGATTTATAGTATATAGAAAATACAAAAGCTATAGTGATATAAAATAAAAATAAAGGCCCTAATTATTAGAAACGAAATCTAATAATTAAGGCTTTTTTAAATATACTAGGAAAGTGATACTCTCCTAGTATATTAAAAGCTACGATTTTATATCTTGATATCCAAAAAACCTATTTATATTTTTCTGTGCAATACCTGTTTCAGATGCTATTACATCAATAGAATTATCAACTCCATTTTGTTCAATATATGACTGAAAAGTAGATAACTCTAACATATCTTTTGCACTACAATTTGGACAAACATCTCCAGAATTCGTGTGGAAGGCACCACAACGAGTACATTTATTTAATTCCATAAAACATCAAATCCTTTCTCAAAAAATATATTCTTTTGTCGTATTGTATCACAAAAAAAATAAAATATAAACAGTTTAAAAAAAATTTCAAAAAAATAAAAAAATTTTCAAATATCTATTGACAAAATGCGAATAATACACTATAATTTATAAATGTTAAGGGAAATGCAGGTGTAGTTCAATGGTAGAACCTCAGCCTTCCAAGCTGATGACGTGGGTTCGATTCCCACTACCTGCTCCAAACTAAATTTCCCAAGCATGTTGTACATGCAGGTGTAGTTCAATGGTAGAACCTCAGCCTTCCAAGCTGATGACGTGGGTTCGATTCCCACTACCTGCTCCAGATAAAACAAACGGGAAATCGTTTGTTTTTATTTTTTATAATAGAAAAAAGTACTATTATAAAATACCTTACTCATGCAAAAGGCATGGGTTTATATCCAAAAGGAGGTGAAAAATAATGAACAAATATGAAAGTATCATTATTATTAATCCCAATTTAGATGAAGCTGGACTAAATGCTTTAGAAGAAAAATTTACAGGATTAATAAATGCTAATGGTAAAGTAGAAAACGTAAAAAAAATGGGTAAAAAGAAACTAGCATATGAAATAAAAAAATTCAATGAAGCATATTATATCCAATTTGACTTTGAAGCTAATCCAGAGGCAATAAAAGAACTTGAAAGAGTTTACAGAATCACAGATGAAGTATTAAAATTCATCACAATAAGAAAAGAAGATTAATTAGGAACAGGGGCCTTAATTAGAGTAGAAAGGTAGAGGATAAATATATGAACAAAGTAATTTTAATGGGTAGATTAACAAGAGACCCAGAGGTAAGATATACACAAACAAATAACACAGTAGTTGCATCATTTTCACTAGCTGTAAACAGAAGATTTGTAAGACAAGGAGAAGAAAGACAAGCAGACTTTATAAACATAGTTGCATGGAGTAAGTTAGGAGAATTTTGTAGCAAATACTTTAAAAAAGGTCAACAAGTAGGTATAATAGGAAGAATACAAACAAGAACATGGGATGATGACCAAGGTCAAAAACACTATGTTACAGAAGTTGTAGCTGAAGAAGCATATTTTGCAGACAGCAAAAGGGAAGGAGAAGCTGCAAGCAATACTGCATTTGAAAACACATTTGGCACAAATATGCCAGGAGGAGCAGACTTTGAAGTTTCTTCAAGTGACGACTTACCATTTTAAAAATGAGGAGGGAATTAGAAATGGCTGATAAGAACAAAAAAAGAAATAATAGAAACAACAATTATGATGAAGATTACAACCCAAAGTTCAGAAAACAAAGAAAAAAAGTATGCGTATTATGTAATGACAAAAACTTTGTTTTAGATTACAAAAATCCTGAACAATTAAGAAAATTCATAAATGATAAAGGTAAAATATTACCAAGAAGAACAACTGGCGCATGTGCAAAACATCAAAGAGACATAACACTTGCTGTAAAAAGAGCTAGACATATAGCAATATTACCATATGCAGCAAAAGACTAAAATATAGTAAATTTGACTAAAAAAGAGATAAAACCTGAGAACAGGCTTTATCTCTTTTTGTGATTAGAACTAATCTAATCAGTGTTCATGAAGTATCATGAAAGTACAATCCAACCAACAGCAGAACTATTAGCATGGTTCGATAAATAACCTCTGCTAAAATCAGTCAATGGGTTAATGGAACTGAAGTTATAGTATGCACCACCTGCATACCAGAAAGTGTTAGACTTCTGGTCAGAACTTTCTGACAGGATTTTTGCTGTGTTTGCCAAGTCATAGAACTCGCAAACCTGACGGCTACCAGTAGATTCAAATGAAGACCGATTATCTCCAGAGTTTCTATAATGACCAAGACTTCTTGAATCATCACAGATGATGTGCCATACATGACTAAGAGAGAAACCCTTAGTCAGAAGTTCCTTCATCAAGCAACCAAGAAATGCGATATACTCGCTCCTAGTTCCAAGACGACTACCATGTTCTGGCATGAACATATCTGCTTTTCTTTGCCACCAGTTGTAAGAATATCCAACTGCTGGGGGATGTCCAGCTTTATACTGAAGCCTGTTGAAAACAACAGAAGGATCCATCACAGGACGATAAAAGTCCTGGATACCAGATTTAATGATGGTAATAAGTTCTTCCCTGAAACTTTCTTGCCGTGCTGTTGTCGGTTTTATCCGAAGGAATGTATCTTTGACCGTAAGTGAACTTGCTGGAATTTGTTTACACAAAACAGATCGTACTCCATAAACGCGTACCTCCATCTTATAAATGGTTGCCATAAAGCTCCCTCCTTAAAAAGAATCCTTTTTACGATGTGGCACAATGTCCAACTTAACTACAAACCAATTATATAATGAAAATTCATATTTGTCAAAGGTTAATTCCAAAGATTTCTCTCATATAAATCTTCAATAAAAACATCTCGTTCTTCAAAATTATCAATAAATCCTACTTTGGCTATATTATCATTGATTCCCTGAATCCAAATGGGTCTTTCATCATAAAAAACATCAACCTTTTCCTTATTATCTAAAATATTTTTTACTCTATCTAACTTCATACAAATCACCTCTAAAATAAGTATACACATAAAAAATAAAAATATTCATGCATAAAACTTGAAAAAAATAATTAATATTAGTATAATAAGGGAGTAAAATGAGATAAGGAGGAAACGAACTTGGAAAAAAATAAAAAAATGATTATGCAAACAGAAGAAAATACAAAAATATCTGAATTATTAAAAAAACAAATAGCACAAAGCGAATATCCTGTTGTAGGAGCAAAATTTAACAATGAATATAAAAATCTTGACTATTCATTAGAAGAAAGTGGAAAAATAGAATTAATTGATATAAACTCAAAAGAAGGTATGAAAATATATAGAAGGACATTAACATTCATAATGGGAATGGCATTTTGGAGAGCATATCCAAAAGCACATATAGTGGTAGACTATCAATTATCAAATGCAATGTATTGCACAATAGAAAATATGGAAGTCACAGAAGAAATGATGCAAAAAGTAAAAGCAAAAATGCAAGAAATCATTGACAAAGACATGAAAATAGAAAAAAGAACGATGACTAGAAAAGAAGCAGAAGAATTTTACAAAAAAACAAATACACCAAAAGGAAGACTTCAATTTGACCTTGAAGACAACAATGAAATAAACATGTATTATTGTGGAAACTACTATAACTATTTTTATGAAGTTGTAGCAACACATACAGGAGTAACAAAAATATTTGATATACAAAAATATGGTAATGGCTTCTTACTTAGATACCCAAGCAGTAAAAATGTTAATATACTACCAAAATTCAAAGAAACAAAGAAACTATTATGGGCTATGGAAGAATATGAAACAATATATAGAGTACTAAATGTAGGAACAGTATATAGACTAAACACAGCAGTAAAGGAAAATAGAATAAAAGATTTAATATTACTTTCAGAAGCATTACACGAAAAGAAAATATCTCAAATAGCTGATAAAATAGCAAAGAAAAAAGATGTAAAAATGATATTAATTGCAGGACCATCATCATCTGGAAAAACAACATTTGCACAAAGACTAGGAATACAATTAAGACTAAATGGAATAAAACCTGTAACAATATCAGTAGACAATTATTTTGTTGAAAGAAAAGATAATCCTAAAAATGAAAAAGGCGAATATGACTTTGAATGTCTAGAAGCAATAGACAGAGACCTATTAAATAAACATCTATTAGCATTATTAGAAGGAAAAGAAATTGAAATGCCTGAATTTGACTTCCGTGAGGGAACAAAAAGATATAATGGCAAAAAACTAAAACTTGCTAAAGATGAAGTATTAGTTATAGAAGGAATACATTGTTTAAATGATAAATTAACAGAAAAAATACCACATGAACAAAAATACAAAGTATATATAAGTGCATTAACAGTATTAAACATGGATTCATTTAATAGAATATCAACAACAGATACAAGACTTATAAGAAGAATTGTAAGAGACAATAAATTTAGAGGGTATACTGCAAAACAAACAATAGCTACATGGAACAATGTAAACAAAGGAGAACAAAACAACATATATCCATTCCAAGAAGGAGCAGACAGCATATTTAATACATCACTAATATATGAACTAGGAGTACTAAAAAATGAGATTATGCCATTATTAGAGGAGATAACAAAAGAAGAACCAGAATATGCAGAAGCACGTAGGCTTATGGAAATATTAAGATACTTCCAAACAATACCAGAAAATATGGTCCCATCAAACTCATTATTAAAAGAATTCCTTGGAGGAGGAGATTTTAAAGGATAATGCTAGAAAGTAGTAAATTTACCAAAATAGATGAAGAATTTATATGTGAAAATTGTGGCAAAAAGGTACCAAAACTAGGGTATACATGTAGAAATCATTGTCCATATTGTTTACATTCAAAACATTTAGATATAAACCCAGGAGATAGAGCAGAAACATGTCATGGAATGTTAGA
Organism: uncultured Clostridia bacterium; assembly: GCA_934162535.1. Lineage (GTDB taxonomy): Bacteria > Bacillota > Clostridia > TANB77 > CAG-508 > CAG-269. The sequence continues at coordinate 16,165 of CAKPJC010000007.1, read as the reverse complement.
GCCAATTGGAATAGAAACAAGTGCGAAAAAAGGATATGTAATAGTGTTTAAATGCAAGAAATGTGGTGCAATAAGAAAAAACAAGATTGCAGAAGATGACAATATGGATGAAATAATAAAACTAAGTGCAAAACACTAAGAACAAGGAACAAATTGTATAATAGGAAAGTATAACTTTCCTATTATATAAAAAAGGCAAAAAAAACAAAGCGACGATGTCGCTTTTTGTTTTATGCTCTTTTTATTTTTCCATTTTTTAAACATTTTGCACATACATGGATTCTTTTTATTTCTCCATCTACATCTGCTTTTACAGTTCTTAAGTTTGGTTTCCATGTTCTTGGAGCTCTTTTACTTATATGAGAACGAGTTATACTCAATTTATTTCCATGAATAGCTATTTTTTCACATACTTCGCATTTTGCCATAATTAAATGCACCTCCTAATTTAATTAATAAATTTGACTAATATCTAGTTTAACACAAAATATCAAAAAAAACAAGGGTTTTGAACAAAAAAATTCAGATTGACACAGATATAAAAGAAATGCTATAATTCTAGTAGTAAGAAGGAATGAAAAATGAAAAACATATTAATAGATACAAGAATGAGGCAAATCGAAAAAGACAAAATAAAAGAACTAGGATATAATTTAATAGAAATAAAAAAGAATCCAAAAGTATATGAAGAAATATCATCACATGTAGACATATTTGCATGTAAAATCGGAAATAAAGTTATAATAGAACCAAGCCGAACATATGACATACCTCAAAAAATTGAACTTGAATATGGGGCAGAATTAATTGAAGAAAAATATCCAAAAGACATAAAATACAATATATGCATAATAGGGAAAAAAGCAATACACAACTTTAAATACACAGACTCAAAAATAAAAAGTGAATTAGAAAAACAAGGATATGAAATAATAAACACAACACAAGGATATACAAACTGTTCAATAGCAGTAATTGATGAAAAATCGGCAATAGTAACAGACAAAGGATTATACAAAATATTAATAGCACATGGAATAGATGTACTATATATAAAAGAGCAACTAGACATAAAGCTGTTAAAAGATGGTAGATACAGTTCTAGAAATGGATTTATTGGAGGAGCAATATCAAAAATAGGAAACAAAATTATAATATTTGGAGACCTAAGCAAAATAGATAAAAATGAACAAATAAGAAACTTTATAAAAAAAAGAAATGTAGAAATAATAGAATTTAAAGGACAAGATGTAATTGACTATGGTGGAATCTTAGAAATTGATACTTGAAATCAGAAGTAGAATGTGATAACATAACACATATATTAGGAGGGATAAAAATGTTAAAACAAAAATTAATGGAAGACTTAAAAGAGTCTATGAAAAACAAAGATGAGATAAGAAAAAATACTGTTCAAATGGTAAGAGCAGGAATATTACAAATTGAAAAAGATACAGGAATACAAGTAGAAGATGAAAAAATATTAGAAATAATAGCAAAAGAAGTGAAAATAAAAAAGGATGCACTAAAAGACTTTGAAAAAGCAGGAAGAGAAGATTTAATAAACCAAACAAACAGAGAAATAGAAGTATTACAAGAATATTTACCAAAACAACTAACAAGAGAAGAAATAAAAATAGAAGTACAAAAAATAATCGACGGAATAGGAGCAACAACAATGAAAGACATGGGAGCAATTATGAAAGAAGCAAAAGCAAAAATGGGAGCATCAGCAGAAGGAAAAACAATAAATGAAGTAGCAAAAGAAATAATGGGACTATAAAAAATTTCCTAAGTAGAATTGCTAATATGGAAGGAATGAAATATAAAAATGAAAATGATATATGGTACAGGAAATGCAAATAAGGTAAAAGACTTAAAAGCAATAATACATGAACATAAACAAGATATAGATGTAATATCATTAAAAGACATTGGATTTAATGGTGAAATAAAAGAAGATGGAAAAACATTTGAAGAAAACTCAGAAATAAAAGCAAAAGCAGTAAAGGATTTTTGCGATAAAAATAAAATAGAATATGATATAATAACAACAGATGATGCAGGACTATGTGTAGACTGTTTAAATGGAGAACCAGGTATATATTCTGCTAGATATGCAGGAGAACATGGAACACAAGAAAAATGTATAGAAAAGTTATTAACAAATATAAAAAAAACAGGAGACACTGAAAGAAAAGCAAAATTTGTATGTGTATTAACAAGCATATTAAAAGATGGAAAAAAGATTGTATCAAAAGGAGAATGCCAAGGAACGGTTGCAGAAAAAGCAAAAAAACTTGGAGGACTAACATATTCTCCAATATTTATTCCTAATGGTTATGATGTGCCAATGTCAGAGCTTCCAGCAGAAGAATATGAAAAAGCACATAATCACAGAGAGAAGGCATTTGTCAAATTATTAAAAGAACTAAAATAAAGAGAATTAATTTAAAATAGTGAGATAAAATAGTATTACTATATAAAATTGAAATAATTTGAACAAAAAAATAGTTGCAAATAAAAAATAGGTGTGCTATTATATTTATAATAAGTTAAGTAACTGAGAAAAATATCCTGCGTAGTGCGTATAGTACAGAATTTTTAGAACCTACAAGTTTAAAGAGGGGCCAAATTCTTTGGGTATGGCGTGCAAGCTTACACTTTCGAGTAGTAAGAAGCCCATGAGTATTCAAGTAGGCACCCACCTGTCGAAGACAGGTCCTTAAAAATTCAGGCATCTTACGGCTAAGGCGGGGTGTTTTTTTTGTTTGTAATAATATAAACAAATACCTTTTAAAAACAAAAAAAATGTGATAAAATAGCTTCAAAAGAAAAAAAGGAGAAAAATAATGTCAGAATTTGTACATTTACACATACATAGTGAATTTAGTTTACTAGATGGTGCAAACAGAATAAAAGACTTACCTGTAAGAGCAAAAGAGCTAGGAATGAAAGCGATGGCAATAACAGACCATGGAGTAATGTATGGAGCTATTGACTTTTATAAAGCGTGTAAAAAAGAAGGAATAAAGCCAATTATAGGATGTGAAGTATATGTAGCGCAAAGATCAAGATTTAATAAAGAACCAAATATAGATAACAAATATAATCATCTAATACTGCTTGCAAAAGACACACAGGGATACAAAAACTTATGTAAATTAGTATCAATAGGATTTACAGAAGGGTATTACTATAAGCCAAGAATAGATGCAGAAGTCATAGAAAAATACCATGAAGGAATAGTTTGTTTAAGTGGTTGTTTAGCAGGAGCTGTAAGCCAAGCATTAATAAATGGACAAGAAGAAAAGGCAGAAGAAATTGCACTATGGTATAAAGAAATATTTGGAGAAGACTATTACATAGAAATTCAAAATAATGGAATAAAAGAGCAAGTTCTAATAAATCAAAAATTAGTACAACTTGCAAGAAAGCTAGATATACCACTAGTTGCAACAAATGATGCTCATTATCTAAAAAAAGAAGATGCATATAATCATGAAATACTATTATGTATTCAAACTGGAAAAAGAATGAGTGATGAAGACAGAATGAAATTTGAAACAGATGAATTATATGTAAAATCACCAGAAGAAATGAGTGAATATTTTTCAGCATTTCCTGATGCAATAGAAAATACTGTAAAAATTGCAGACAAATGTAATGTGAATTTTGAATTTGGACATACAATATTACCTAATTATGATGTACCACCTGAATTTGAAACACATTATGATTTCTTAAAAAAATTATGTGATGATGGAATAAAAAAGAGATATGGAGAAAACCCATCAGAAGAAATAATAAAAAGAGCCGAATATGAATTAGGAATAATAAAAAAAATGGGATATGTAGACTATTATTTAATAGTATGGGATTTTATACATTATGCCAAAAGTAACAATATACCAGTAGGACCAGGGAGGGGCTCTGGGGCAGGTTCAATATTAGCATATGCAATAGAAATTACAGACATAGACCCAATGAAATATGGATTACTATTTGAGAGATTTTTAAATCCAGAAAGAATAAGCATGCCAGACTTTGATGTTGACTTTTGTTATGAACATAGACAAGATGTAATAGACTATGTATCAAGAAAATATGGACATGAACATGTATCACAAATAATTACATTTGGAACAATGTCGGCAAGAATGGTAATAAGAGATGTTGCAAGAGTATTAGACTTTCCATATGCAGAGGCAGACAAACTTGCTAAAATGATACCAAATGAATTACACATAACAATAAAAAAAGCCTTAGAACAAAACAAAGAACTAAAAGACCTATATGAAAAAAATGAAGAAATACATAAACTATTAGAAATCGCCAAGGGACTTGAAGGAATGCCAAGACAGGCATCAACACATGCATGTGGTGTAGTAATAACAAAAGAACCAGTTGACTCATATGTTCCACTATATGTTAGAGATAATCAAATATCAACACAATATATAATGACAACACTTGAAGAACTTGGACTTCTAAAAATGGACTTTTTAGGATTAAGGACATTAACAGTAATACAAGATACAATAAACCTAGTAAAACAAGGAAGAGGAATAGATGTAGAATTTGACAAAGAAATGGCAGACCCTAAAGTATATAAATTATGGCAACAAGGAAAATCATGTGGGATATTCCAATTTGAATCACAAGGAATGACAAACTTCATGAAAGAACTAAAGCCAGACTGTTTAGAAGATATAATAGCTGGAGTTTCATTATATAGACCTGGCCCAATGGATCAAATACCAAGATATATTAGAGGAAAGCAAAACCCAGGACATAATGAATATACACATCCAAGTCTTGAACCAATCCTAAATGTAACATATGGATGTATGGTATATCAAGAGCAAGTAATGCAAATAGTAAGAGATTTAGCAGGATACTCACTTGGTAGAGCAGATTTAGTGCGTAGAGCGATGGGAAAAAAGAAACTTGATGTAATGGCAAAAGAAAGAGAAGTATTTATAAATGGACAAGTAGACGAAAATGGAAATGTGATAGTACCAGGTTGTGTACGAAATGGAATAGATGCAGAGTCAGCAAATAAAATATTTGATGAAATGGCAGAATTTGCAAAATATGCATTTAATAAATCACATGCTGCATGTTATGCAGTTGTGGCATATAGAACAGCATATCTAAAAGCATATTATCCAGCAGAATTCATGGCATCAATGCTTAATAGCTTTTTAGGAAACCTTGATAAAGTACCTGCATATATTGATGAGTGTAAAAAACTTGGAATAGAAATTTTAAAACCAGATATAAATATGAGTAGTACAAAATTTACAGTAGAAAATGGAAAAATACGTTTTGGACTGGGAAGTATAAAAAATGTTGGAATACAGCCTGTAGAAAATATAATAAAAGAAAGAGAGCAAAATGGGAAATTTACGAGTTTTACAGACTTTTGTGAAAGAATGGCTGGAGAAGCGGTAAACAAAAAATGTGTTGAAAGTTTAGTAAAAGCTGGAACATTTGCAGAATTCCCAGAAACAAGAGCAACACTATTAAGTTCATTTGAAATAATCATAGACACGATACAAAGCTATAATAAAAAAGGAATGAATGGACAAGTTTCAATGTTTGATTTAGGGAGTTCGGCAGAAGAAGAAAATAACCTAAATGAAATAAAATATAATTTCATAGAAAGACCAGAATTAAGTGAAAAAGAATTATTATCAATGGAAAAAGAAATGCTTGGAATATATGTTTCAGGACATCCACTTGAAAAAATAAGAGATCAAATAATTGCTACGACAACTATAAATTCACTTCAAATGCATGAAATTGATGAAATAAACTCAGTTTCGGAAATTGGTGAAAATGTTATGGACATTAGTGTAAAAGAAAGCGAAAAATTTACTGATGGGCAAGATGTGAAAATAGCAGGAATAATAACATCTGTGAAAAAGAAATATACAAAAAATAATAAAATAATGGCATTTGTAACACTAGAAGACTTATATGGAACAGCAGAAATTATTGTATTTGAACCAACATACTTAAAATCACAAGATATATTGATAGAAGAAAATATTGTCGCTATTGATGGAAGATTAAGCATACGAGAAGATGAAGAAACCAAAATTGTTGCAAGAGACATAAAAAATTTTGAAGAAAACAAAAAGAAATTACTAACCTTAGATATTACCAATATAAATGAGGAACAAAAATCCAGATTAAGAGGTGCAATAAAATTCTTTGGTGGAGAGCAAAACAATATAGGGGTTGTAATAAAAATAGGAGAAGAACTAAAACCATGTGGTGCAATATATTTAACTGAGGAAATACTAAAAGTCTTTGAAAATATTATTGGAAAAGAAAACTGTAAGATATAAATATTAAAGGAAGAGATTTGAAATAAAATTTTAACTCAAATCTCTTTTTTGTAATTTTTTTTATATCCATTCTCCAAATTTTTTAATATAAACCTTTTTAGCAAAACCTGCAACAAAACAATAAAGAATTGGAACACCAATTATTATTAAGAAATATTGTGGTGCAAGTCCTACTAAACCTATAGAATGACCTATAAATGTATAAGGTATAATAATTGCAACTATGCTTAGTAATATTGAAGAAGCATATACAGCTTTTGATGCATGACTTTGTTTAAAAGGTACTTTAGCAGTTCTAATAACATGCATACCCATCAAATTAGATACGACACTATAAGTAAACCAAATTGTTTGGAATATTGCAGCTTCACGAACTCCAAATACAAACCATACTAGTGCAAATACAATTAAGTCAAAAGCAGAACTAAGTGGTCCCATAAATAGCATAAAGTTTTTCAAACTTTTTATATTAAACTTTTTAGGTTTATTCAAATATTCTTCATCAACATTATCTAAAGGTAATGTCAATTGTCCGAAATCATATAATAAGCCTTCTACAAGCAATTGAATAGGTGTTTCAGGCAAAAATGGAAGTAATATACTTGCAATTATTACAGACATAACCTCTCCAAAATTGAAACTTGCAGCTAATTTGATGTATTTCATTAAATTAGCAAAAGTGTGTCTACCTTCTTTTACACCATCAAGTAAAACATGCAAATCTTTTTCAAGTAATATTATATCAGCAGATTCCTTTGCAATATCTACAGCAGTATCAACAGATACTCCAACATCCGAATTTACAAGAGAAGGGCTATCATTTATTCCATCTCCCATGTAGCCTACAACATTTCCAGAATCTTTTAATAATCTTACTATACGAGCTTTTTGTATAGGAGACAACTTCGCAAAAATATTATTTCTTTTTACAATTCTCTTAACAGCTATATCTGGTAGTCTATCTAACTGAATACCAGTTATAATATCTTTAGACTTTATTCCGACTTTATCACATACACATTTTGTGACTTCTACATTATCACCTGTTAAAACAACTACTCTGATGCCATTTTTATACAACATTTCAATTGATGATTTTGCAGATTCTTTTGGTGGATCAAGAAATCCGATGAATCCAATTAAAATCATATTTTTTTCATCAGATACATTAAAACCAGTTGATTTATCTAAATTATTTTTTTGACAAACTGCTATAACGCGAAGCCCTTGTTTATTCAATTCTTTGGCAATACTTTTTATATTATTTTTTATTTCATTTGTTATTGGAGAAACTTTACCTTGATAACTAACTTGTGTAGATATACTTAAAATTTCTTCAACAGCTCCTTTTGTTATTAATTGTGTTTGGGTTCCATCATTTACAATAACAGATAATCTTCTTCTTGAAAAGTCAAATGGTATCTCATCTACAAGTTTATATTTAGTAGAAAGCTCATCTATTCCATTTTCAATACCACGATTTATTACTGCTTCATCTATATTACTACGTAAGCCTGTCTGAAAGTATGAATTTAGAAAAGCCTGTTCTAAAACTCTTATATTTTCATTTCCCATAATATCAAGATATTTTTCAAGAACAATCTTATCTTCTGTTAATGTTCCTGTTTTATCAGTGCATAAGATATTCATAGCTCCAAAACTTTGAATTGAGTCGAGTTTTTTTACAATAGTTTTCTTTTTAGACATTCGTAAAGCACCTTTAGACAATGTGCTTGATAATATTACAGGAAGTAGAAGTGGTGTTATACAAATTGCAATTGCAACAGCAAATGTAAATGATGTTACAATATCATGTTTTGACACAGTTAGTAAAAAAACAATAGGTATTAAAACTAACATACATTTAATAAGTAACTTACTAATATTTTCTATACCTTTTTGAAATGCAGTTTTAGGTTTGCCTGTTGTTAGTGTTTTTGCAACTTTACCAAAATATGTATCATCAGAAGTTAGAACAACAACACCTTTAGCACTACCACTTATAACATTTGTTCCCATAAAACAAATTGTATCAATATCAGATAAACTATCAAGTTCACCTTTGAACTCTGTATTTACAACTTTTTTTATAGCATCAGACTCGCCTGTTAATGATGATTGACCAACATATAAATCCTTAGATTCTATTATTCTTAAATCTGCTGGAATCATGTCACCTGCTGAAAGAATAACTGTATCTCCAATTACTAATTCTCTAAAAGGAACTTTTTCTTTTTTACCATTTCTTACAACCGTAGCAGTTGTTAAAACTAGTTGTTTTAATTTATCAGCAGCTTTGTTTGATCTATATTCCGAGAAAAATTCAAGAAATGTGCTAATTGCTACTAATACAACTATTACGATTATATTGGCATAATCAGGATTTTCTGGCAGATATACATCTGTATATAACAGAACTAAAGCTATTCCAATTAGTATACTATTAAATGGCGAAAGTAGACTTTTCAGCAAATAATGATACCACTTTTTTGATTTGGTTTGTGTTACTTCATTGTAGCCACAAGTTCTAATTCTTTCTGAAACATCAGAATTAGATAATCCTTTCTCATTGATTTTGAATTCTTTAATAAAGTCCTCTTTTGAAGTTTTACAGAGATGTCCATAAATTTTTTCAATATTGACATCTTCTTTTTTTTCATTTGACATTTTTATTCCCCCTATATAAGTATGGTATTTTATAAAAAATTTAAACAAGATAAATTTTAAATCTAAATATTATTTTACTACAATGAAAAGAAAAATAAAATATAAAATAAAAAAATATTGGTATTTTTTTGAAAGAAAGAAGAACGAACTTTTATTATGAATAAAGTTCGTTCATTATAATTTATAATATGATACAAATCAATCCACCAGAGCCCTCATTGACTATACGTTCAAGGGTTTCTTGAAGTTTCATTTGAGCTTCTTCTGGCATTTTTGCTAATTTAGTTTGTAATCCTTCATTAACTAGTTCATTTAAACTCTTACCAAAAATATTAGAACTCCAAATACTTGTAGGATCATTTTCAAATCCAGAAAGTAAGTAATTAACAAGCTCTTCAGACTGTTTCTCAGAGCCGACAATAGGAGACACCTCTGTTTCAATATTAGCTCTTATCAAATGGATAGAAGGAGCAGTAGCACGAAGTTTTACACCAAATCTTGAGCCTTGTTTTACCATTTCAGGTTCTTCTAATATAAGCTCATCAATAGAAGGAGTCACAATACCATAACCTTTAGTTTTAACTTCTTCAAGAGCATATGAAATCTTATCATACTTCTTTTTTACAGAAGCCAATTCACTCATTATAGAGAACAAATCTCCTTCATTTGCAATTTCAATACCAGTAATCTCAGAAAGAATATTATAAAACAATTCATCTTTAAGTTGAATAGAAACATTAACCCTACCTGAACCAAGCATAATATTATTAATAAAGCATCCTGAGATAATATCTGTATTATCAAGAGAAGAAGTACACGCTGAAACATCTTTTAATGCATGAGCATTTGAAAAAGCACTTTGCATTTGCTCGAAAATTTTACATTTTAGAGGATGAGAAAAGTCAAGAAAATCAATCCATTTAGGGAAAGTTATTCTAATCTCTTCAATAGGAAATTCTAATAAAAGATTAGAGAACATCTCATTTATATCATCAATAGAAAGATTTTCACAATTAATAGGCATGACTTTTGTATTATATTTTTCAGAAAGCTGTGAAGCCAAATCTCTTGTATCAGAAGATAAAGGATTTTCACAATTTAATAAAATAATGAAAGGTTTATTAAGTGCTTGTAGTTCAGACGCAACACGTTCCTCAGCCTTGACATAATCAGCTCGTGGAATATCAGTTATTGACCCGTCAGTTGTAATAAGAATACCAATTGTAGAATGTTCTTCAATAACTTTTCTTGTGCCAATTTCAGCAGCTTTTTCAAAAGGGATTTCCTCATCTGACCAAGGTGTTTTTACCATTCTTGGCATATCATCTTCAAGATAACCAATTGCATTGTCAACCAAATAACCTACACAGTCAACTAATCGAGTCCTTAATTTTAAATTTTTATCTACAGTAATTTCTACAGCCTCATTTGGAACAAACTTAGGTTCTGTCGTCATAATGGTACGGCCTCCAGCACTTTGTGGAAGCTCATCTTTAGCTCTTTCTTTTTTATACTCATTATCTATATTGGGAATTACGAGTAAATCCATAAACTTTTTAATAAAGGTAGATTTACCAGTTCTAACAGGACCGACAACTCCAATATAAATATCACCATCAGTTCGTTTGGCTATATCTTGGTATAAGCCTACATTTTCCATCTATAATACCTCCTTGAAAAATCATAGTTAAGACAAACTTTTACTAATATATATGGTTCAAATAAAAAAATATGACTGTATACAAATAACAAAATATGGAAGAAGAACGTAAAGGTATTGAAATTCGTGGGGAAATATGGTATAATAAAAAATATTACGCTCAAAGGAGGGCTTTAATTGAAAAAGCAAAGAGGTAAGTTCAACGCTACGGCTATCTATAAACGGATAGTGGAACAAAGAGAAACCACCATCCAAGAGGAAGCCAATGAGCTCAATCTGTCATTAGAACAATTTGACAGAATGTGCACAAGAGCGATGGGCTGGCAGGTATTTGGAAAGGTGAAAAAAATGTCCCAAAAAATTGAACGGGACAGGCAGAAGCTTGAAGAAGCACCCCTGAAGAAAGAGGCTGAAACATTGGATGTAAATCCAATGGAAAATGAACAAAGCAGAAAGCTTGCGAATGCATACAATATGCTAAACGAGCTAAAAAAGCAAGTGGTTGAACTCCAAAAACAGGAGGGAGACTACATGGAAAAAAAAGGAAACAACCAAGGCAAGATGGTGGAAATCGATCACATGATTGAAGAAGCCAGAAAGAAGAGAGCACAGATAGAGAAGGAGAACTTCAATATCTCTCAACAGCTGTTGTGGGTAAGGAACGAACTTACTCTTGCAGAAAAGAGAGTAAATAATCTCCAATACAAAGTAGAGGAGATGGAAGGTAGCAAGGTGTATATTATTGCACCGAACTATCAAGGAGACATTCCTAAAGGAGGCTTAGCAGTATCTACTAATCCTCCAGAATCTGATAGAAATATCAGAAAGGAAGAGCCCAAAGAGGAGGATGTGCTCATTGTTGAGCCAACATTCCAGGACTTCTTGACTTCCGAGATGGGCAAAGAAGAGTACGAACAAGGACTTATGTTTGCAAAGTTGTGTATTAAATATGCAACTGACCAGAACAAAAAGGTCGAAATCTTGTGTGACAACCCCAACTGGGTTGAAATCCTGGAAAAGCAGGGGCTACTCGTTGCCCAGAAAGCGAGCTAACCGAATTGCTTACAAAAAGACAAGATTTAATTTCTTGTCTTTTTGTTATGACTGCTTTATTTTTAAGAATTCCCTTGATAAAAAAATACAAATATGATAGAATAAAATGGCTATGAACATATAATATATAAATGAGAACACTAGCAAGAAGGAGAAAAGATATGAATAAAATGCATAATGCAATTAATATATTAGAAAAATACAACCAAGATCATATTATCAAACTACTAGAAGAATTAGGAGAAAAGGAACAAAAAGAACTAATAGATCAAATAGAGAGAATAGACTTCCAACAAATAAGTGAGTTATATAAAAATACAAAAAAAGAAATACAATTCAAAGAAAGCAAAATAGAGCCATTAAAATATGTAGACAAAGCGAAACTTACAACTGAGCAAAAAGAAGAATTAGACAAATTAGGGGGAGAAATCATAAAAAGTGGAGAATATGCAGTAGTAACGATGGCAGGAGGGCAAGGAACAAGATTAGGTCATTCTGGACCAAAAGGAACATTCAAACTAGATGTATATGGAAAAGGAAAATACTTATTTGAAATATTAACAGAAAACCTAAAAGAAGCAAATCAAAAATATGGTGTAACAATACCATGGTACATAATGACAAGTAGAGAGAACAATAAGGAAACAGTTGAATTCTTAGAAAAGCACAAATACTTTGGATATGACAAGAACTATGTAACAATATTCAAACAAGGAGAATTACCATTAGTTGACAAAGAAGGAAAATTATTAATAGGAAAAGACCTAAAAATAAGAGAAGCATCAGACGGAAATGGTGGAACATATGCCTCATTAAGAACATCAGGAGCATTAGCAGACATGAAAGAAAGAGGAATAAAGTGGATATTCATTGGAGGAGTAGATAATGTGCTAATAAAAATGGTTGATGTAACATTAATAGGGCTTGCAAGAAAACAAGGAACACAAATAGCTGCAAAATCAGTAGTAAAAGCAAATCCACATGAAAAGGTTGGAGTATTTTGCAGGATGAATGGTCATCCAAAAGTCATAGAATATTCTGAATTACCAGAAAAAATGGCAGAAGAAGTTGACAACAATGGAGAATTAAAATTTGGAGAATCAAACATAGTATGTAATTTATACACAATAGATGCTGTAGAGAAAGTAAGCAAAGAAATATTGATGTACCATACAGCAGTAAAGAAAAATTCATATATAGATGAAAATAGAAGAGAAGTAGTGCCAACAGAGCCAAACTCATACAAGTTTGAGTCATTCATATTTGATGCATTTGAGTTTTTTGATGATATTGCAATATTAAGAGGAAAAAGAGAAGATGACTTTGCACCAGTAAAAAATAGAGAAGGTGTAGACAGTCCTAAAACAGCGAAAGAATTGTATGAAAAATATTGGAATAGGCAGAAAATATATAATTAAGGGAGATAACTGAAATGGAAAATTGCAAAATAAAAAATCTATATAATTTAGAGGAAACGATTGCAAAAAAATTATTAGAGCAAGTAGAATATCCTTGGGAAGCATTACCTAAAATTAGTGAATTCATAATTGAACTTGGCAAAACGCTAGATAAAGAAATATATGAAGAAAAGGGAGAAAACATTTGGATAGCAAAAACAGCAAATGTATATCCATCAGCGTATATAAAAGGACCAGCAATAATAGGAGAAAATGCAGAAATAAGACATTGTGCATTTATTAGAGGAAATGCAATAGTTGGAAATGGAGCAGTAGTAGGAAATTCAACAGAGCTAAAAAATGTAATATTATTCAATAAAGTGCAAGTTCCACATTACAATTATGTTGGTGATTCAATATTAGGGTATAAAGCACATATGGGTGCAGGTTCAATAACATCAAATGTAAGGTCAGATAAAAAGTTAGTAGTTGTAAAAGATGAAAACGAAAAAATAGAAACAGGACTAAAAAAAGTTGGAGCGATGATAGGAGATGGAGTTGAAGTTGGCTGTGGAAGTATTTTGAATCCAGGAAGTGTTGTAGGAAAAAACACTAATATTTATCCATTGTCATCAGTAAGATGTGTAGTTCCACCAAATAGCATATATAAAAATCAAAATGAAATTACAGATAAACAGTAAGAAATTAATACAAAATTTCTTGACAGCTATGATAAATAAATATATAATCTAAGCAGATTAGAAGCAAAGGAGAAAAAAGCCATGGAAACTAAAGTTAAGACACAAACCTGCGAAAGCGTTGGGGCTGTATATATATATATATATATATTGGGTATAGCTTTATTAAACATGGTATTTGCGAACTAATAAAAAATACGAAAAATTTAATAATAGAAATAAAAGATAGTGATAAAAGCCAAACACAAAATGGCTTATTAAGTCACTGTCTTTTTGGCGTCTAAAAACAGAGGAGGAGTTATCTATGAAAGACATAAAAGGTAAAAAGATAAATAAGAAAACAATTGTTATAATCTCAATAGTATTGGTTGCAATAGTATTAGTAACAACAGTAATTTGCTTAGTAACAAAAAAGGATGAAAATGTAGAAGTAGAAAATACAGGAAGAATACAAAAACAAGCAATGAACCCTAATAATTATACAATGGTAAAAAGCAAAGACGGAATAGATGTGCCAGTACCAAAAGGATATACAGCGTCATCAGTAGAAAGCGAGTCATATGTAAATGGAACATTTGAAACATTGTATCTAAATAAAAATTTAACAGATACATTTATATCAGAAGAGACATATCCATGGACAAAGAATGATAGTGGAATATGGACAAGTGGTAATTATAACATAGATAGTTCAACAAGTGAGATGACATCAGAAGAGTTTACAGTAAATGAAGATGGAGGGATATTACAGTTAAATTGGACAGTATCATGTGAATATTGTAAAGATTACTTATATGGAGAAATAATAAACACCACAACAAATAGTACAGAAAAAACAACGATAAAATTAAATGGAACAGGTTATGGATGGTCGGAATCAGACTTTATTTATATGAACACAAAAGTAGAACTAAATCAAGGAACATATAAACTAAAGATAATATATAACAAAAATGCTTCAACGAATAATGGATTAGATAAAGGATATGTAAAAGAGGTAAAAATATATGACAGAAAAAATAATGGAAATACAGATACAATGCAAAACCATAAATATGGAGGATTTGTAATATATGAAGGAGCAGAAGAAGTAACAGATAGCAATCAATGGACAGCTCAATGTGAAAGAAACCAATGGGTATGGATACCAATAGAAGATGTAAGTGATATGTATTGGGAAGATAAAACAGATGGAAAGTTATATGGAACATATTATAATGGAAGTGCGACATCATATACAAAAAGTACAAATAATAGAAAATATGAGCCACAATTAACAAGAGACGATATGGAATCAACATATTTAACACAATATCTAGGAGGAATATCAAGATATGAATTCTTAATGGAAATGGAGCAAGAATTTTATGAAATGTTACAAAGTGTAGCAACATATGGAGGATTTTATATAGGAAGATATGAAGTAGGAGATTTAAGTCAAATAACACCAGTAGTAAAAAGAATGAATACAGATATAGGAGATATAAATTGGTATCAAGGATATAGAAAATGTAAAAAACTATCAGGAGCAAATACAAATGTAAGAACAAGTATGATATGGGGAACACAATATGACCAAGTAATGAATTGGCTAATAAAATCAGGAGAGAAAACACCATTAGATATAAATAAAGGTTCAGTAGCATGGGGAAATTATAGAGATGTAGAATTTGAATATTATACAAATACATCAAAAACAACTGCGACGAAAAACTTAGGAAGCTCAACAAGAATAGCAAGTGGAGCATATGAAGGAGCAAAAGCGAATAACATATACGACCTAGCAGGGAACGTATGGCTATGGACGCTCGAGGCCGATAGTTCAGGGTCTGGCGACTACAGGTGCTACAGGGGCGGTTCTTACGGCGTCATTGGTGTGTACAGTTGTGCGGGTGATCGTGACGTCAACTATCCGTACAACAGCGACTACAGTATCGGGTTTAGTGGGGGACTTTACATAAAGTAGCACTGTCGGTTTATAAAGTGAAAACGAACAGGATACAAGTTGACATAACTTAAAATTATCTAATAGAGAGATTTGAGTGTTAAAAAATAACTGCGTAAATTCAAAAATTTAATTTTGAATTGCACAGTTATTTTTGTGCAAAGTAAGGATAAAAAAATGAAAAAAATAAATATGGTGTTTATAGTAAAATGAAAATATAAAAAAAGTGGAAAACAAATATAGCAAATTTTTACTTAGAAATTTTCATACTGAATTTTTTATGTGATAGGATAGAGAAAGAGTGAAACAACATATATTCAAAGTCGAAATTTGTCGATGAAAAGTTCTTGCAAATTGGGATATTTCATAGTATAATAATTTTGCAA
>CAKPJC010000006.1 GCA_934162535.1 uncultured Clostridia bacterium | reverse complement strand
AATGAATTGGCTAATAAAATCAGGAGAGAAAACACCATTAGATATAAATAAAGGTTCAGTAGCATGGGGAAATTATAAAGATGTAGAATTTGAATATTATACAAACACATCAAAAGAAACTGCAACAAAGAACTTAGGAAGTGGAACAAGAATAGCAAGTGGAGCATATGAAGGAGCAAAAGCGAATAACATATACGACCTAGCAGGGAACGTATGGCTATGGACACTAGAGGCCAATAATTCAGGGTACAGGTACGACAGGAGTGGTTCTTCCTACGACAAAGGTACGAACTATTATGCTAGTAGTCGTATCGTCAAAGTCTACTACGGTCCGTACAACAGCCAAGACAGTGTCGGGTATGGCGGGGAACTTCACATAAAGTAGCACTGAATCCTGCATAGTGATGCACCATGACAAGTATCGCAGTGATTTTAAATGAGCTTGCCGAGCTTGTCAAGTCTAGTGGTTCTTTGTCAAGTTAATTAACAAAGAGCCACTAGATAATACACCATCAATTTGCATGCTTAATTTTGGGGATGTTAGAGTGGAAACAAATGAAACAATTTATATCTATCTAAAGTCGAAGTTTGTCGATGAAAAGATAAAAAAATGTGGAAAAATGCTTGTCAAAGCAAAAAATACATGGTAGAATAGTGCTGTACTCAATTAGAGTGCAGTGCTAACTTTATTTAGCACAGAGTAAATTAACTCAAAAAGTTCTATAACAATATTAGATATGATTTTTAAAATCTAATATATTAGTAATCTAAAATAAAAAGTTTAGTCTTATAAAAATTCAAAAAAATAAAAATATATGACAGCAGGAGGTGATATAAAACTGGAAACACAAACTTTATAACAACAAATCACAACTATAGAAATGCAGACATAGTATATAAAGAAAAAAATAGAGAAATATATTACCTTATAGAACAACAAACATATGTAGAAAGTGAAATGGCAAGAAAAATATTAGATTATAGCACTGGAATATTAGGCTTACCAGAAAATCAATGCAAATGTATAGAAATAGTACCAATAGTATTATATACAGGAAAAAGAAGATGGACAGCGAAAAAGAAATATACAGAATGTCAAAAAGTAAAAACAAAAGAAGGAAAAAAGCTAGAAATGGAATACATATTAGTAGATATAAAAGATTACAATATAGAACAATTAATAAAAGAAAAAACAAAAATATCAATAGCAATAATATTTGAAAAATGTAAAAACAGCGAGGAAGTAATAACATATGCCAAAGAACTAATAGAAAAAAGAATACAAATAGAATACCTAGGAAAAATACTAAAATATTTGTATGGAAACTTAGAAAACCCAAAGATAAATGACTTAATAGAAGAAATAATAAATATAAAAGAAGAAGAGGAGGCAAAGAAAATGAGCACAATAAGAGAAAGATTAAAAGCAGAATATGTAGGAGAATATAATAAAGGCGTAAGGGTTGGAATAAAACAGGGAATGAGTCGAGGAATAAGTCAAACATGGCTAGAGGCAATAAAAAGATTAATACAAGAAAACATGACAAATGAAGTTATAAAAAGAGTAACTGGGTACAAAGAAGAAGAAATAGAAAAAATAAGAAAGGAAACCAAAGAAAAACAAAAATAAGAACCTGAAAAATAAAATTCAAAATTTAACAGATACAATTACATCAGAAGGAACATATCCATGGATAAAAATGAAACAATTTATATCTGAGGTCGAATTTTGTCGATGAAAAGTTCTTGCAAATTGGGATATTTCATAGTATAATAATTTTGCAATAAATATTGCACTTAATTCATAAAGTTTTTGAAACTAGTTTAATAATTTTTTAAATCAAAGATAATTAATTCAAATAATTTTCAAAAGTAATTAATATCGAAAAAATTTAATTTTCTAACCTAACCCAAAAATTATTAATTTTAATAAAGATAGCAAAAATGAGTGAAATAAGGAAAATAGCTATTGCAATATCATAAAAAAATTAATATAATTAAGGAGGTAGAAAAAAATGGAAAAGAAATTATTAAAACCGAGAAACGATTTAGTATTTCAAAAACTATTTGGAGAACAAAAGAACAAGGAGATAACAGGTCATTTATTATCTTTGATACTAGGAAAAGAAGTATACAATGTAGACTTAGACGTAAACAAGCAAATGATAGGAAAAAGAGAAGGGCTAAAAACATGCATATTAGACATACGAGCAAAATTTAATGATGGAGAAGAATGTAACATAGAACTTCAAGTATCGCCATATAAACATATGCCAGATAGAATGTTACAATATTGGTCAATGAATTACATCAACAAACTTGAAAGAGGAGAAGATTACTCAAAAATAAAACCAACAATAGCAGTACTAATAACATGTTATAAATTAGACGAGATAAAAGAAATTCCAAGATACCACACAAGTTGGTCACTAAGAGAAGATAAAGAAACAGACTCAGTACTAACAGATAAGTTTCAAATGCATATATTAGAAATTCCAAAGGTAAAAGATATAGAAATACAAACAGACGAACTAGCACAATGGATGAGTTTTATCAATGACCCAGAGGATGGGAGGTTAGAAAAAATGATGTATGAAAATAACAAATATTTTAAACAAGCTAGAAAAGAATTAGAATATTTGAGTGGAGACAAAGATTTTCAAGAGATAGTGGAAAAAAGAGCATTAGCCTTAATGGATCAAGAAGTACAAACTAGATTGGCAAAAGAAGAAGGCAGAGAAGAAGGTAGAAGAGAAGGCAAAACAGAGGGGATATCAATCGGAATAGCTCAAAATACAGTAGAAATGGTAAAAAAATTAATACAAAAAAATATGACAAATGCATTTATAAAAGATGTAACAGGATATGAAGAAGAAGAAATAGAAAAAATAAGAAAAGAAACAAAAGAAAAACAAAAAGAAGAACCTGAAAAATAGAATTCAAAATCTCTTGACAGCCCAAACAAATAAATATATAATTTTTGTATATTAGAAACAAAGGAGAAAAAAGCCATGAAAGAGAAAGTTAAGACACAAACCTGTGAAAGCGTTGGGGCTGTATATATTGTGTATAGCTGTATTAAACATGGTATTTGCGAACTAATAAAAAACACGAAAAATTTAATAATAAAAATAAAAGATAGT
Source organism: uncultured Clostridia bacterium (assembly GCA_934162535.1). Taxonomy (GTDB): domain Bacteria; phylum Bacillota; class Clostridia; order TANB77; family CAG-508; genus CAG-269. Next base: position 86,522 of record CAKPJC010000006.1, on the reverse strand, counting down.
GATAAAAGCCAAAGCAAAAATGGTTTAGTATGTCACTGTCTTTTTGTTGTTTAAAAACAGAGGAGGAATTGTCAATGAAAAACATAAAAGTTAAAAAGATAAATAAGAAAACAATTGTTATAATCTCAATAGTATTGGTAGCAATAATACTAGTAACAGCAGTAATTTGCTTGGTAACAAAAAAGGATAAAAATGTAGAAGTAGAAAACACAGGAAGAATAAAAAAACAAGCAATGAACCCCAATAATTATACAATGGTAAAAAGCAAAGACGGAATAGATGTGCCAGTGCCAAAAGGATATACTGCTTCAAGTATTGATAGTGAAATGTATGTTAATGGGGAGTGTGAGGAAAGCACAATACAGTGGGTAGATGTTAGTTTAACATACACTCTAGCAGAAAGTACTGCATTACAAGAGTGGCTGGGAATTTATCAAGATGACGAACTTAAATGGACAAAAGATGAAAATGGAATATGGAAAAGTGGAAATACAGGCATAGAAGGTTCGATAAGTGAAGTTATTACAAACAGTTTTTGGATAGGAGCTTATGGAGGAAAAATAAATGTAACTTTTGCAGTATCATCTGACACCAATGATTATTTTATGGGGGTTATTTGTGATACAAGTGGTACTCCAATATCAGAATCAGATGCTCAAATAAAGGCTAGTGGAACAGAATGTGGAACGGTAGAAAATGAATTAAAATATATTAACCAAGAAATAGAAATAACAAATGAAGGTGAATATATGCTTATACTTTGCTATATAAAAGATGAAAAAATAGATGATGGACTTGATAGAGCATATATAAAAGATATAAAACTAACTACAGAGTTAGCTTACGCACTTGCTTATGACAATATATCAAATGTAAGAAATGAAGTTATTGGAAAAAAACAAACAACAGAAGGGGGATTTGTTATATATGAGGGAAATGAAGAAGTAACAGATAGAAATAAATGGGAAGCACAGGCAACAAGAAATCAATATGTATGGATACCAATAGCAGATGTAAAGGATATGTATTGGACAGATTCAGAAACAGATAAAATATATGGTACAATATATGAACCCGAACATCGTGATAGTGAAGGTGGAGTGCTATCTCATTCAAGGAAGGAAGGGAATAAATACGAACCAGTATTAAATTCAGGCGACAAAGAATCAAGTCATTTAAGTAGGTATATGGGAGGAATATCAAGGCATGAATTTTTAATGCAAATGGAACAGGAATTTTATGAAATGTTACAAAGTGTGGCAACATATGGAGGATTTTATGTAGGAAGATATGAGACGGGAGATTTAAGTGAAAATACACCAGTTGTAAGGAAAATGAATGAAAATCTTGGAATTATTAGCTGGTGGGATATGTATAAGAAAACAAAAAGAATATCAAATGATAATTCATGTGTAAGTACACATATGATATGGGAAACTCAACAATTCCAAGTATTAAAATGGTTAATAGATACAGGGAATAAGACATGCTTAGAAATATACACTGACTCAAGTAGTTTTGGAAATTATAGAGATATTACATTTACATATAGTACTTCTGAAACATCAAAGGCCACGAAACAAAAAGACTCTTATAAAGTTATACCAAGTGGTTCATATGAGAATGCAAAAACAAATAATATTTATGACTTAGCAGGAAATGCAACAGATTTTACAATGGGAACTAACGATGGATTAAGCAGGTGTGGAAGAACAGCATTTGGAGGAATTGCAGCTGTAGAGATAAATAGGATTGTGGATAATGGATTTGGAAAATATTGGGATGATAAATATAGCTCGTATGCTGGCAATAATTGGAGTTGGAATGTTGATGTTGATTTTATGGAGAAATCAATGGATGGTAATGATTTAGAAAAAGATATGATTGGTATGATGGGATGTCGTGCAACCCTATATATAAAATAAAAAATAATTACACAAATTTAACAGAAAATGTGTCAAAAGCATAAAAATATGGTATAATAGGCATGTGAGAAGGAGAAAAGAAAAAATGTATAGAGAATTTGGAATAAAAAAAGAAATATTAGAACTATCAAAAGAAGTAGAAAAAGAAATACAACCAATATTCAACAACATAAATGAAATAACAGAGAAAAACAGCCTAAAAGTATTATCAGCAATGCAAGAATGTGGACTAACAGAAATGCACTTACACTCATCAACAGGATATGGAATAGACGAAATAGGGAGAAACAAAATAGAAGAAATATATGCAAAAGTCATGAAAACAGAAGATGCACTAGTAAGAGCACAACTAATATCAGGAACACATGCATTAGCAATAACACTATCAGGACTATTACGTCCAAATGAAACAATGTTAAGTATAACAGGAGCACCATATGACACACTACAAACAGTTATAGGAATAAGTAAAGAAGAAAGCAAAAGTTCATTAAAAGCATATGGAATAAAATATGAACAAATAGAATTAAAAGACAACGACTTTGACATAGAGAAAATAAAAGAAAGAGTAGCAAAAAAAGATATAAAACTAATAGAAATACAAAGATCAAGAGGATACTCAACAAGAAAAAGTTTAACAATAGACAAAATAGAAAAAGTAATATCAGAGATAAGAAAAATAAATCAAGAAGTAATAATAATGGTAGACAACTGCTATGGAGAATTCGTAGAAGAAAAAGAACCAACTGAAGTTGGAGCAGACATAATAGTAGGATCATTAATGAAGAACCTGGGAGCAGGAATAGCAACAAGTGGAGCATATATTGCAGGGAAAAAAGAGCTAGTAGAGCTATGTGCAGAAAGATTAACAGCACCAGGGATAGGAAAAGAAATAGGACCATCACTTGGACAAAACACAGCATTTATAAAAGGACTATTCTTTGCACCAAGTGTTGTAGCAAGTAGTGTAAAAACAGCAGTATTTGCAAGTAGAATATTAGAAAAACTAGGATATGAAATAGACCCACTTTATAATGAAAAAAGAGGAGACATAGTACAAACAATAAAACTAAAATCAAAAGAAAAACTAATCAAATTCTGCCAAGGAATACAAAGTGGTTCACCAATAGATGCAAATGTAATACCAGAACCAAGTCCAATGGGAGGATATGATGATGAAGTAATAATGGCTGCTGGAACATTCACAGAAGGTTCAACAATAGAATTAAGTTGTGATGGACCAATAAGAGAACCATATATAGCATACATGCAAGGTGGACTAACATATGAATATGGAAAACTAGGAATACTAAAAGCAATATCAAATATTTAATTAAAATTAACAAAAAAACTTGTATAATGGAAAAAATTGTGATATAAAGAATATGAGAAAAATACTGGAGGGAAGTTTAGAAATATGGAAGATAAATATGAATATGAGAAAAAGACAGTCTTAATAGTAGATGACGAACAAAAAATAGTAGATTTATTAGTACATAACTTAGGAAGAGAAGGATATAGAACAATAGAAGCAAATGATGGAGTTACAGCTGTAGAAATAGCAAAAGAGCAAAGACCAGACCTAATATTACTAGATCTAATGTTACCAAGATTAGATGGACTTTCAGTATGTAAAAAAATAAAAAACATATACAATGTTCCAATACTAATGGTAACAGCAAAAGACAATGAACTAGATAAAATAGTAGGTTTAGAATTAGGGGCAGACGACTATATAACAAAGCCATTTAGTGTAAGAGAAGTAGTAGCAAGAGTAAAAGCAAATCTAAGAAAAGTAGAAAACAACATAGAAGAAAAAAATGCTAAAGAAAAAGAAGAAAACAAAAAAGAAAAGAAAGAAAGCAAAATAAAAGTTGGAGACTTAGTATTAGACTTAGAAAAATATGAAGTACACATAGATGGAAAAGTAATAAACTTAACACTAAGAGAATTTGAAGTATTAAAATTCTTAGCACAACAACCAGGGCAAGTAGTTACAAGGGAAGCACTACTAGAAAGAGTTTGGGGATATGAATACTATGGAGACATCCGTACAGTTGATGTAACAGTCAGAAGAATAAGAGAAAGAATAGAAAAAGACACATCAAATCCACAAATACTAATAACAAAAAGAGGAGTAGGATATTACATTCCGAACGAAGAATAAAAAAATAAAATACATACAAAAACGGACTTCAAAAAAGTCCGTTTTTAGATAAAGAAGGAGAAAAAATGGAAATAATAATTGGAAAAACTGCTGGATTTTGTGCAGGAGTAATGAATGCAGTAACAAAAGCTGAAAAAGAATTACAACACATAAAAAACAATGAAAAAATATATTGCCTTGGAGAAATAGTACACAATAAACAAGTAATAGAAAAATTAGAAGAAAAAGGACTACAAACAGTAGAAAGTATAGAACAAGCAAAAGAAAAAGCAATAATAAGAGCACATGGTATTCAAAAAGAGACATATGAAAAAGCAGAACAATTAAACATAAAGCTTATAGACCTAACATGTCCTAAAGTCTTAAAAATACATAATCAGGTAGAAGAATATTCAAAACAAGGATATTATATAATTCTAATAGGTGTAGAAGGACATCCAGAAGCAATAGGAACAATAAGCTTTTGTGGAAAAAACTCATACTTATTAACTAATGAAGATAAAATACCAGAAATGATAAAAAACATAGAAAACTCAAAAGTAAAAAAAATAATAATAGTAGCACAAACAACATATAATCTCAATAAATTTGAACAAATGGCAAAAGAAATAGAAGAAAAATTAAAAGATAAATGTAAAATAATAATACAAAACACAATATGCCATGCAACAAGAATAAGACAAGAAGAAACAGAAAAAATTTCAAAAGAAGTAGAATGCATGATTATAATACGGAGGAAAAAATAGTTCAAACACAAAAAAACTATATGATATATCAAAAATGCACTGCCAAGATGTAAAGCTAATAGAAACAGTAAGTGAGCTTGAAAAAGAGCAAATAAAACAATATAGCAAAATAGGAATAATGGCAGGGGCATCAACACCAAAAGAAAGCATAGAAGAAGTAAAAGAATATTTATTAAGTATAAAAATGTAATATTATGAAATAAAAAGTAAAAAAAAGTCGAAAAGTGTCAATGAAAAAAACAAAAATGTAGAAAAAACAATTGACAAATGAAATAAAAGCAAATATACTAGTTATGTAAATTATATAAAATTCCAAAATTTATTTCATAACATAATTAAAATCAAAATAATTTTATCAAAAAATGACTCTAGTATTCCTGCCAGAAAAGGAGGAATATCTCATAGAAAAGCTAGAAGAATTAATAAACAAAAAAAGTGATATATTAATAGAGATTTTAAACAATGTACTTAACCTAAGGATAAAAAAGATAAGCATGGAAGGTAAAATAGAAATACAAGGTATTTCAGGATATGACTTCAGGCTTATAAAATTAAAAACAACATTAGAAAAACAAGAAGTTGATATGTATATAAAAATGGTAAAAAGATGTAAAATAAAAGAATCAATATTTTGTTATTGGTATACAATCAACGAAGAAGAAAACGAAGGAAAAAGTAATAACAATGCACTACAAAAGGCAACAATATCAGAACTAACAAAAAAGAAATATAAGCAAAGCATATTTCTTGGATTTGAAAATGAGAAAAATGAAATATTAGAAGCTGGTACAGAAGTTGACTTTTTAGATATAACAAAATACATAAGAGAACAAGGCACAGAAGAAAACAAATATTTAGAACTATTAAAATACTTTCAAACAGAAGACAATGAAGATGACGAAGTATTATTGATAGGAATAAAAATGAGTAAATAGTTATTTTGTAAATATTAAACATATTATATAAAATGTAAGCGACATAAAATGTCGCTTACTCGATTAATATAAATCATCTGAAGATATATTAGTATTTGTATCTTTTTTATTTCCTGATTCAACACCAAGATAAGGTAAAATTTCTGAAAGCATTTTTGAAGCAGTAGGTGCTGCAATTTGCCCACCATTGTGTTGTTTACCAGTAGGATTTTTCAAAATTACAAGTAAAACAACTTTAGTGTTTTCAACAGGAGATATTGCTATAAAAGAAGCAACGTAACCATCACTTGTACCGTTTCTTGGTTCAGAAGTACCAGTTTTTCCACCTATAGAATAACCTGCAACTGCACCGTGTTGACCTGTACCAGTAGTAACAACAGATTCCATCATTGAAGTAACTTTATCGGCAGTTTCTTTTGAAATTACCTGACAAACTTCTTTTTTATCAAAAGATGTAACTTCACCAGTATCAGTATTAGTTATTTTATCAACAATCTGAGGTTGAAGTAATGTACCACCATTAGCTATAGCAGAGGCAGCAGTTATCATTTGCAAAGGTGTAATAGTAAAACGTTGTCCAAAAGACATAATTGCAAGTTCAATAGGTTTAATATCATCTAATTTATAGAAAATACCACCACTACGAGGTTCGCCTGAAAGTGAAATACCAGTCTTATTAAAAAATCCATAAGCATCATAATATTTATATGTCAATTTAGCACCAATTCTTCTACCTAATTGCATAAAAGCAGGGTTACAAGAATTGCATAAAGCTTTTCGTAAAGTTTGTCCTTCATGATATGGAGGAACATGTTTCCAACAGTCAATAGGCTTTTCTTCACCTTCAATATAATAATGCCCATTACAGTAAAAATCATTTGCAATATCAGTATCAGTTATATTTTCTTCCAATGCAATAGAAGAAGTAATAATCTTAAAAACTGAACCAGGTTCATATGTATCTGTTACAGCTTTGGGTTTCCACATGTTATATCTTGCATCTTTTTTATCTTCATCAGACAAGCTATCCCATACAGCAGTGATTGATTCATTAAGTGTGTTAGGAGAATTACAATCATAGTTTGGATAATCAGCCATTGCATAAATCTTACCAGTAGAAGGATCCATAGCGACTGTAATACCACTATCACATGAATATTCTTTAACAGCTTCAGCTAGGTATTTTTCAACAATACTTTGTATATTGACATCAATTGTTAAATTAATATCATATCCATTTTCTGCTGCAATATATGATTGCTCAGAGTTTGCTATTTCTGATTGACCAGCATCTTTTAAACTAACAGATTGACCAGCCGTACCACTTAAAAATGAATCCCATGAATATTCGATACCACTAAGTCCTTGATTATCAGAACCAACAAATCCAATTACAGTTGAAGCAAGAGAACTAAAAGGATAATATCTCTTATTTGTATCCTCAAAACTAATACCGGTTTTTATTTTAGTTTCTCCCATTTTTGATATCCAAGAATTTAATTGGTCAACTTTATCTTGTGATACATCAGAAGCAACCAAAAATTTAGTATTATTTGAATTTATTTGAGCTAGTAGCTCGGTATAGTCAGATTCCAGAACACTTGAAACGCCTTGTGCGACAATCTCTTTATTAGATTCAGCAATTTCAGATGGATTAATATATATTTTATCAGTATCATAACTAATTGCTAGAACTTTAGTACCACTTGAATCATATATTGTACCACGTTTTGCTGTTAGTGTTTCTGTAAGTGTTTGTTGAGATGTGGCGAGTGACTGTAACTTATTGCCATCAACAAATTTTAAAAAGCCAACACGAACAAGTAAAAGTACCATAATAATTAGCAATATGGCAAAAACAACTCTTATTTTTGTCAATGAAGCAGTATTTGGTACATTAATATTTGATATATTAAGTTTTGTTTTAGATTTTGTATTTTTCTTACTACTCATAAAATCACCATTCTTTAGTTAAAATTTAAAATTATTTTATAATAAAACAATAAAAAAATCAATAAAAAAATGAAAATAAGGTAAATACCTGAAAGGAAAAAATATGTTATCAAAAGTAAAATCAATGTCATTAAATGGATTAGAAGGAAATCTAATAGAAATACAAACAGACATAAGTAATGGAATGCCAGAATTTGAAATAGTCGGATTACCAGATACAAGTGTAAAAGAAGCCAAGAAAAGAATTGCAACAGCAATAAAAAATTCTCAAATAGAATTTCCAACTAAAAAAGTATTAATAAATTTAGCACCTGCAAATATAAAAAAGGGAGGAAGTAGTTTTGACTTGGCAATGGCTATGGGAATATTAATAGCAACAAACAAAATACCAAACCTAAACATGCTAGAACTCACCCAAACAATATTTATAGGTGAATTATCATTAGATGGAAAAATAAATAGAATAAATGGAATATTATCAATGTGTATGGAAGCAAAAGAACTTGGAATAAAAAGAGTAATATTATCAAAGGCAAATGCAAATGAAGCCTCAATAGTAAGAGAATTAGATATAATACCAGTTAGTAATCTTACTGAAATTATAAAATACCTAAATAAGGAAATAGAAATACCATATGTAAAAAACAAAACAGGCATAAATGATATTAAATATCAGTATGATATAGACTTTGAAGAAGTAAAAGGTCAAGAAGAAATAAAAAGAGCACTCGAAATAACAGTTGCAGGAGGCCATAATATATTAATGATAGGAAATCCTGGGTCAGGAAAAACTATGATGGCGAAAAGGCTAAATACAATAATGCCAGAATTAGATTTAGATGAGGCAATGGAAATAACCAAAATACATAGTATATCTGGAGAATTAAAAAGAGACGGACTAATACTTAATAGACCATTCAGAATGCCACATCATACAGTCACCATGAGTACAATGATAGGAGGAGGAAAAATACCAAAACCTGGTGAAATAAGTTTGGCACATAATGGTATATTATTTTTAGATGAATTAACAGAATTTAATAGAAGAATTTTAGAATCACTAAGAGAGCCTCTTGAAAATAAAGAAATAATAATTAACAGATTAAGTGGAAACTGTGTATTTCCGTGCAACTTCATGCTTGTGGCAAGTATGAATCCGTGTCCATGTGGATATTATGGAGATGAACAAAAAGAATGTAAATGTACCCCGACAGAAATACATAGATATTTGAATAAAATAAGTGGTCCCTTATTAGATAGAATAGATATACAAGTTGAAGTCAAAAGACCTAAATACAATAAAATAACTTCTGAATATAAAGGTCAATCATCAGAACAAATAAGACAAAGAATAAACAAAGCAAGAAAATTGCAAAAGGAAAGATACCAAAAATACAAAATACACTCAAATGCACAATTAACTTCAAAATCAATACCAGAATACTGTAAATTAGATAGTAATGGAGAAAAAATATTAGAAAAAGCATTTAACAATTTAAAACTCAGTGTGAGAGCATATGAGAAAATTCTAAAAATTGCAAGAACAATAGCAGACTTAGATGAGGAAGAACAAATAAAAGAAAAACATATAGCAGAAGCAATATTATATAGGAGTTTAGACAGAAAATATGAGAATAGAATATAGTGAAGAATTATACCCAGAAAGACTAAGAGACATAAAAAATCCACCGAGTAGATTATATGTACTTGGAAATATTGAAATATTAAATGATCATGCGATAGCAGTAGTAGGTTCAAGACATAATACACAATATGGTGAAAGAATGTGTAAAAAATTCACTAAAAACCTTGTGGAATATGGAATAAACATAATAAGTGGGCTAGCAATTGGAATAGATACAATTGCACATGAAACATGTTTGAAAAATTCAGGAAAAACTATAGCAGTTTTACCATGTGGTCTAAAAAACATATATCCAAAATCAAATATATCATTAGCAAATAAAATTTTAGAAAATGATGGGTTGCTAATAACTGAGTATGAAGATGATGTCAGAGCAGACTCAAACAAATTTAGAGAAAGAAATAGAATTGTTGCAGGACTGGGAATGGGAACATTAGTAGTAGAAGCGGGGGAAAGAAGTGGAACAAATATTACAGCAAGACATACATTAGAACAAGGAAAACCTGTATTTTCAATTCCAAGTAGCTTAGAAAATACAAAAGGAACAACAACAAATAAGTTAATAAAAAATGGGTGTAATCTTGTAACAGATGTATCAGATATATTAAATCAATATAAAGATATAGAATTCAAAAAAAGGCTACAAGTAAAAAAAGAGGTTAATATAGATATACCCTTAGAATTAATTGATATTTATAAAGTATTAGATAACAAGCCCAAAAGTATAAATGAAATAGCAATAAAAACAGGCATTCCAATAAGTGAAATAAATTACAAATTAATGATTTTAGAAATTGACAATAAAATAAAAGAACTACCGGGACAGCTATTTATAAGGAAAGATGATGAATAAAAATAATATAGGAAAAGTTGGAGAACAATTAACTGTTCAATATTTACAAGAAAATAAATATGATATAATATGCAAAAATTACTTTACTAAAAAAGGGGAAATAGATATAATTGCAGTAAAACAAAACACAATATCTTTTATAGAAGTCAAAACAAGAAGTAATTTTAAATATGGAAATCCAGTAGATGCAGTTAATTACTCAAAAGTAAATCATATAGTCAATACAGCAAAAATATTTTTATATAAAAATAGAAAATATAGTAATTATGAGATAAATATTGATGTAATAGAAGTAATGATTAGAAATGGAAAATGTCAATTTAATCATATAAAAAACATACTATCATATTAAAAAAATAAACAATACAACTTTTATTTTAAAAAATAATGTGATATAAAATAATAGGACACAATACATAAAAAGGAGACGAAAAAATAATGAAAAATAAAACAATAATGCAATATTTTGAATGGTACTTACCAGCAGATTGTACACTATGGGATAAAATAAAAGATGATGCAGAACATTTAAAAAATATAGGAATAACATCAGTATGGCTACCACCAGCATATAAAGGAACAGGTGGAGTATCAGAAGTAGGATATGGAGTATATGATTTATATGATTTAGGAGAATTTAACCAAAAAGGCAGTATACCAACTAAATATGGACTAAAGGCACAATACATTGATGCAATCGAAGAATTACATAAAAATGAAATAAAAGTATTAGCAGATATAGTATTTAATCATAAACTAGGAGCAGATGAATTAGAAGATGTAATAGCAATAGAAGAACTTGGAGTGAATAGAAATGTAGATATAGGAGAAAATAAAATAATAAAAGCATGGACAAAATTCACATTTCCAGGTAGAGCAGGAAAATACTCAGATTTTACATGGAACTGGACACACTTTCATGGAACTGACTGGGACGAAGCAACCAAAAAAGCAGGTATATACAGATTTTATGGCAAACATTGGGATGAAGATGTTGATGATGAAAATGGAAACTTTGATTATCTGATGGGAGCAGATGTAGACCTAAACAATGTAGATGTTGTAAATGAATTGATAGAATGGACAAAATGGTACATAAACACTTGTCATATAGATGGATTTAGACTAGATGCAGTAAAACATATAAGGGGAGACTTTTATAAAAATTGGCTAGAAGAAGTAAGAAGTGAATTTAGTCAAGAATTATATGCAGTAGGAGAATATTGGAGAAATGATGTTGGAAAACTAAAAAGATATCTAGAAAGTGTAGACAATGGAATGAATTTATTTGACGTACCATTACACTACAATTTATATTATGCATCACGAGGCGAAGGAAACTATGACATGAGAACAATACTTGATAATACATTAGTAAAAGAAAGACCAGGGTTAGCAGTAACATTTGTAGATAATCATGATACACAAATAGGTCAAGCATTAGAATCATCTATAATGGATTGGTTTAAACCATTGGCATATGCGATAATCTTATTACGAAAACAAGGAATACCATGTATATTCTATGGAGACTATTATGGAATGAATATAGCTGGAAGTAATCCAATAAAAGAAAAAATAGATACATTACTAAAAGTTAGAAAAGACTTATGTTATGGAAATCAAAATGACTATTTTGATAATGAAAGTATAATAGGATGGACATTAGAAGGAGACGATGAGCATCCAAACTCAGGAATAGCTGTAATAATGTCAGACAGTATAGGTGGAACAAAAAACATGCATATGGGAACAGAATTTATAGGAACAGAAATGTATGATATAACAGGAAATAGACCAGAAATAATAAAAATAGACGAAAATGGAAATGCAGACTTTATATGCAATGGAGGAAGTGTATCTGTTTGGGTAAAAAGAGAAGAAAACCAGTTGACAACGGAAAATTAAGGACTTATAATAAAAGAAGAAGACAAAAAAGAATGGAGATAGTGTAAAATGGGATTAATAGTAAAAAAACCTGAAACAGGTACAGAAGATGACATATATGGAATAGACTCATTAATAAAATCATATGGATTAGAATTAGACAAGAAAACTCAAGAAAACTTGAAAAAAGTAAATAAAGAAAAAAATGAAAAATAAAAGGTGAAATATGGGAAATATATTAGAAGAAACCAAAAGTATAATGAAAGCGTATAATATAAAAGCAAACAAAAGTCTTGGACAAAACTTCTTAATAAGCACAGAAGTGGTCGAGAAAATAATAGAAAGTAGTGAACTAAGTAAAGAAGATTTAGTAATAGAAATCGGACCAGGATTAGGAACACTAACAAAATATCTATTAGATAAAGCAGGAAAAGTAATATGCATAGAATTAGATACAAGAATGGTAAAAATATTAAATAATAGATTTACAACAAAAGAAAACCTTGAAATTATAAATGATGATGTACTAAAAGTCGATTTAAACAAAATGATAAAAGAAAACAAAAAAAATAAAGAAATAAAAAATGTAAAAATAGTTGCAAACTTACCATATTATATAACTACACCAATAATAATGAGACTATTAGAAGAAAAGCTTGACATACAAAGTATAACAGTAATGATACAAAAAGAAGTCGCAGAAAGGCTAATAGAAATACCAGGAGGAAAAAACACTGGAGCAATAACACATACAGTTTATTATTATTGTCAATCGAAAAAAATAATGGAAGTACCAAACAATTCATTTATACCAGAACCAGAAGTAACATCAGAAGTAATAAAAATGAATTTAAGAAAAGTTCCAGCAGTAAAAATAGAAAATCCAAAAGTAATGTTTATGATAATAAAAAGTGCATTTATGCAAAGAAGAAAAACACTTTTAAATGCATTAACAAATACAAAAGTATTTATAAGTAAAAAAGAAGGAACTGAAATACTAAAAAAGCTAAATCTAAATGAAAATGTTAGAGCAGAAGAACTTTCAATACAAGACTTTGCAAATATTACAAAATGCATTATGAAATAGGAGAAAAAGATGAAAATAATATTTATGGGAACACCAGACTTTGCAAAAGAATCATTAGAAGCAATATATAATGCAGGGCATCAAATAGAAGCAGTAGTGACAAATCCTGATAGACCAAAGGGTAGAGGAATGAAACTTGTAGAATCACCTGTAAAGCAATATGCAATCGAAAAAGAGTTAAAAATATATCAACCAGAAAGAGTTAGAAAAAATGTAGAATTTATTGAAGAGATGAAAAGGATTAAGCCAGACGTAATATGTGTTGTTGCATATGGAAAAATACTTCCAAAGGAAATATTAGAAATACCTGACAAAGGATGTATAAATGTACATGGCTCATTATTACCAAAATACAGAGGTTCAGCACCAATACAGTGGGCAGTGATAAATGGAGAAGCAGAAACAGGTGTAACAACAATGTATATGGATATTGGTATGGACACAGGAGATATGATATTAAAAGAAAAAACTCAAATAGGAGAGAATGAAACAACTGGAGAACTATGGGAAAGATTATCTAAAATAGGAGCCAAATTACTTGTAAAAACATTGGAACAAATAGAAAATGGCACGGCACCAAGAGTTCCACAAGGTAATGATTTCACAATGGCACCAATGCTAAATAAAGAAATGTCAAAAATAGACTGGGAAACAAGAAATGCCAAACAAATAAAAGACCTAATCAGAGGATTAAACCCTATAATGGGGACATATTCTTATATAAATGGTAAAAAGGTAAAATTCTGGAAAGCAGAAACTGTAAATAAATTACCAGAAGAAAGAAAAATAGAAAATTACGAAAATGGAACAGTCATATATTCAAACAGCAAAAATGGTTTATATATAAAAGCAAAAGAAGGAATAATAAAAATAATAGAAATACAAGGTGAAAATTCAAAAAGAATGGACATAAAAGAATATCTAAGAGGAAATGAAATAGTTGAAGGAACAAAACTTAAATAAATCATAAAAGATGAAAACACTTAATAAATATAATTAGGTGTTTTTATTTTTTCTTCAGAAAAAATAAAATCGCAAAATGTAAAAAAATGAAAAAAATTTTTTATTTCCAAAATTAGACTATACAAAAATCAAAATTAGTTATATAATGTAAAAAAATTAGGTAAAGGAGAATGCAAAATGAATCTAAAGAAAATATTAATAGGAATAGATGGATTAAAAGCAAAAGGAGAGTTAGACATTGAAATAACAGGAATAGAAAGTAATTCAAAAAATATAAAAGAAGGATACATGTTCATTGCAATAAAAGGATTTGCAACAGATGGACATAAATATATAAATGATGCCATAAAAGCAGGAGCAAAAGCAATTATGATTGAAGAAGGATGTGACTTAAAATCAATAAAATTACCAGCAAATGTCACACTAATAATGGCAAAAGATACAAGAATAGCATTAGCAAAATGTAGTTGTAACTATTATGACAATCCTTCAAAAAAATTCAAACTAATAGGAGTAACAGGAACAAAAGGAAAAACAACAACAACATTTATGATAAAAGAAATGCTAGAAAAAGCAGGATATAAAGTTGGCTTAATAGGAACAATTGCAACATACATAAATGGAAAAATGGTATCAGAAAGTAACAGAACAACACCGGAAAGCATAGAATTACAGAGGACATTTGCAGAAATGGCAAAGCAAGGAGTAGAATATGTAGTTATGGAAGTATCATCACAAAGCTTAAAACTACATAGAGTAGATGGATGTAAATTTGATATAGTATTATTCACAAATTTCTCAGAAGATCATATAAGTGAAAAAGAACATCCAGATATGAAAGACTACTTTGAATCAAAACTAAAACTATTTGAAATGTGTGATAATGGAATAATAAATGTAGATGATTTACAAGTATCAAAAATACCAGGAATGTTTCCAAATAGTAAAATAATGACATATGGAATAGACAATTATTGTGAGGTATTAGCAAAAGACATAACAATAACAAATTCATATGTAGACTTTAGAGTAAAAATCAAAGACAAAAATGAAAGAGTAAAAGTAAGCATACCAGGAAGATTTAGTGTATACAATTCTTTAGCAGCAATATGTGTAGCTAAAAAAATAGGAATACCATCAGAAAAAGTAATAGAAGCTCTTGCAGAAATAAAAGTGCCAGGTAGATCAGAAATGGTAGACAATGCAAAAGAAATACCAATAATGATAGATTATGCACATTCACCAGAAAGTCTACAAAACATATTATCAGCAGCAAAAAGCTATACAAGAGGAAAAGTAATATCAGTATTTGGTTGTGGTGGAGATAGAGATAAAGGAAAAAGACCACAAATGGGGGAAATATCAGGAAGGATTGCAGACTTTACATTTATAACAACAGATAACCCAAGAACAGAAGACCCAGATGAAATAGTAAAAGAAATTGAAGAAGGAATAAAGAAAACAAAAGGAAAATATAAAGTAGTAGTTGACAGAAGAGAAGCAATAGAAGAAGCAATAAAAATGGCAACAAAACTTGATATAATAATACTTGCAGGAAAAGGGCATGAACCATATCAAGAAATTAATGGGGTAAAACATCCATTTGATGAAAGAATTATAGTAAAAGAAATAATAGATAATCAAACATAAGAAAGGTGATAAAATTGGATTTTCAAACAAAAACATTATTAGCATCGTTTGTAATTACAGTAGTATTAGGAATAATTATAGTACCAATACTAAGAAAAATGAAAATAGGACAAATAGAAAGAAGTGATGGACCTGAAAGCCATCTAAAAAAACAAGGAACTCCAACAATGGGTGGAATAATAATAATGCTAGGAATAATAATTGTTACAATACTAGCATATATGTATTATAGATCAATAGAGCCACAAACAGCTCATAATTTAATACCAATACTATTTTTAACAATGGGATTTGGAGCAATAGGGCTTATAGATGACTTCAAAAAACTAGTATTAAAAGATACAAAAGGATTAAAACCAAGCCTAAAAATGTTAGGACTATTATTAATATCAGTTATATATGTATTATATCTTATAAAGGGAGTTAATATAGGAACAGACACATATATACCTATATTAAAAGAATATGTAAACATACCAATATATGCATATATACCATTTGCAATATTAGTAATACTAGGAACAACAAATGCAGTAAACTTAACAGATGGTATTGATGGATTGTCATCAACAGTATCTGCAATAATAATTACATGTTTAACAATAATTGCAACAATATTAGGAGTAAAAGAAATAGTAATATTTGGTGCAATAACAATAGGTGCAGTATTAGCATTCTTAATGTTTAACATATATCCAGCAAAAGCATTTATGGGAGATACAGGTTCACTATTTTTAGGTGGTGTAATATCAGGAGTTGCACTATATTTAAAAATGCCACTAATATTATTAGTAATTGCTATTATACCAGTAATAGAAACAATATCTGTAATAATACAAGTAGCATGTTTCAAAAAAACAGGAAAAAGAGTATTTAAAATGGCTCCAATACATCATCACTTAGAATTATCAGGATGGAGAGAAAATCAAGTTGTAATGCTATTTGGAATAATTACATTAGTAGTATGCATAATAGGATTACAAATAATATAAACTGTGAATAGAAAGGAATGATAAAAGATGGCACAGAAAAGGAAAGCAAAAGGTTTTTCAGACTTTTTGAATAACCCAGTAGATTTCATGTTAGTAACAACAGTGCTATTATTACTAGCAATAGGGTTAGTAATGGTATTATCAGCAAGTTCACCCAAATCATTGCAGACATACAGTAACAGTTATCATTTGTTTTTCAGACAATTAATATTTGCAGTAATAGGATTAGTAGGAATGTACTTTTTTTCAAAAGTAGATTATAGAATATACCAAAGATTTTACAAATTAGCATATTGGTTATCAATAATACTATTAATCGTAGTATTAATAGTAGGAACAGATAGTCATGGTGCTAAAAGATGGATAGACCTAAAAATAATAACATTTCAACCATCTGAAATAGTTAAAATACTAATGATAATATTTTATGCAGGTATATTAGTAAATGACAGAAATGAATTAGGAAAATTCGGAAAAGGACTTGGAAAACATTTAGCGTTTTTGATACCAATAATATTGTTATTGGCAATGGAACCACATATCAGTACTGCAATGGTAATTACAATAACATGTTGTGTAATGATAATATTAGCAGGATGTAAATTCTGGCAATTTGCAGTAGCTGGAATATCAGTAGCAGGGATAGGTGGAACACTTGCAACAATATTATATTTTGCAAGTGATAAATTTCAAAGTAAATTCCAATACATAGTAAATAGATGTATAACATTTTTAGACCCATGGAAAGATGCAACAGGAGATGGTTGGCAAGTAGTTCAGAGTCTATATGCAATAGGCTCAGGTGGATTATTTGGAACAGGACTAGGAGATGGAAAGCAAAAATATTTATATTTACCAGAACCACATAATGACTTTATATTCTCTGTATTAGCAGAAGAACTAGGATTTGTTGGTTGCATAATAGTTGTAGCATTATTTGCAATATTAGTATGGAGAGGCATATTAATTGCAATGAAGGCACCAGACATGTTTGGTAGCCTTGTAGCAATAGGAATAACCACATTAGTGGGGATTCAAGCAATAATAAATATAGCAGTAGTAACATCATCAATGCCGGCAACAGGAATGCAACTACCATTTTTCAGTTATGGTGGAACAGCATTAATGTTACTGCTATTTGAAATGGGGGTATTGCTGAGTATATCTAGGGCATGTACAAAATAAAAAAAGAAAGGAAGCTCAAAATGAGAGTAATAATAGCAGCTGCTGGAACAGCGGGACATATAAATCCAGGTATTGCGATAGCAAATGAGATAAAAAGAAAAGAAAATGATTCAGAAATAATCTTTATAGGAACAAATAGAGGATTAGAAAATGACTTAGTACCAAGAGCAGGATATAAATTAAAAACAATAGACGCATATGGTCTAAGTAAAAAGCCAACAATAGAAAATATTAAAAAAATATTTGCAACACTAAATTCAACAAAAACAGCAAGACAAATAATAAAAGAATTTAAACCTGACATAATAGTAGGAGCAGGTGGATATATCTGTGGACCTGTTGTATGGGCTGCTAACAAAGAAAAAGTGCCAGTTGTATTACATGAAAGCAATGCATATCCTGGAAAAGCAGTAAAAACACTGGCTAAAAGAGTTAATGCAGTATTAGTGGGATTTGAAGAAGCAAAAGAAAGAATTCCAAAAGCAAAAAAAATTATATATACAGGAACACCTGTAAAAATCAAAAAAATAAATTATACAAAGGAAGAAAAATCAAAGAAATTGGAAGAACTTGGACTAGATGGAAATCTACCAACATTCTTAGTATTTGGAGGAAGCCAAGGAGCTCAAAAAATAAATGAGGCATTAATAGATTTAGTTGATAAAGGAATATGTTTTGATTATCAAGTGATATGGGCAACAGGTCAAAAACAATTTGATATAGTCAAAAATAAATTAGCAGAAACGAATATAGATATAAACAATACAAAAAATGCAAAAATAGTACCATATATATACAATATGGAAGAAATGATGAATATAGCAGATGTAATAATATCAAGAAGTGGTGCAATGACAGTTACAGAAATTGCAGATTTATCTAAACCTTCAATATTAGTACCATTACCAGGTGTGAGTCAAAATCATCAATATTATAATGCAAAAGCATTAAAAGACATTGGTGCAGCAAGTATAGTAGATAATGAGAGGATAAATGGTGATAGACTTCGTAGAGAGATGGAAAGAATGATATATAATCCAGAATTATTAGAAGAAATGGGTAAATTGGCACACACAAAATCAGTAGAAAATGTAGAGGAAAGAATTTATAATGAAATCAAAAATAATATAAGGAGTTAGATATAGTGTTAGGAGAAGTTAAAATCACAATAGCAGTGATGTTAATTGATATAATTGTTTTAATAATTAGTGAAATATTAATAAAAAAATACCTAAAACAAAAGATAATGTTCCCTAAAACGAGGCTTATAAAAGGCTCAGGTGTCACAAATGATGATTTAGACATAAATAACAGTATATTTTTACACATGACAGATGGAATTATAGCATTTGATAGAGATGGAGATATTGTACTTATAAATCCGGCAGCAAAAAAACTATTAAATGTATTACCAGAACATAACAATTTTAATGATGTATTTGGTGAATTAAATTCAGATATAAATCTTGAGAAAATAATATATCTTGAAAATTGGACAAACACTGAAGAAAGATTCCAAATAGGAGAAAAATTTGTTAATGCATATTTTGCACCATTTAAAAAAGAAAATGACAGAACAGTTGGTGTAATTGCGGTAATACAAGATATAACAGAACATGTTAAATTAGATAATATGAGAAAAGAATTTATTGCTGATGTATCACATGAATTAAAAACACCTATAACATCTATAATGGGATATGCAGATACATTGTTAGAAGAAGAATATGACAAGGAAACACAAAGTAAATTCCTAAGTGTAATTGCATCAGAAGCAAGGAGAATGGCAAAACTAGTAACAGATTTACTAACATTATCAAAAAATGACAGTAATAAAAGTGTTGTACAATCAGAAGCTTTTAATTTAGGAGAATTAGTAAAGAAGTGCCAAGATAAGTTAGCAATTGAAATAAAAAAGAAAAATCATGAAGTTAAATGTTTTGTTACAGCAGATGTACCACCAGTATATGCAGATAAAGATGATATAGAAAGAGTAATATTAAATATATTAACAAATAGTATAAAGTACACAAAAAATGGTGGAGAAATAAAAATATATGTTGGATTTGTATATAATGATGCATATATAAAGGTTTTTGATAATGGTATTGGCATTCCAGAAGAAGATTTGAACAGAATATTTGAAAGATTTTATAGAGTTGACAAAGCGAGAAGCAGAGAAATGGGAGGAACAGGACTTGGACTATCTATTGCAAAAGATTTACTTGACAGAAATGGAGGAAGCATTGATATAAAAAGTGAAATAGGAAAAGGTACAGAAGTTGTTATAAAGATTCCAACTAAAATATCAGAGAAACTAGAAAAATAAAAGGAGAAAAAGAAAAAATAATTGACAAATACTTACAAAGATGCTATAATAAGTAGGTATAGAGCCAAAAAGCTCTAAAATTTTATATTCCAATAAGGAGGATATATCATATGGATACCAACACTAGAGCAAGCCAGTGGGCGAGAGAAGTCGCTCGGTACGGAGGGGTCTACGTCATTGATGATGTAGATACCAAGGACGAGTTTATCAAGGACACCTTTGATGTCCTCGATAAGAATTTTGGGGTTGAAGCAATCCCTGCGGACAACAATCCGGCACGTATTTTCTTGCTTCCCAAGTCGGTTAGCAAGGAGCGGAAGGACAAGCTCATTTCTCTGTTGAAAGACAGGGAGCATCCTATGAGGAACACCCGCTACATTACTCTGGACGAGTACACTTCTCAGAAGTAACCCATACAGAGTAAACCTTATTTGGAAACGGCACCCATAAACTTGGGTGCCGTTTTTATAGATGTAATCATTTGAATATATAAAAATAATGCAAAAACATTGAAAAAAAACAATATTTGTTTTATAATAAGAAATATCGAGATTCAAGAGAAAAGGAATGGTAAAAAATGAAATCAAATTTAAGAGAAATAATAGAATGGCTAATCTGTATAATAGTAGCAGTAGCACTAGCACTATTAGTAAGATACTATATAGGAACACCAACAATAGTACAACAGACATCAATGGATCCAACACTAAAACCAAATGAAAGACTATGGTTAAATAGATGGGGAAGAACAACAAAAGAATTACCAAAAAGAGGAGACATAATAACATTTGAGGCACCATCAGCAATAAAAATACAAAAAGAAGACTTAGACCTAAAAAACCCGGTAGCAAAATACGAAAAAGAGCCACAAGGAGCATTTAACAGATTTGTATACTATGTACTTGAAAACAACAAAAAAAGTTACATAAAAAGAGTAATAGGACTACCAGGAGAATATGTAGAAATAAAAGAAGGAGCAGTATATATAAATGGAGAAAAACTAGAAGAAGATTACTTACAAGACGGAGTAGTAACAGACATGACAGCAGGAAACAGAGTAGAAAACTATGTAACAAACTTCACGGTTCCAGAAAACTGTGTATTTGCACTAGGAGACAACAGAACAGGAAGTACAGACTGTAGGTCATTCGGATGTATACCATTAGAAAAAATAGAAGGAAAAGTATTATTTAGATTTTGGCCATTATCAAAATTTGGAGGAGTATAATAAAAAGTGTTTGAAAACATAATAGGAAACGAAAAAAATAAAGAAATATTAAAAAAAGCCATAGAAACTCAAAAAATATCACATAGTTATATATTTTGGGGAATAGAAGGAATTGGAAAAATGCTAATAGCACAACAATTTGCAAGAGCAATATTATGTACAAAAACAAAACAGAATAATTGTACATGTAAATCATGTATAGAATTTAACACAAACAACAATCCAGACTTTATAGAAATAGAACCAGAACAAGGAAAAATAAAAATAGAAAAAATAAGAGAAATGCAAAGAAAAGTAGCAGAGAAACCAATAATATCAGAAAAAAAAGTATACATAATAAACGATGCAGAAACAATGACAACAGAGGCACAAAACAGTCTACTAAAAACACTTGAAGAGCCACCAAAATATGTAACAATAATACTAGTAACAGCAAATGAAAACAACCTATTAGGAACAATAAAATCAAGATGTACTAGAATGCATTTTGAAGGTTTAACAGAAGAAGAAATAAAAAAATATATAGAAAGCAATTATGAAGAAAAGATAAACCAAAACATAATAGAACTTTCACAAGGAAGCATAGGGCAAGCAATTAACTATAAAGAGCATCAAGAGCTATACAGTAATATAGAACAAATGGTAAAAAACATAAAAGGAAAAGACCTTATACAAATACAGCAAGAAGCAGAGGAAATATACAAATCAAAAGAAGAAATAAAAAACATATTAGAATATATAAACTCATTATTATTAAAATTATGGAAAGAAGACATAAGATACGTTAAATGTGTAGAAATAATAGAAGACACAAAAAAAAGAATAAATGCAAACAGTAATTATGACATGTGTATAGACAACATGATATTTAACATATGGGGGGAAATGAATGAAAAGAATAATAGGGGTAAGATTTAAAAGATTAGGAAAAATATATTTCTTTGACCCAAAATGGTTAGAAGTAAAAAAAGGAGACCAAGTAGTAGTAGAAACAACACAAGGAGAAGAAATAGCAGAAGTAGCAGTACCAAATAGAATGATAGAAGAAGAAAAATTAAATGCACCATTAAAAAAAGTAGTAAGACTTGCATCACCAAAAGATATAAAGCATGCAGAAGAATGTAAAATAAAAGAAAAAGAAGCATTTGAAATATGCTCAAAAAAAATAAAAGAACATAAACTTGACATGACATTAACAGATGTAGAATATAAATTTGATAACAGCAAAATACTATTTTATTTTACAGCAGATGGAAGAATAGACTTCAGAGATTTAGTAAAAGACCTTGCATCAATATACAAAACAAGAATAGAACTAAGACAAATAGGGGTAAGAGATGAAGTAAAAAGAATTGGTGGAAATGGAGTATGTGGTAGAGAATTATGTTGTTGTTCATTTTTAAGTGATTTTGAAACAGTATCAATAAAAATGGCAAAAGAACAAAATATATCACTAAATCCTTCAAAAATCTCAGGAAATTGTGGAAGATTGATGTGTTGTTTGAAATATGAACAAAATGTATATGAAGAAAAACTAGAAAGATTACCAAATATAGGAGCAATAGTAAAAACACCAGATGGAAAAGGCGAAGTAGACGGAGTAGAAACACTAAAAGAAGTAGTAAAAGTAAAATTCAGAGATGGAGACATAACAACATACAAAAAATATGATGTAAAAGACATAAAAATATTAAAAGATATTGCAAAAGAAAAGCCGGATCAAGAGGAGAAAGAATATCAAAAAGAATTACAAGAATTAGAAAAGCTAGAAAAAGAAGACCAAAAATAAAAATGCAGTAGTAAAATATGAGAGGTGGTGATAATATGGCATACAAAATAGATTGTGAAAAATGTATAAGTTGTGGGGCATGTGCAGCAAATTGTCCTGTAGAATGTATTTCACAAGGAGAAAGTTGTTTTGAAATTGACCAATCAGCTTGTATAGGTTGTGGTACATGTGCAGGTATTTGTCCTGTAGAGGCACCTTTTGAAGATTAATTAATAGAACAAGAGACCTTATGTTGTAAATTATTTATAATCAAAAATCGATAGTATTAATCGAGGTTACTTTATTAGTAGTCTTGTATTAAGCTATCGATTTTTCTTATTTGTTCTAATACAAGTACTCTTTTCAATATAAATGAATACAATAAACCAAGGGGGAGAAACATGTTTTGTAGAAGAAGAAATTATAGAAACACAAAACAATGGCAAATATCAATAGAAGAATTAAAAAACAAAATAAAACAAGGAGCAATCTTAATAGATGTAAGAAGCAAACAAGAATATAATGAAGGACACCTAAAAAATGCAATAAACATACCAGAACACGAAATAGACAAAACAATAGAAAGAGAAATACCAAACAAAAATCAGCTAATAGTATTATATTGTCAAAGTGGGAGTAGGAGTCAAATAGTATATATGAAGATGACAAAAAAAGGATACACAAATGTATATGGCTTAGAAGGTGGACTAAATATGATTTAAAAGTAAGATAATAGAGCAAAAAAGTTCTATTATCTTTTTTGTATAATAAAATATAATAAAGGGGGAATGTACAAAATGGAAGAAACCAAAAACATAAAATACATAATAAAAGGAGTAATAATATCAATAATAGCCACACTAATATTATTATTTATTTTCTCAATATTACTAACATACACAAATATCAGTGAAAAATTAATAAATCCATTTATAATAGTAATAACAGCAATAAGTATATTAATAGGAAGTTCAATAGGGAATACAAAAATGAAGAAAAATGGACTATTAAATGGAGCAATAATAGGAGGAGTATATTTAACACTAATATATATAATATCAAGTATAATAAACCATAATTTTATATTAACAGTACAATCAGTAATAATAATAATATCAGGAATAATATGTGGGATGCTAGGAGGAATAATAGGAATAAACAAAAAATAGCAAAATAGAATGGAAAAAAATGAAAAAGTAGTTGATATTTTTAGAAAATTAGGGTAAAATCTATACAGACAAAAGGAGGCGAAAAATGATTACCTTAGAAGAAGTCATAAAAAATCCAGAAGTACATGCATTTGTCGAAGCATCACAAAAGCAATTAGAAGCACTGGGATATACTGAGCACTCATATAGACATATTGGAATAGTATCAAAAAGAACAGGAGAAATATTAGAAAAATTAGGATATGATGAAAAAACAGTAGAGCTCGGAAAAATCGCAGGATACTTACATGACATAGGCAATTGTATAAACAGAGTAGACCACGCACATAGTGGTGCAATACTAGCATACAACATTCTAAAAGAAATGGGAATGGATGCAAAAGACAGAACAGAAATTGTAATGGCAATAGGCAACCATGACGAAAACACAGGAACAGCAGTAAGTGAAATATCAGCTGCACTAATATTAGCAGATAAATCAGATGTTCATAGAGACAGAGTAATAAACACAAATATGTCAACATTTGATATACATGATAGAGTAAATTATGCTGTAACAGATGCAAATTTACAAATAGAAGAAAAAGAAAGAAAAATAATACTAAACTTAAAAATAGACACAGAAATATGTCCAGTACTTGACTATTTTCAGATATTCATGGACAGAACAATGATGAGCAAATATGCTGCTAAATTTTTAAACATATGGTTTGAAATAGTAATAAATGGAACAAAACTACTATAAAAAGAGGAAGGAATGGAAACAAAAATGAAAAAAGTAAAAATAACAAGTATAATATTAGCAATAGTATTAGTAACATTAATAGCCTTTGCAGGAATATATGTAAAAAATCAAAATAGAATGGAAAACAAAGTAAAAGACTATGCACTAAGCAAAGAACTTGAAGGAAAAAGAATAATAGACCTAAAAGTAAAAGAAGCAGAAGATACTGCAACAGAACAAACAACTGAAAATACAGAGGAAAATCAAGAAGAAGGAACAGAAACAGCTAAAGATACTACAGAAGAAACAGAAGAAGCAAAACAGGAAAGAATAAATAATTATCAAACAGTAAAAAAGACAGTTGAAAAAAGACTAAAAGAATTAAAAGCACAAGACTATAATGTTGCATTAAATGAAGAAGATGGAAAAATAAGAGTAGAACTTGCAGAAGACAAAACAACAGACACATATGCATATTATTTAACAGCAGAAAACAAAGTTGAAATAACAGACAAAGATGCTGGAACAGAAATAATAAATGACTCAATGATAAAAAAAGCAAAATATGACTACAAATCAAACATGAGTGGAGAATATCAAGTATATCTTGAACTAGAACTAACAAAAGAAGGACAAGCTAAACTTGAACAAGAAACAGCAAATTATGCATTTTTATCAAATGAGATAGAAGAAATAGAAAATGCACAAAAAGAAACAAGCACAGACAAAAACAGTACAGACGGAACAGAAACAACAGAAACAGATGGAAGTGCTGAAAGCACGGAAAAAAATGAAAACGCAGAACAAACAAATAATGAAGAATCAAAAGAAGAAACAAAAAAAATATCTAAACTAACAATTGCAGGAACAGAATATAAAATTGACAAAATAGAAAAAAACAAAATAACAGTAAAAATAGGAAGTAAAACAGCAAATAATACATCAATAAACAACAATATGTCAAAATCAGCAGAACTAACAATGTTAATAAATTCTGGTAAATATCCAGTAGAATATGAAATAGAAAACAATAGATATGTATACTCTGAAATATCTGAAAAACAAATAATAACATTTGCAATAATAATGTTAGCGATACTACTAGTAGTATTAGTAGCATTATCAATAAAATACAAAGGAAAAGGAATATTAAGCGCAATATCATTTATAGGATTTATGGCAGTATTTTCATTATTAATAAGATACACAAATGTATTAATTTCAATAGAAGGAATTGGGGCAATAATATTAACATTATTAATAAACCTAAGTATAAATAAATCAATATTAGAAAAAGTACAAAAAATGAACATGTTAAATGAAGCATTTAAAACAACATTCAAAGACCAAATATGGAAGCTAATACCAATAGCAATAATATCAATAACATTCTGCTTCTCAGGATGGACAAGTTTAAGTAGCTTCGGACTAATAATGTTCTGGGGAATAATACTAATTCCACTATATAATATAATAGTAACAAAAACACTATTGGAATTAAAAGAAAGTAACTAGGAGGCAATAATAAATGGAAGAAATAATGAAGAACAATAAAAAGATTTGTATAGCAATAATACTAATAATTATTATTGCAGGAATAATAGTAACAGCATCAATAGGATTTAATAAACAATTAAATTATCAAGAATTGCAAAGTTTTGATGTATATATAGAGCAAGAATTTGATAGAGAAAAAGTAAAACAAATCGCAAATGATATATTAGGGAAAAGCAATGTAGTAGAAACAGTTGAGATATATTCAGATATGGTAACAATAAAAGCTCCAAGTATAACAGAGGAACAAAAAAATGAGATAGTAAATAAAATAAAAGAAAACTATGAATTTAAACAAACAGCAGAAAACACAGCAATAACAATTATACCTGAATTTACAATAACAGACATGTATAAACATTATATTATGCCATTTGCAATATCAGCATTAATAGTATTAGCATATATGCTAATAAGATATTATAAAATAGGGTTATTAAAACTATTAGGAAGAACAGTATTTATTCCAATAGTTAGTGAAAGTGTATTGTTAAGTATTATAGCGATAACAAGGATACCAGTTGGAGATTTTACACCAGTACTTGTATTAGCAATGTATGTAATCACAATTTTATATGTAACAAAAGCAAATGAAAAAGATAGAGAGAATGTAAAAAATGAACAAGAAGAAAATAAACAATAAGGAAATAAGGAGAAAGTCGAGCTTTCTCCTTATTTGTGCAAAAAAAGTCAAAAATTGCACAACAAATTACTCAAAAACTGCACAACGAAATGGTCAAAAATCGCACAATAACTATTGAAAAAGATAAAAAGATATGATATTCTTGAAATGAGTTGGTGGTTTTATGAAATTAACTAAAAACGGATATATGCCGAGATTAATAGATAAATCAATAGAGGAAAATTTAGAAATATTTGGAGCAATTAGTATAGAAGGTCCAAAATGGTGGAGAAGTTTCTTTACAAGAATTATTTCAAAATAAAGTAAAAAACCAGCTAGTAAGAAAGACTGAACTACAAAGAATAGCTGAATTAATAGTAAGAGGTGGATGGCCAGAAACAATCGATATTAGTATAGCTGGTGCAATGAAAATAGCTAAAAGTTATATTGAGGCAGTATTAGATAAAGACATCATAGATATAGATGGAGTAAAAAGGGATAGACAAAAGATGGAGATGCTATTAAGATCTCTTGCTAGAAATGAGAGTACTATTTCTAGTAATAATGTATTAATGAAAGAGATAGACGATAACATTACAGAAGAAGATGTAACAATAAGCAGAAATACAGTCACAGATTACCTGGATGTGCTAGATAGATTGCATTTAATTGAAAACCAAAATTCATTTATGTATAAAATACGTTCAAGAATGAATGTTGGCAAAAACCCAAAAAGACATTTTGTAGACCCGTCATTAGGGTGTGCTATTTTGAATATAACACCTGAAAAACTAATAAATGACTTAGAAACAATGGGATTATATTTTGAAGCTTTATGTGAAAGAGATTTAAAAATATATGCAGAGAGTATAGGAGCTAAGCTATATCATTACAGGGAGAATGATACAGGAATAGAGGTTGATGCAATAATAGAAATAGCTGATGGAGAATATGGAGCAATAGAAATAAAGCTAGGAGCTAATAAAGAAGAAGAAGCAGTTGCTAGTCTAAAAAGATTTTATGAATTAGCTGAGGTAAAGCCTAAATTTATGTGTGTAATATGTGGACTATATGATGCAGTTGTAAAAAGACCTGATGGAATTTATGTTATACCAATTACAGCATTAAAACCTTAAACTGAGTTTATGTATTTATTGACTATGATAAAATTTATTGATATTATATAAATATAAAATCAAAAGAGGAGAAAAAAATATGAGAAAAACAAAAAATAATAAAGGAATAACACTAATAGCTTTAATAATTACAATAATAGTATTATTAATATTAGCAAGTGTATCATTAAAAGCAATAAAAGGAAAAGATGGAATACTGAATGACACAAAATATGCCAAATACAGTGTAAAAATAAGAGACTATCAAACAGAATTAAATGAATACATTACAACAAAAGAAGAGCAAAGTTATGCAGGAGAAGAAGTAAGGATATATGCTGAAACGCCAGAAGAAATAAAGAAAATAATAAAAGGAATAAGCGATGAAGATGCTGAAAAATTTGTTATACAAGATAATGAATTAAGATATAATGATGGAACAACAACAGCAAAAGAAAAGGAATGGTTAGGCAAAATAGGGATATTAGTAATGACAACAATATTTACAATATCATTTATGGGAAAAGACCAAATATATAAAACAATAAAAGCAACACAAGTAGAATTCCCAAGAACACCACCTGTAACAGATGGAATGGATTTTGCTGGTTGGTATTATGATACAGAACTAACTAGTGAAGCTGTTGAAGGAGAAAAATTAACAGCAGATATAACATTATATCCTAAATGGGCAGTTGCAGTAAATACAGCAACATATATGGTTGGAAATCAAGTATTTACAAAGGTAAAAGGAAATACTATAAAATTCCCAGATAATGAACCAACAAAAGAAAATAGGAAATTTACTGGTTGGTATTATGATGAGGCTTGTACTAATCAAGTAAAAGAAGGAGATACGATAACACGAAGTATAAAGGTTTATTCTAATTGGAGTAGTTATATAACCAATAAGTTAGATGGAGCATACTTTTATTGGGAAACGGGAGGAGGTGTACTTGGAGAAAAATATGGAGATGCAATATGGCATAAAGTTAACAATCAAGATGAATATATAGAATTAAAAAATAAATACTCAGAAAGTGTTTTTTTTGAAGTAATAGATAAGTATCCTTCATATGTAAAAATTGGAGGTGAATTATGGGGAGCTACTACTAAAGAAAAAATTTATCAGTATACAGGAAGTAGCAAAATAACAAATGTTACTATTAAGGAGAATACAACTTTATCGGGAAAAGCATGGGAAGAAAGTACTAAATATAAAACCAAATGCGAATTTGCAAATGATGGAAACATAATGCTTATTCCAGATACTCCAGCAATAATGACGGAACGTTTTGTAATTGAATGTACATTTGAAGATGGAACTACTGATACTGATTACTTTTTTGTATGGACACACCAATATTGTTTAGCCAAAGGAACAAAAATAACTCTAGCAAATTATACAACCAAAAACATAGAAGACATAACATATGAAGACCAACTACTAGTATGGGACTTTGACAATGGATGTTTCTCAACAGCAAAACCATTATGGATAAAAAAAGTACAAGAAGCAAACGAATACAACTATATAAAATTTGAAGATGGAAGAGAACTAAAAACAGTAGTAGACCATAGAATATTCAATATGGATTCACAAAGATTCACATATACAATGAACGAACAAGACACACCACTAGGAACAAAAGTGTTTTTAGAAGATGGAGCGACAACGAGAATAACTGAAAGAGAAGTAATACATGAAAAAATAGAATACTACAATATAATAACAGATTACCATATGAACCTATTTGCAAATGGAATACTAACATCATTAAGACTAAACAATTTATATGAAATAAAAGATATGAAATTCATAAAAGATGATAGAGAGCTAGTAAAAAGAGAAGAATACAAAAACATACCAGACAAATACTTCAATGGACTAAGACTAGCAGAACAACCAAAAGAAATAAACAAAGGCAATGATGTAAAACACACAAATACACTAGAAGAATATGTACAAAGAATAATAAATATGGAAAAGTAAAAAACATTGTGAAAGAGAATTTTATAATAAAAAGATATTAGAAACAATCAAATTAATTTGATATTATATAAATATAAAATCAAAAGAGGAAAAAAATATGAGAAAAACAAAAAATAATAAAGGAATAACGCTAATAGCATTAATAATAACTATAATAGTATTATTAATACTAGCAAGTATATCATTAAAAGCAATAAAAGGAAAAGATGGAATACTAAATGACACAAAATATGCCAAATACAGTGTAAAAATAAGAGACTATCAAACAGAATTAAATGAATACATTACAACAAAAGAAGAGCAAAGTTATGCAGGAGAAGAAGTAAGGATATATGCTGAAACGCCAGAAGAAATAAAGAAAATAATAAAAGGAATAAGCGATGAAGATGCTGAAAAATTTGTTATACAAGATAATGAATTAAGATATAATGATGGAACAACAACAGCAAAAGAAAAGGAATGGTTAGGCAAAATAGGGATATTAGTAATGACAACAATATTTACAATATCATTTATGGGAAAAGACCAAATATATAAAACAATAAAAGCAACACAAGTAGAATTCCCAAGAACACCACCTGTAACAGATGGAATGGATTTTGCTGGTTGGTATTATGATACAGAACTAACTAGTGAAGCTGTTGAAGGAGCAAAATTAACAGCAGATATAACATTATATCCTAAATGGAAAGCTTGTGAATATAAAATTGCATTTATGGTAAATGGAAATCAATATAAAGAGATAAAAAGTAGTACAGTAATATACCCTACAGAAGAGCCAAAAGAAACAGCACAGGTATTTGATGGCTGGTACTATGACGAAGAATGTACAAAAGAAGCAAATGCAGGAGATAAAGTAAGTAAGAATACAACACTATATGCAAATATGCTAGGAATTAAAAATCCACTAAATGGTAAAACACTTGTAGATGAGAGTAAAACAAAAGGAGAATTTCAAATATATAAATATGAATATATGGGGAATGTAAAGGCAACAAAGATAGAAATTCAATTTTTTACTGGAATTGTGCCAGAAGAAGATGAGAATGGAACAATAAGATTTTCTTTTGCAGGAGCAGCTGCGAAATTAACAAAAAGTGGAGAGTTAATAACAGAACATTGGCGTGATAAAAATAATATTACTACTATTACTAATGAGTTAAATTTAACAATAAGTTTTAATGTACAAAAAAAGAATGGAGAAATAGTTGAAATACAAGACAATACAACAATAGATGTATGGGGTTACCTTTGTCTAGCCAAAGGAACTAAAATCACACTAGCAAATCACACAACCAAAAATATAGAAGACATAACATATGAAGACCAGCTACTAGTATGGGATTTTGACAATGGATGTTTCTCAACAGCAAAACCACTATGGATAAAAAAAGTACAAGAAGCAAATGAATACAACAATATAAAATTTGAAGATGGAAGAGAACTAAAAACAATCGGAGACCATAGAGTATTCAATATAGATAAACAAAAATTTTTATATGGAATGAACGAACAAGACACACCACTAGGAACAAGAGTATTTTTAGAAGATGGAACGACAACAAGAATAACTGAAAGAGAAGTAATACATGAAAAAATAGAATACTACAACATAATAACAGATTACCATATGAACCTATTTGCAAATGGAATACTAACATCATTAAGACTAAACAATTTATATGAAATAAAAGATATGAAATTCATAAAAGATGATAGAGAGCTAGTAAAAAGAGAAGAATACAAAAACATACCAGACAAATACTTCAATGGACTAAGACTAGCAGAACAACCAAAAGAAATAAACAAAGGCAATGATGTAAAACACACAAACACACTAGAAGAATATGTACAAAGAATAATAAATATGGAAAAGTAAAGAAATATTGTAGAAGAGAAGGTAATAATGAAAAACAAAAAAATACTAGAAAAAATAAAAAAACATGAAAAAGAAATAAGCCAATACAATGAACAACAAATAAAAGAAAAGACAGAAGAACTAAAGAAAAAGATACAACAAGAAAAAATAGAGCTAGAAGAAATATTACCAGAAGCGTATGCAATAGCCAAAAGAGGAACAAAAATAATAACAGGAAAAACTCTATATGATGTGCAAATAGAAGGAGGATACATACTAAATCAAGGAAGAATAGCTGAAATAAAAGCAGGAGAAGGAAAGACATTAACAGCTGTTCTTCCTGCATACCTAAATGCACTAGAAGGAAAAGGAGTACACATAATAACGACAAATGAATACTTAGCCCAGAGAGACTACAATGAAGTAGGAAAAATATTAGAATACTTAGGAATAACAGTAGGAATAATAGACCAAGACATGACAACAGAAGAAAGAAAAAAACAATACCAAAAAGAAGTAACATATGGAACAAACACTGAATTTGGGTTTGATTATCTAAGAGACAATATAGCAAGAAATAAAGAAGAAATAGTGCAAAGAGAACTAAATTATGCAATAATAGACGAAGCAGATAGTATATTAATAGATGAAGCGCAAACACCAATGATAATATCAAATAGAAAAGCAAAAAATGATGAAAAACCATATATAAAAGCCGACAAATTCGTAAAAAGCTTAAAAGGGATCAGGATAATAAAAGAAAATCCAAAAGACAAAAAACAATTAGAAGAAAACGAAAAATATGATTATGTAGTTGATGAAACATACAAAACAGTAGTACTAACACAAAAAGGAATAAAAAAAGCAGAAAAAGAATATAATCTAAAAAACTTTTATGAAAAAGAAAACATAGAAACAATAAATCTTGTAAAACAAGCACTATGTGCGAACAACATACTAGAAAAAGATGTTGACTATATAATAAAAGATAAAAATGTACAAATAATAGATAAATACACAGGAAGAATAATGAAAGGAAAAAGGTATACAAAAGGACTACATGAAGCAATAGAGGCAAAAGAAGGACTAAAAATAGATGACAGTTCAACAATGGTAGCAAGTATAACAACACAAAACTACTTCAAAATGTATAAAAAATTATCAGGAATGACAGGAACAGCAAAAACAGCAGAAAAAGAATTAAATGAAATATATGGACTAGATGTAGTAGAAATACCAAGAAATCTAAAAAGCAAAAGGAAAGACAGAAAAGACAAAGTTTATGGAGCAGAACAAGAAAAAATAGAAGCAATAATAAAAGAAATAAAAAAGAGCCAAGAAAAGGGACAACCAGTATTAATTGGAACAATATCAATAGAAAAATCAGAAGAATTAAGTAAATTACTAAAAAAAGAAAACATAAAACACAATATATTAAATGCAAAAAATGATAAAGAAGAAGCCAAAATAGTGGAACAAGCAGGTCAAATTGGAAAAGTAACAATAGCCACAAACATGGCAGGAAGAGGAACAAACATAATAATAAACCAAGATGAAGTCATAAAAGCTGGAGGATTAAAAGTAATAGGAACAGAAAAACATGAATCAAGGAGAATTGATGAACAGCTAAGAGGGAGAAGTGGCAGACAAGGACAAATAGGAGAAAGTATATTTTATATTAGTTTAGAAGATGAATTGATAAAAATATATGGAAAAAACAGAGAAATAAAAAGCAAAAAAGAAATAAAATCAAGAACAATAAAAAAAGAGATAGAAAAGGCACAAAAAGAAGCAGAAAACAAAAACTATACATCAAGAAAAAGAATGGTAAACTATGACAAAACGCTAAACATACAAAGAAGAATAATATATGGAGATAGAAAACAAATATTAGAAGGAATATTTGAAAAAACAATAAAAAACTTTATAGACTATTATTGTGAGCAAATAATAAAAGAAAATACAGAAAAATCAAACAAAGTAAAACAAAAATTGGAAGAATATGAAAAAATAAATATAAGAGAACAAAATCTAAAAGAACTAGAACAAAAGATTTATAACAGATATAAAATGAAAGAAAATGAAATAGGAAAAACAGAATTTCATGAAATAGAGAAACAGAGAATATTAAAAGTAATAGATGAAAACTGGATAGAGCACTTAGAAACAATGGAATATTTAAAAGACAATATAGAACTTAGAGTATATGGTGGATACAATCCAATACAAGAATACGAAAAAGAAGGAAAAAAACTTTTTGACAAACTAATATACAAAATAAAAATGAACATAATAAATCAATTATTATTTAAAAACAATTATATAGAATAATTAAGAAGACTCTCGAAAAAGGGAGCCTTCTTTTATATGTCTAAAGGATTAGCAACATCCTCCTCTGTTACCACCACAACAGCAACATATTAAAAGTATTAGTATGATTATGCAACAGCAGTCATCACCGAAACCGAAGCCACATCCACAACCTCTATTTTCTGGCATATAAAACCCCCCTTTCAATTATTAAATTTAATCAAAGTATATTAAATAGAATTTTTCTTTTGATAATATATAATATGGGATATAAAAAAATGTGTTACAACAAACGAAAAGCTAATTAATGTAAAAATGAAAAAATACTTGATAATAAATAACATAAATGATAAAATAAAAAAGTAGAAAAGAATCGAAAGAAAAGCAGGGAAGGAACGATGAAGAAAATATGGGAAATATAGTATTATTAGATGACTTAACAATAAACAAAATAGCAGCAGGAGAGGTAATAGAAAGACCAGCATCAGTAATAAAAGAAATGGTAGAAAACTCTATAGATGCAGGAGCAACAAACATAACAGTAGAAATAAAAAATGGAGGAATATCATACATAAAAGTAACAGACAATGGAAAAGGGATAGCAGAAGATGACATGGAAATGGCATTTGAAAGGCATGCAACAAGTAAAATAAGAAGTGCAGACGACTTAAACACAGTAATGTCAATGGGGTTCAGAGGAGAAGCACTTGCAAGTATAACAGCAATAGCAAATGTAGAAATGGTATCAAAGCCAGCAAACCAAGCAAATGGATATAGAATAGTAGTAGAAGGTGGAAAAGTCCTAGAAAAAGGAGAAACAGGTTGTGCAAATGGAACAACAATAACAGTAACAAACCTATTTTATAATACACCAGTAAGATACAAATTTCTAAAAAAAGACTTTACAGAAGCAGGATATATAGAAGATGCAGTAACAAGAATTGCACTTGTACATCCAGAAATAGCAATAAAGCTAGTAAACACAGGAAAAACAATAATACAAACAAATGGAAATGGTGACTTGAAATCAGTAATATACAGCATATATGGTAAAGACATTGCACAAGGAGTAATACCAACAGACTATGAATATGAAGGAATGCACATATATGGAGTAATAGGAAAACCAGAAATAGCACGTTCAAACAGGTCAAACCAATTATTCTTTGTGAATAAAAGATATGTAAAAGACAAATCATTATCATCAGCAGCAGAAAGAGCATACAAAGGAATGATACCTATTGGAAAATTTAGTTTTCTAATACTAAACATAGACATGAACCCAAGCAAAGTAGATGTAAATGTGCACCCAGCAAAACTTGAAGTAAGATTTGAAGAAGAAAATGTAGTATTCAAAGCAGTATATCATGCAATAAAAGACACATTACTAAAATCCGAACTTGTAGCAGACACAGACCATACATCAAGTATGTCAAGGACAGAAAGTGGACTATTTGGAAACAAAAACAAAAATGGAGAAGAAACAATAGTAGAACAAATATACAAAGCAAGAAAAGAAAATGGAATACCAGAATCATTAAGGCATACAACAAATACAAGCACAACTACTCCGGAAATACCAACATCAGGGATATTAAATGGAGCTGGAATGTCAGAAATAGAAAAAAGCCAAGAAGTACTAAGAAAATTACAAGAAATAAAAGACAAGCTAATACAAGAATCACCTGAATTAAAAGCAAAATTGGAGCAAGAAAAAGAATTAAAATATACAACAAATGCAGAAGATACAACAATTCCGGTTGAAGAAGAAAACGAAGAATACAAAACAGAAAAAGCAGAAGAGGAAACTTCAAAAGAAGAAACAAAACAACCAGAGTTAAAAGTTGACTTATTAGAAGAAATTGCAAAAGCAAACCAAAAGCCAATAAACCTAAAAGAAGAGGTAGAAAAAGCATTAGAACCAAACAAAGACAATGAAGAAGAATTGCCAAAAGCACTTCAAGAAGAAAATGAGAGTGAAAAAACAGCAGAGCAAGAAAGTAGTGGAGAATATTCAAAAGAGTTTGAAGAAATGTATCTAAGACTATTTGGAACAAAACCAGTTAGAGGGCACAACTTAGATATGGAAGAAAAAGAAAATGATGGAGAAGATGCACAAGATATAGCAACAGCAGAAAACATATCAGTATTTGAAAATATTGAAGAATACAAAAAACCAACGTACAAATTTATTGGAATAGTATTCAAAACATACATAATAATAGAAATAGACAAAGAAATGTATATAATAGACCAACATGCAGCACATGAAAGAATATTATATGAAAAAGTAAAAGCAAATTACTACAATGATGAAAACAAAGACTCTCAATTAATGTTATTACCAGATATTATAACATTAACACACAAGGAAATGGAAATAGCAAGAGACAACATGAAAATGTTTAGAAAAGCAGGGTTCATGTTAGAAGAATTTGGGGAAAACACCATAAAACTTACAGGTGTACCAGAAATGTGTTTAGACCTAGAAACAAAAGAAATGTTTTTGGAAACACTAGACGAGATAAATTCAGTATCAAGAACTGCAAAACAAGAAGTTGAAGAAAGATTTATTGCAACAGTTGCTTGTAAAGCAGCAGTAAAAGCAAACATGGCATTAACTAAAGAAGAAGTTGATAGCTTAATGGATAAATTATTAGAATTACCAAATCCATTCACATGTCCACATGGAAGACCAACAGCGATAAAAATGTCTAAATATGATATTGAAAGAAAATTTGCAAGAAAATAATAATATAAAAGATTGTGAGTTTATATAATTTACAGTCTTTTTTCGTATCTACTTCTTGACATAGTATATTTTATATAAAAATGTATATAAAAACGTGAAATACAATAGCATAAGATAAAAAATGTTCCAAAAATATTGAAAGATAAAACACATTATGATAATATGTTAATAATAAAAAAGAGATGGAGGAACAAAAGATGAACAGAATAAAAAGCTCAAAAGCAATAACACTAATAGCATTAGTAGTAACAATCGTAGTATTAATGATATTAGCAGGAATAAGCATACAAATGTTAAAAGGAGATAATGGAATAGTAACAAAATCAAATGAAGCGAAGCTAGAATCAAGAGCAGGGAATGTAGACGAAGAAGTAAAAATGTGGAAAAATAATAACAAAATGATAAAAACACAAAATGAAGTAACAGGAACAAGTGAAGCATTAGTATCGAAAGAAGAAATGTTGGAAAAACTAATACAAGAAGGAATAGTATATGAAAAAGAAATAGACAGAGACAAAGAAATAATAACAATAGGAACAAGAGAAATACCATATGGAGAAGAAGTAGACAAAAGAGCATTAATAATACTAGTTAATTCAGGAGATACTGGAGAAGTGAAATTGCCAGTATTAGAAACTGAGGAAGGAATAACTATTGACTGGGGAGATGGTAAGGTAACAACAGCAGAAAACAAAAATACAGAAGGAAAAAAATATGCAAATATAGTTCAAAATGATAGTACTAAAAATAAAAGTGCACAGATGCCTCCACAACAAATAGAACACACATACCCAGAAATAAACAAAGATTATAAAGTAACAATAACAGGAAAATGCACAAAACTTTACAATGGATATGAAAATGACAACATTCTTGAAATAATTCAATGGGGAGAAACAGGGTTAGAAGATGTAAAACTAGCAGGATGCATAAATTTAAGGAAAATAGCAAGTCCAACAGAAAAGAGTTTTGAAAAAATAACAGATTTTTCATATGGATTTTATGAAAGTATATCATTAACAAGTATTCCAGAAGACTTATTTGCAAACTGTCCAAATGTAACAACTTTTTATGGAACATTTGCAGAATGTACATCATTAACAAGCATTCAATCAACATTATTTGCAAATTGTCCAAATGTAACAACTTTTGAAGCAACATTTGTAGATTGTACATCATTAACAAGCATTCCATCAACATTATTTGCAAATTGTCCAAATGTAACAACTTTTGAAGTAACATTTGCAGGCTGTACATCATTAACAAGCATTCCATCAACATTATTTGCAAATTGCCTATATGTAACTAATTTTGTAGGTACATTTTACAAATGCACAGGATTAACAGGAGAGCCAATAAAACTATGGAAAAGAGTGCAAAACGGAAGTACAAATAATTATATTGGTGAACCTGATGGATGTGGATGCTATTACAAAGCAACAGAATTAAATAATTATGAGAATATACCGGAATATTGGAGAGAATCACTTGAATAATAGCATTATCCATAGTACTAAATTAAAAAAATAAAAAATGAAATTGAAGAAAAGTTTAAATAGTATAAATTGTGCAACTGTGGTTGCACAATTAGAAAGAATGTCTTGAATTATAATTCTAAATTCAAGACAATTTTTTAATACAAAAATATTGAAAAACAAGACGCATTATGATAATATACTAATAATAAAAAGAGATGGAGGAACAAAAGATGAACAGAATAAAAAGCTCAAAAGCAATAACACTAATAGCATTAGTGGTAACAACATTGTTCTCTTATAACGAAAATGTAAAATTTAGTAATAACAAAGGTTTCCTCCTATAAACAATTTAGTAAAATCATAAATTTTCACATATTTGAAAGATGAATTGTAAAAAATATATACAAGTTCATCTTTTTTTGAATTTATAATGAAATATTTGGAAATAAATGCTATAATACTAATAAATCAAAAACATTTAAAATTCGCAGACGCATCTGCGAATTTTAGAAAATCATTGAAATATAAATTTTTAACTTAAATAATTGAAGAAAAGAGGTAGTATATGGAAGAAAATCAAATGTTAGAAAAAGATTTTAAAGAAGTATTTAAAGACATAAAAAATGAAATATTAAATGCACAGTATGATATTTATAAAAGTGCAAATAGAAGAATGTTGGCGTTATATTGTTATTTGGGACAAGTAATAGACGAAAATTCTAAATATGGGAATAGTTTTATAAACAATTTATCAATAGAACTAAAAGTTAATTTTCCTAATATGAAGGGGTTTTCAGAAAGAAATCTTCTTAATATGAAAAAATATTATTTAGAATGTAAAAATAATAG
This sequence comes from uncultured Clostridia bacterium, assembly GCA_934162535.1. Lineage (GTDB taxonomy): Bacteria > Bacillota > Clostridia > TANB77 > CAG-508 > CAG-269. The sequence continues at coordinate 46,785 of CAKPJC010000006.1, read as the reverse complement.
TAACCTTAAAAAAATTTCTGAAAAGATACCTTGGTCACACAATATATTAATTTTTAGCAAGATAAAAAACGAAGAACAAAGAGAGTGGTATATAGAGCAGACTTCAATAAATGGATGGAGTTATGATGATTTAGCATTTCAAATCAAAAGTGATTTATATACACGCCAAGTTTTAGGGGATAAACCTAATAATTTTCAAGATACATTACAAGCACCACAAAGCAAGCTAGCAAAAGATATGATGAAAGATCCATATATTTTGAACTTGTCAAATTTAAAAGAAAGTTTTATAGAAACAGAATTAGAAAAAGCAATGGTCGAAAGAATAAAAACAGTTTTACTGGAATTAGGAAATGGTTTTAGTTTTATTGGAAATCAGTATAAAATTTCGGTAGATGATAAAGATTATTTTATAGATATGTTATTTTATCATACTAAATTACATTGCTATATAGTTGTAGAATTAAAGAATACTGAATATAAACCAGAATATGCTGGAAAATTAAATTTTTATTTATCAGCAGTTGATGATTTAATAAAAACAGATAGTGATAATCCAACAATTGGAATTATATTATGTAGAGAAAAAACAAAGTTTTCAGTTGAGTACTCATTAAGAGATATTAACAAACCAATAGGAGTTAGTTCTTATGAAATATCAAAGGTATTACCAAAAGACATTTTAGAAGTGTTACCAACAGAAGAAGATTTGAACTTGCATATTGATATAATTGAAGAAGAAAATGAATAATATAAAAATTCTAGACGCGTCTGGAATTTTTACAAAGGTTTTATTAAAATTAAAAATTTTCGCTTTGAGTTTAAGAAATTAAATTCAAGGCGATTTTTTAATACAAAAATATTGAAAAATAGGACACATTATGATAATATACTAATAATAAAAAGAGATGGAGGAACAAAAGATGAACGGAATAAAAAGCTCAAAAGCAATAACACTAATAGCATTAGTAGTAACTATCGTAGTGTTACTGATATTAGCAGGGATAAGCATACAAATGTTAAAAGGAGAAAATGGAATAGTAACAAAAACAAATGAAGCGAAGCTAGAATCAAGAGCAGGAAATGTAGACGAAGAAGTAAAAATGTGGAAAAACAATAACAAAATGATAAAAACACAAAATGAAGTAACAGGAACAAGTGAAGCATTAGTATCGAAAGAAGAAATGTTGGAAAAACTAATACAAGAAGGAATAGTATATGAAAAAGAAATAGACAGAAAAAAAGAAATAATAACAATAGGAACAAGAGAGATACCATATGGAGAAGAAGTAGACAAAAGAGCATTAATAATGCTAGTTAATTCAGGAGAAACTGGAGAAGTGGAATTGCCGATAGCTGGAGAGATAGATGATAGAACAAAAGTAGACTGGGGAGATGGTAAGGTAACAACAGCAGAAAACAAGAATACAGGAGAAAAAAAATATGCTAGTGTAATACAAAATGAGGGTGCGAAAAGCAAAATTGCATCTGCTTCTATACCAATACATACATACTCGGAAAAAAACAAAGAATACATAGTAACAATAACAGGAAAATGTACAGAGATTTACAATGGAGATGAAATAAATGACAACATTCTTGAAATAATCCAATGGGGAGAAACAGGTTTAGAAACAGTATGCCTAGAAAATTGTACAAAATTAAGAAAAATAGCAAGTCCAACAGAAAAGAGTTTTGAAAAAATAACAGATTTTTCATATGGATTTACTGTATGTGAAAAACTAACAAGTATTCCAGAAGATTTATTTGCAAACTGTCCAAATGTAACAACTTTTGAAGAAACATTTGCAGACTGTACATCACTAACAAGCATTCCTGAAAAATTATTTGCGAATTGCCCAAATGCAACAAGTTTTGAAAGAACGTTTTTTTATTGCAAATCACTAACAAGCATTCCTGAAAAATTATTTGCAAATTGTCCAAATGTAACTAATTTTAGAGGTACATTTTACGAATGCACAGGATTAACAGGAGAGCCAATAAAACTATGGAAAAGAGTGCCAAACGGAAGTACAAATAATTATATTGGTGAACCTGATGGATATGGATGCTATTACAATGCAACAGGATTAAATAATTATGAAAATATACCAGAATATTGGAGAGCATTAAGTGGGGTATAATAATAGCATTATCCATAGTACTAAATTAAAAAAATAAAAAATGAAATTGAAGAAAAGTTTAAATAGTATAAATTGTGCAACCGTGGTTGCACAATTAGAAAGAATGTCTTGAATTATAATTCTAAATTCAAGGCAATTTTTTTATATACTAGGAAAGTAATACTTTCCTAGTATATAAAAAGCTACAATCGCTAGCCCTTCGAGATTTTCTCCTTTTAGTCGAAAACTCAAATTGGGCGAGAACAAATCAAAGAAAAATTTTCAATTTTTCTTATTTGTTCATCCAAAAATATTGAAAAACAAGACGCATTATGATAATATACTAATAATAAAAAGAGATGGAGGAACAAAAGATGAACGGAATAAAAAGCTCAAAAGCAATAACACTAATAGCATTAGTAGTAACAACCATATTCTCTTATGACGAAAATGTAAAATCTAGTAATAACAAAGGTTTCCTCCTACAAACAAGTTAGTAAAATCATAAATTTTCAAATATTCAAATATTTAAAAGATGAATTGTAAAAAATAATAACAATTTCATCTTTTTTTGATTTTATAATAAAAATTAAAATTAAAAAATTGAGAGGAGATTTAAGAATTATGGAGAACAAAGAATTAAAAGAAAGATTTATTGATGAAAGAACAGGAATAGAATATGTAAGACAAGGAGATTATTATATTCCAAATTTAGTATTACCAAAACAAAAGAAAATACATTTGAATAAATACGGAAGAATGAGATTAAATTATTTAAAAGAACATAAAAAAGCAGAATATACAATAATGTTTATGGAAAATACACTTATAAACCATTTAGAAGAAATACAAGAAACTGCTACCAAAAGAGTAGATGAAATAATTAATAAATTAAAAGCACAAAGTAATTTGACAGAAGATATGAAAAATACCGATATGCTTTATTGAGTAGGAACTATGAATACAATTAAGAAACAAGCAGAGGAGATTATATTAAATGAATTAATATATGTGTGAAAATTTATAGATTTAATGGAAAAATTTTGAATTTTATGATATAGTATGAACTAATAAAAGAGAAAATGTAATTTGGCAACAGCTGTTGCCAAATTAGAAAGAAGGTAAAAATGAACGAATTAGAGAACATAGATAACATAAATATAGATGATTTATATAATAAAATAGTTGATAGAATAGAAAAAGCAAAAAGAAATGTAGCATTAAAAGTAAATGAAGAAATGACAATATTATATTGGAATATAGGAAAAGATATAACTGAAAATGTCTTAAATCATGAAAGAGCTGAATATGGAAAGGCTGTAATAAAAAAGTTAAGTCAAAGGTTAACAGTTGAATATGGACGAGGATATAGTAGTGCAAATTTATTTAGAATGCTAAAAGTCTATGAATATTATCCAGATTTTCAAAAATTCTCGACACTGTCGAGAAAATTAAGTTGGTCACATTTTGTTGAACTATTACAAGTTAAAGATAGTTTAAAAAGAGATTTCTACACAACAATGTGTGAAAATGAGTTTTGGGGAGTTAGAACATTAAGAGAAAGAATTGGCTCAGCATTATTTGAAAGAACAGCAATATCTAAAATGCCAGAACAGACTATTGTAAATGATTTGAAATTGCTAAACGAAGAAAACAAGATGACAACTAATTTATTTTTTAGAGATCCATATATATTAGACTTTTTGGATTTAAAAGACACTTATAGCGAGAAAGATTTAGAAAATGCAATTATAAGTGAATTAGAAAAGTTTATTTTAGAAATGGGAAATGATTTTGCTTTTCTAGCTAGGCAAAAAAGAATAACAATAGATGGAGAAGATTATTATATAGATTTATTATTCTATCATAGAAAAATGAAAAGGTTAGTAGTTATAGAATTAAAGCTAGATAAATTTAGACCAGAATATAAAGGTCAGGTTGAATTATATTTGAAATGGTTAGACAAATATGAAAAAGCAGAAGGAGAAGAATCACCAATTGCAATCATATTATGTGCGACAAAAAGTGATATGATGGCACAATTACTAGAATTAGATAATAGTGGAATACATGTTGCACAATATTTGACAGAATATGTACCAAAAGAAATATTAGAACAAAAATTTATGGATAGTATAGAAAAGGCTAAAGTTCAACTAGAACAAAGAAAAAATATTGAAGATAAAGAGTAATCTAAATTTTCTCGACACTGTCGAGAAAATTCAAAATAAAAAATTGCTTTGAATTTAGAAATAAGTTCAAGGCGATTTTTTTATGGAAATTTTTTGGCTACAATTTCAAGATATAAACTTATATTATTTATATCTTAAAAACGAAAATAAAGCCAAAATAAAGCGAACGAATTTGAAAGAGAGGAGGGGTATTAAATGTCAAGTCTAAACTTAAAAGGATTATGGATTCCAATAGAAGTATTAACAGATAAAAATTTAAGTGATAAAGAAAAACAATATTGCTTTTGTACCAATAAAACTATAAGCGAACTTTTAAATATATCAGTAACACAAGTATCAAAGCTAGTAAATTCATTAAAAGATAAAGGTTATATAAATATTGAAATGGTATATAAAGAAAATAGTAAAGAAGTAGATATGAGAAGGTTAATACCTATTGAAGAAAAGTTTAAGGATAATAAATATAATATAAATAAATATAAAAATACTAATAATAAAAGGCTTTGCAATTTTGAACAAAGAGATTACGAAAAAGAAGGCTTTGATTGTATTGCCAAGCTATCGCCCATTATACGAGCCGAAAAAATCGGCTAAAAATTTAGAAGGAGGTTTTAGAGATGAGTTTTGCGATTATTAGAAACACAAAATACAAAAGAGAAAATTTAAAAGGATATAATTCATTTATGAAAATGTCTTAACTTTTCATTTGACAAAATGTCTTATTTATGCCGAGAAAACTTATTGATTTTGAGTATATCCTTTGGTATGCTTTTGCGTCTAAAAAGCTATATAAAATCACGCTTACAGCTTTTTAGCAAAAATAGGTTTCCAAAGGATAAGAGGCTCAATGTCAATAAGGAAATTGGAATAAATTAGACATGATTTTTGAGACATTTTCTCAAATGAACGATATACTAGGAAAGTAATACTTTCCTAGTATATAAAAAGCTACAATCGCTAGCCCTTTGAGATTTTTTCCTTTTAGTCGAAAACTCAAATCGGGCGAGAACAAATCAAAGAAAAATTTTCAATTTTTCTTATTTGCTCATACAAAAATATTGAAAAATAAAACGTGTTATGATAATATACTAATAATAAAAAAGGGATGGAGGAACAAAAGATGAACAGAATAAAAAGCTCAAAAGCAATAACACTAATAGCATTAGTAGTAACAATCGTAGTATTAATGATATTAGCAGGAATAAGCATACAAATGTTAAAAGGAGATAATGGAATAGTAACAAAATCAAATGAAGCGAAGCTAGAATCAAGAGCAGGGAATGTAGACGAAGAAGTAAAAATGTGGAAAAATAATAACAAAATGATAAAAACACAAAATGAAGTAACAGGAACAAGTGAAGCATTAGTATCGAAAGAAGAAATGTTGGAAAAACTAATACAAGAAGGAATAGTATATGAAAAAGAAATAGACAGAGACAAAGAAATAATAACAATAGGAACAAGAGAAATACCATATGGAGAAGAAGTAGACAAAAGAGCATTAATAATGCTAGTTAATTCAGGAGAAACTGGAGAAGTGAAATTGCCGATAGCTGGAGAGATAGATGATAGCACAAAAGTAAACTGGGGAGATGGAGTAATAGCTACAGGAGATAAAAACATACACAATAACAAATATGCCAGTGTAACTCAAAATGATAGTGTGAAAAATAAAATTGCAGAAATAGATTCCCAATATACCGAACATACATACCCAGAAAAAAACAAAGAATACATAGTAACAATAACAGGAAAATGCACAAAGCTTTACAATGATGAATATGAAAATGGCAACATTCTTGAAATAATCCAATGGGGAGAAACAGGTTTAGAAGAAGTATGCCTAGATGGTTGTACAAAATTAAGAAAAATAGCAAGTCCAACAGAAAAGAGTTTTGAAAAAATAACAGATTTTTCATGTACATTTGCAGGCTGTACATCATTAACAAGCATTCCATCAACATTATTTGCAAACTGTCCAAATGTAACAACTTTTGAATTAACATTTGAAGACTGTACATCATTAACAAGCATTCCATCAACATTATTTGCGAATTGCCCAAATGCAACAAGTTTTGAAAGAACGTTTTGTTATTGCAAATCACTAACAAGCATTCCTGAAAACTTATTTGCAAATTGTCCAAATGTAACTAATTTTAGAGGTACATTTTACGAATGCACAGGATTAACAGGAGAGCCAATAAAACTATGGAAAAGAGTGCCAAACGGAAGTACAAATAATTATATTGGTGAACCTGATGGATATGGATGCTATTACAATGCAACAGGATTAAATAATTATGAAAATATACCAGAATATTGGAGAGCATTAAGTGGGGTATAATAATAGCATTATCCATAGTACTAAATTAAAAAAATAAAAAATGAAATTGAAGAAAAGTTTAAATAGTATAAATTGTGCAACCGTGGTTGCACAATTAGAAAGAATGTCTTGAATTATAATTTTAAATTCAAGGCAATTTTTTTATATACTAGGAAAGTAATACTTTTATAGTATATAAAAAGCTACAATCGCTAGTCCTTTGAGATTTTCTCCTTTTAGTCGAAAACTCAAATCGGGCGAGAACAAATCAAAGAAAAATTTTCAATTTTTCTTATTTGTTCATACAAAAATATTGAAAAATAAAATGTGTTATGATAATATACTAATAATAAAAAAGAGATGGAGGAACAAAAGATGAACAGAATAAAAAGCTCAAAAGCAATAACACTAATAGCATTAGTAGTAACAATCGTAGTATTAATGATATTAGCAGGAATAAGCATACAAATGCTAAAAGGAGACAATGGAATAATAGGAAAAGCAAATGAAGCAAAACTCGAGTCAAGAGCTGGAGATGTAGAAGAATTAGTGCAATTATGGAAGATAAAAAATGAAAATATAAAAACGAAAAATGAACTAGAAGGAAAAAATGATGCACTAGTATCAAAAGAAGAAATGTTAGAAAATTTAAAAAAAGAAGATAAAGTATTTGATAATGAAATAGACACAAAAAGAGAAATAATAATAATAGGAACAAGAGAGATACCATATGGAGAAGAAGTAGACAAAAGTGCATTAATAATGCTGGTTAATTCAGGAGATACTGGAGAAGTGAGGTTGCCATTATTGGAAACTGAAGAAGGAAGAATTATTGACTGGGGAGATGGTAAGGTAACAACAGCAGAAAACAAGAATACAGGAGAAAAAAAATATGCTAGTGTAATACAAAATGATGGTGCGAAAAGCAAAATTGCATTAGCTTATCCACCAACACATACATACTCGGAAAAAAACAAAGATTATAAAGTCACAATAACAGGAAAATGTACAAGGATTATTTGCAATGGAAATGACAACATTCTTGAAATAATCCAATGGGGAGAAACAGGGTTAGAAAGAGTATGCCTAAGAGGTTGTACAAAATTAAGAAAAATAGCAAGTCCAACAGAAAAGAGTTTTGAAAAAATAACAGTTTTTTCAGATGGATTTTATGGATGCGAATCACTAACAAGTATTCCAGAAGATTTATTTGCAAACTGTCCAAATGTAACAACTTTTTATACAACATTTGCATACTGTACATCATTAACAAGAATCCCAGAAAATTTATTTGCAAATTGCCTAAATGTAACTATTTTTAGAGGTACATTTCTCAAATGCACAGGATTAACAGGAGAGCCAATAAAACTATGGAAAAGAGTGCCAAATGGAAGTACAAATGATTATATTGGTGAACCTGATGGATATGGATGCTATTACAATGCAACAGGATTAAATAATTATGAAAATATACCAGAATATTGGCGTACAGAATTTATGGATTAAGAAAATAAAAGGAGGAAAAAACAATGATAACACCATTTATAATAATAGTAGTAATAGCACTATTCATGGTACTAATAGGATACACATGGTACAGATTAGAAGCCTATGAAGGAATGGAAAGAGTAATAATAAGTGTAGGAGGAATACTAATAAGTTGGTTCATAACAACAATGTTATTCAACCTATCATCAAAAGGACTAAACTACGTGAACCTAGACTTCAAAAACGAAGTAAGTAAAATACTAATACTAGTATTCACACCAATAAATGGAATAGTATTCATGCCATATGTAGGAAAAATAATGAGTCAATACAAATTTGACGAAATAGAAAAATCAGACCTAATAAAAAAATTAATAATCATTATAATAGTAATGATAGTAATAAGTATAGCAGAATTCAATTTCTTAAAAGACATACAAACAGGAATATTTGAAATAGCAAGCAAAATGTAAAAAAAGAAAGGAAAAAAATGGACAAGCCAAAAGTAATAGTAATATGTGGACCAACAGCATCAGGAAAAACAGCATTATCAATTGAACTAGCCAAAAGAATAAATGGAGAAATAATATCAAGTGACTCAATGCAAATATACAAAGACATGGACATAGGAACAGCAAAACCAACACAAGAAGAGATGCAAGGAATACCCCACTACTTAATAGACAATGTTGAACCAAACCAAAGATACAGTGTAGCAGACTTCAAAAAAGATGCAGAAAACGCAATAGAAGAAATACTATCCAAAGGAAAAACACCAATAGTAGTAGGTGGAACAGGTTTATATATTGACAGTTTAATATATGGAATAGAATATCAAGACATAAAACTAGACGAAAAATATAGAAAAGAATTAGAAGAAAGGGTCGAAAAAGAAGGACTAAAAACACTATACAATGAGGCAAAAAAAATAGATGAACAAGCAATACAAAAAATAAGTCCAAATGACAAAAAAAGAATACTAAGAATATTAGAAATATATCATGCAACAGGAAAAAACAAAACACAACAAGAAATAGAATCAAGAAAAAATGGAGTAAAATACGACTATGAAGTATATGCACTAAACATGGAAAGAGAAAAACTATATGAAAGAATAAACAAAAGAGTAGACATAATGATAGAACAAGGGTTAATAGAAGAAGTAGAAAATCTACTAAAAAAATACACAGAATTCCCAACAGCAATGCAAGGACTAGGATACAAAGAAGTAGTAGAATATCTACAAAACAAATGCACAAAACAAGAAATGATAGAAAAAATAAAAATGGAAACGAGAAGATATGCCAAAAGACAACTAACATGGTTTAGAAAAAACAAACAAACAATATGGTTAGACGCTACAAAAGGAATAGACAATGTTGATGAAATATTGAAAGGAAGAACTTAGATTGAATAAAAGTAAAAAAATAATAGCTGTTATATTAATATTAATAGTTGTTTCATATATAGGTTATGCAATATATTTACTTATAGTAGATCCAAAAGATTCATACATAATAAAAGAAGGAACACTAACAGAAGAAGACACAGTACCAGGATACATAATCAGAGATGAGACAGTAATAAAAGGAGAAAACTATCAAAATGGAATATTTACTGTAGCATCAGAGGGAGAAAAAGTAGCAAAATCAGAGCCAGTATTCAGATACTACAGTGACAGTGAAAAAGAAACAAATGCAAAAATAAGTGAATTAAACTACCAAATACAAGAAATATTAGAAAATGAGAAAAACATAACACCATCAGCTGACATAAAAGCAATAGAAAATCAAATAGAAAGCAAAATAGAAGAAATTAGAGACCTAAACAACTACCAAGAAATAACAGAATACAAAAACAGTATAGACAGCCTATTTAGCAAAAAAATAAAATTCATAGGAGAACTAACAGAAAATCAAGAAATAAAAACACTAATAAACGAGAAAAACAAATATGAAGAAAGTCTAAAAGTTGACACACAATACCAAACATCACCAATAAGTGGAATAGTATCATATAGAGTAGATGGGCTTGAAGAAACACTAACACCAAACAACTTTGGAAATATAAAAGAAGAATTCTTAAACAAAACAGAATTAAAAACAGGTCAAATAGTAGCAACAAGTAATGAATGTGGAAAAATAATAGACAACTTCAAATGCTATATAGCAACAACAATGAACTCAACAGAAGCAATGAAAGCAAAATTAGGAGACAGTGTAACAATAAGAATATCAAACAAAGAAGAAATAAAGGCAAAAATAGTGCAAATAAATGAAGAAGGAGACAAAAGAACAATAATATTTCAACTAAACAAAATGACAGAAGACTTAATAACACACAGAAAAATTGTAATAGACGTAATATGGTGGAACAAAACAGGACTAAAAGTTCCAAAGCAAGCACTAATAAATGAAAACGGACTATACTATGTAATAAAAAATAAAGCAGGAGTACAAAACAAAGTACTAGTAAAAGTAGAATATGAAACAGACAAATTCGCAATAATATCAACATACTCAACAAAAGACCTACAAGAAATAGGATATGACCAAAAAGAAATAAAAAACTACAAAAAAATAAACAACTATGACGAAATAATACTACAAAGAAACAACAAATAATGTTACAAAAATATTACAGAAAGATTAAGTTTTTATTACAACACCAAAAAAGCTTGACAAAAAAATAAAAAAGTAAGATACTATATGCGAAGACTTAATACAAAAGTGTAAAAATATTAGGAGGGAAAAAAATGGCAGGAGCTATAATGGACAAAGTATGGGGGTTAATTGGAATGAACCAACCAGAAAGTGATAATGGAGAATATGAAGAAGAAGAAGGATACGATTATAATGATAATCTAGACTATGAAGATGAAGACGAAGGAAGAAAATTCTTCGGAAAAAATAAAGGAAAAGTAGTTCCTATCACAGGACAAGGTCAACCAATAAAAATGGTAATATCTCAACCAACTACATTTGAACAGTCAGAAGAAATATGTAGTTTATTAAAAGAAAAAAAGTCAGTAATAGTTAATTTAGAATATGTAAACAAAGATGTAGCTAGAAGAATAGTTGACTTTATTAGTGGTGGAGTTTACGCATTAGATGGACATATCCAAAAAATCTCAAACTCTATATTTTTAATTGCACCTATGAATTATGAGATAACAAATGAAATGGCTAGAGAAGAAATAAAAAGTAAACTATCTGTTTCATGGTTAAAAAATAACAGTATAAACTAATCGTTTTAAAAAGAACGGAGGCAATCCAGTATGATTACACCATTAGATATAGAAAACAAAAAATTCAATAAACAAATGATGAATGGGTACAATGTTGAAGAAGTAGACGAATTTCTTGATGAAATACAAACAGACTATGAAAAAAACTATAAAGAACTTGCAACAGCGAGAACAAAAATAGAAGAACTAACAGTAAGTCTGAGTCACTACAAAAATATAGAAACAACACTACAAAACACATTAGTAATGGCACAATCAACAGCAGAAGAAGTAAAAAATGTAGCAAGACAACAATCAGAACAAATAATAAGCGAAGCACAAAAACAATCAGAAGAACTAGTAAGAATATCAAAAGAAAATTCAAGAAAAACACTAAGTGAATTAGATGACCAAGTAAGCAAAAAAGAAAAGGAACTAGATGACATAAAAAAACAATTTGATATATACAAAGCAAAAATGGAATCATTACTAATATCACAACTTGAACTAATAAAAGAAATAAATAAAGATGAATAGAAAAACAAAAGTTAAACTATCTATGTAAAAACATAGATAGTTTTTGTTGTAACGCTGTGTATTACAAATATTACAGAAATATTAAATGTATATTACATTTTTGTTAATAATATTGACAATAGCAAAAAAAAGAATAAAATAGTAGTATAGGAAAGAAAGGCTAAAAATGAGAATAATTAGTGGAAAAGCAAAGGGAACAAAATTATACACATTACAAGGAGACAACACAAGACCAACTCTTGATAGAGTAAAAGAATCAATATTTAATATAATTCAAAACCAAATACCAGAAGCAACAGTACTAGACTTATTTGCAGGAAGTGGAGCAATAGGACTAGAAATGCTAAGTAGAGGAGCAAAAAAAGCAATACTATGTGATAAATCAAAAGAAGCAATAGGAATAATCAAAAAAAACATACAAAAAACACATATGGAAGAAAAAGTAGAATTATATAATATAGATTTTAAGGAATGCATAGAAAAAGTTTCAAAAGAAAAGTTTGATATAATATATATTGACCCACCATATGAAACAAATTTTATAGAAAAATCCTTAGAAAAAATAATAGAAAAAAATATTATCCAAGAAAACGGAATAATAATATTAGAAACAGATGATGAAAAAAGAATAAAAAAAGAAATAGAAAAAATAAATGTCGCAATTATAGATGAAAGAAAATATGGAAGAGCAAACATAATATTTTTAAGTAAAAAGACATAAAACTGGAAAGGGGTAAACGATGGAAATCTTTACATTATTAGAAACTTTAGAAGATATATTAGAAAACAGCAAAAATCTACCATTTACAAACAAAGGAATGGTAGACAAAGAAGAGATGCTTGAAATAATAAAAGAAATAAGAATAAAATTACCTGATGAGTTAAAACAAGCAAAATGGGTAAAAGAAGAAAGACAAAGAATATTAGTTGAAGCTCAAAAAGAGGCTGATGGAATAGTTAAAGAAGCAGAAAATAGAATAATAGCTATGATTGATGAACATGAAATAACAAGAAAAGCATATGAACAAAAAGCAGAAATAATAGAAACAGCAAATGAAATGTCAAGAGAAATATCACAAGGAACAAAAGAATATGCTAACAATATACTAACATCAACAGAATCAGTTTTAACAGACACACTTGCTAAACTAGAAAAAAATATAGGAGAAGCTGTAAATCTAATGGAAATGTCATTAGAAGACACAATAAAAACAATACAAAATAGTAGAAAAGAACTCCAATAAATGGGGATAACCCCACAAAATCGGGGACACCCCTTGCAAGAGGAGTGTCTCCATTTTTAGAAACTGAAAGGAAGTAGAAAATGGCAAAGAAAAAATATAAAGGAAAAAGAGCAAAAAAAGAATCACCAAATTTAGGAGTAATAATAACAATAATACTAAGCATCCTACTAACAGTGTTAATATACACAGAATCAGGTTATATAGGAATAGCACTAAGCGACTTTTTAGGGGGGATGTTTGGTATAATAAAATATGTACTACCAATAGGTGCATTTGCAGTAGCAGTAAAAATGGCATGTAAAGATGATGATGGATATTTATCATCAAAAATATTACAATACACACTATTATTAATATTTGTTGCAGTAATACTAAGTGTATATCAAATATATAATGGAACGATAAGCATAGAACAAAACATATCAGAAATAATAAAAGACGCATTTCAACTAGGAGAAAATAGTGTTGGAGGAGGAGCATTAGGAACAATAGCAGCAGTACCATTATTCAAGTTATTTGGCAAAATAGGAACAATAATACTAAGTATAGGTGTATCACTAATACTATTTGCAACAGTATTTGGAATAGACATATCAGGAATGGTAAGTAATTGGATACAAGATGGTGTAAACAGAAGGAAAGAAAGACATGAACAAAAAATGGCAAACCATCAACAAGAAGAATCAGAATATGAAAATAACAGAATGAAAACAATAAAAGAAAATAGAAAAGCATATTTAGATATAGAAGAAGAACCACAAGAAGAGCAAATAAAAATAAACCTAAATGGTAGAGTTGTAGAAGACGAACCAAAAAGAAAAAACAAGAAGGAAAAAGAAAAACTTGTTATAATAGGAGGAGAAAAGCACAAAAATAACATTGAGCCAGACTTCATAGAAGGAAACCTATTCAAACAAGAAGAAGAAAAGAAAGAAGAAAAAGTAAAAGAAGTACTACAACTAGAGCATGCACAAGCAGTAGAAGATGAGCACTATGAATATCCACCAGTAGAATTATTAAGCAAAGGTGAGAAAAAAACGATAAAAGGTGGAGCAAAGGCACTTACAGAAATAGCAACAAAATTACAAAAAACATTATACAGTTTTGGAGTACAAGCAAAAGTAGAAAATGTATCAGTTGGACCTGCAATAACAAGATATGAACTAAAACCAGCAGAAGGTGTAAGAGTAAGTAAAATAGCAAATCTAGCAGATGATATAGCACTAAACCTTGCAGCAGAAACAATAAGAATAGAAGCTCCAATACCAGGGAAACAAGCAGTAGGGATAGAAGTACCAAACTCAGAAAAAGAAACAGTACACTTTAGAGACGTAGTTGAAAGTGATGAATTTCAAAATCATAAATCAAAATTAAGTGTAGCACTTGGAAAAGATGTTGCAGGAAATATGGCAATAGCTGATATAGCAAAAATGCCACATGCATTAATCGCAGGAGCAACAGGTTCAGGAAAAAGTGTATGTATAAACACAATAATAGCAAGTATAATATACAAAGCAAAACCAAGTGAAGTAAAACTTGTAATGATAGATCCAAAAGTCGTAGAATTATCAGTATATAATGGAATACCACATCTATTAATACCAGTAGTCACAGACCCTAAAAAAGCAGCAGGAGCATTAGCATGGGCAGTACAAGAAATGGATAATAGATACAATGTATTTGCACAAAAAGGAGTAAGAGACCTAAAAGGATATAATGCACTAGTAGAAAAAGAGGAAGGTGTTGGACAACTACCACAAATAGTAATAATAATAGACGAGTTAGCAGACTTAATGATGGTAGCCGCAAAAGATGTAGAAGACTCAATATGTAGACTAGCACAAAAAGCAAGAGCAGCAGGAATGCACCTAATAATAGCAACACAAAGACCATCTGTAGATGTAATAACAGGAATAATCAAAGCGAACATACCATCAAGAATAGCATTTGCAGTATCATCACAAGTAGATTCAAGAACAATACTAGACCAAGTTGGAGCAGAAAAACTTTTAGGAAAAGGAGATATGCTATTCTATCCAGCAGGTGCACCAAAGCCAACAAGAATACAAGGAGCATTTATAGATGACCCTGAAGTAGAAAAAGTTGTTGACTTCATAAAATCAAATGGAGTTGCAACATATAGTGAAGACATACTTGAAACAATTGAAAAAAGCAATAAAACAGATAAAGAAATTGCTGAAGAAGCACAAGCAGATGATGATACAGACCCATTACTAATGGATGCAATAGATGTTGTAGTTGAAACAGGACAAGCATCAACATCATTTATACAAAGAAGATTTAAAGTAGGATATGCGAGAGCAGGAAGAATAATTGACCAAATGGAAGAAAGAGGAGTAATCTCAGGATACCAAGGAAGTAAACCAAGGCAAGTACTAATGACATTAGAAAGACTTGCAGAACTAAAGATGACAACAAGCCCAGAAGCAACAGAAGAATAGATTGAAAGGAGAAGATATGCTAGAAAAATTAATAAAAAAGGATAAAAATGAAGAACTAGAAAAAATATTAGAAAACAAGAATATAGAAGAACATGCAAAAAATCTTCTCCAAGGAATATTATATAAAATAGAAGTATCATACAAAGACTATAAAAATGCGAAAGCAATAAAAACAAGTCAGTCAGAATATATAGAAGAACTACTAAAAAACATACAAAGAAATTGTAATACAATAAATGTAGTAAAACTTAGTCAAAAATTAGAAAATATTGAAATAGAAGAAACCATAAAAAAAGATAAATTCTATATAAATGGAAATGAAATAATTGCATATCCAATAGAAAACAAATTATTATATGCAATAGAAAAAATATCAAGAAACCCTAAAATAGTAAATCAAAAATATGGAATGACATCAATTGCACTATCAAACTTAATAAACACTGGTAGATGTATAGATAGAGTAGAAGTATTGAGAGACTTCAATGGTTGGTCATGGACAACGCCAAAAAACGAAGTTGAAAATATAAATTCAAATCTTATATATCAAACATTGCAAATACTACTTGGCAAAGAATTTATGGATTCATGGTGTAAAGACAATGATGGAATAATTGACTATTTACAACAAATGAAAGAAGAACTACAAAAAAAATATGATGTAGAAACTGCAAAAGAATTAATAGATTTACTATCAAAAATTGCAATAATAAATGAGGTAAATAATAATCAACAATTTAAAAAACAAGCAGAAAAAGACCTTCAAAATATAATATTTAAACTAGAAGAATTTAAAAACACAAAAAAATATATTGAAAAATATACGGAAGAAAAGAAAAATGCAACAAAAGAAATAAAAAGCATAGAAAAAATACTAAGTCAAGAAACAAGATTAAAAGCTGAATATGACAAAAGAAACAAAGATGTACCACTTGAAAAGAAAATATTTAGTATAAGAGTACTAAAACAACAACTAGTAGACAGAAAAAAAATATTAATGAATCAAATTGAAGAAAGCAACTATTACATGAACCCAGAAAACTATATGTATGAAAAAAAATTATTAGAAGAAAGAAAAAACTTACTGGAAGCAATAAAATACAATCAAAACAAAATAAGGCAGATAATTGTACAATTTGAGCAGATATTTTTAGACTGTTTTCAAAAAGGAATAGAAAAAGAAGATGAAGAAAAAATAGTGAATCAAATCTACCAATTTAGATATTACATGGTATTGCCATTTGATAAAATGGAAAACATAAAAGATGTAGAAGAATTACGAGAAAAAATATTGATGGTAGAAGAAAAGCTACTACAAGTGGCTATAGACAGAAAAGTTATAGTAAAAATACCTATTGAAATACTTGACCATGTATTAAAAACAAGAATAATAAAACTTGAGGAACTATATTTCAAAATAACACCTGAATTTGAAAAATATTATGTACAAATATTTGATGAAAACATAAATGAAGACAAATTTATAATAGAACCAAAAGAAAAAATAAGGCTAAATAGAAAAACAAAAATATTTAATTAAGAGGAGAGAACATATGAAAATAACATTTTTAGGAGCTGCAAAAATGGTTACAGGCTCAAACTTTCTTGTAGAAGCAGCAGGAAAAAAATTCTTAGTAGACTGTGGAATGTATCAAGGAAGCAAAGAGTTAGAAATAGAAAACTACCAACCATTTGCATATAATCCAGCAGAAATCGACTTCATGCTACTAACACATGCACATATAGACCATTCAGGAAGAATACCAAAACTATACTTAGAAGGTTTCAAAGGACCTATATATGCACACAAAGCAACATGTGACCTATGTGGAATAATGTTACCAGACAGTGGACACATTCAAGAAATGGAAACAGAATGGAAAAATAAAAAAAGAAAAAGAAAAGGTGAACAAACATATCCACCTTTATATACAGCAGAAGATGCAATAAACTGTTTAGAAATATTCACACCAGTACAATATGATGAAATAATACAGGTATCAGAAGATATATGTGTAAGATTTAATGATGCTGGACATATGTTAGGCTCAAGCATAATAGAGGTATGGGCAACAGAAAATGGAAAAGAAACAAAAGCAGTATTTTCAGGAGACTTAGGAAATAATGATTTACCATTATTAGATTCACCAACAATGATAGAAAATGCAGACTATCTTGTAATGGAATCAACATATGGAAGCAGATTACACGTAAAAAACAATGAAAAAGCTCATATGTTCCTTGATGTTGTATCAGAAACAATAGACAATGGAGGAACAGTTGTAATACCATCATTTGCAGTTGGAAGAACACAAGAAATACTATATGAACTAAACAAAATAAAAGAAAATACTGATGATGAAGAATTCAAAAGAAAATACAGTACATTAATGAAAGTACCTGTATTTGTTGATAGCCCACTTGCAATATCAGCAACAGAAATATTTAAGCAAAATACAGACTTATTTGAAGAAGAAATACAAGAAGAGATGGAAAGAGGAGATAATCCACTAGAATTCCCAGGGCTACAATTCACACAAACAGCAGATGAATCAAAGGCATTAAATGAATTAAATCAACCATCAATAATAATATCAGCGAGTGGAATGTGTGATGTCGGAAGAATAAAACATCATCTAAAACACAATATATGGAAGCCAGACAGCACAATACTATTTGTTGGTTACCAAGCACCAGGAACATTAGGATATTCAATAGTAAATGGAGCTAAAAAAGTAACAATATTTGGAGAAGAATTTGCAGTAAATGCTAGAATAGAATATATAGAAGGATATTCAGGACATGCAGATCAAGAATGGTTAATGAATTTTATATATTCATTTAGAACAAAGCCAAAACACATATTCCTTGTTCATGGGGAAGAAGAATCACAAATAGTATTAAGAAACAAAATACTTGAAGAAACAGGAATAAATGCGACAATACCTGAGTTTGGTGAAACATATGAATTAGCAGATGAGTTAAAAATCGTAAACAAAATAAAGATTAGAAAACCACACACAATTAAACAAGAAATACTTACAAGACTTAACAAATTACAAAATGAAATACAAGATATGCAGCAATTTGTTAAACAAGACATGGAAGATACTCAACTTAGAGATGAAGACATGTTTAGAATAAACGAAAAAATGAAAGACCTTGAAAAACAAATATTAAATATAATAGAAGGGTAATCTGAATAAATATTCAGATAAAATGGAAAGGAATTTATAATGGAAAAATACTTGAATGAAGCAATAATAGGAAACAAAGATATATTAGCAACATTTTCAGGAAAAGGAGAGTTACTAAGGTTATCATTTCCAAATAGAGAAAATAGACAATATCTAAACTATTTTCATACAGGAGTAAAAGTAAATGATTCAGACCTAATATATTTACATGATGATATAAATAACACATATGTACAATATTATGATACAGACACAAATATACTAAACACTGAAATAACAAACACATATTTCAACCTAAAGGTATTACAAACAGACTTTATAACAATAAAAGAAGACATATTTGTAAAAAAATACACATTTATGAATGTTGGAAATATTGAATTAGATGTAAACTTTTTGATTCATTCAGAACTACTATCAGACCAAAACAATTTCGTTGGAGCAATGAAAATAGATAATGGAATGATACAATATGCACATGATTTTTCAGTTGCAACATTTTCAAAAGACAAAGAATTATTAAGTTACCAAATAAATGACACAATAAGCAATATCCATTCAGGAAACATCCAAGATAAAGACTATATTGGAATGTCAAAAGACTCAAGTATAAGCTTTGATATTGGAATAATGAAACCAGGAGAAAAAAGAGAAATAGAAATATGTATATATATAGATGAAAACAAAAAAACAATACAAGCTGTCGAAAATGAAGTAGAAAGAATAAAGAAGATTGACCTAAAAAAGGAATATTCAAATGTAAAATCATATTGGAGAAAATATGTAAAAGAACATAACGGACTTGAACTAAAAGAACCAGAAAGTAGTTATGAAGAAAAAATCCAAGATATATACAGAAGAAGTATATTACTATTTCCATTATTAATGAATGAAACAACAGGAGGAATAATTGCAGCACCAGAAATAGATGAATATTTAACACAATGTGGAAGATATGCGTATTGCTGGCCAAGAGACGCAATATTTATAGCAAAAGCACTAGATATTCTAAAAATGACAAAAGAAACAGACAAATTTTATAATACATTTTGCAAGATGACACAAAGCAAAAATGGAATGTGGGAGCAACGTTTTTATACAGATGGAAAACTTGCACCATGTTGGGGCTACCAAATTGATGAAACAGCAAGTGTTGTATATGGTGTATATTCACATTACGAATATACCAAAAGTGAAGAATTCTTAAAATCAAACTTACATATGTGTGAAAAGGCAGTAGACTTCCTAAAAAGATACACAAAAGACATAATAAATGGAACAGAAATATATCATGTAAGCTATGATTTATGGGAAATGTGTGAAGGTATACACTTATATTCATTAGCAAGTATATATTCTGCATTTGATTCAATGATAAAAATATATAATGTTTTAGGAAAAAATGTTTCAGAGTTTGAAAATAACAGATTAAAGGAAGAAAAAGTAAGCAAAAATATTAATGAAATATCAGAACTAAAACTAAAAATAAAAGAATATATTGAAACAAACTTGTATGACGAAACAAGAAAATCATATGTAAGAAATACTACAGATAAAAGAATGGATATAAGCATATTAGGTGCAGTAATACCATTTGGTGTATTTTCACCAAAAGAGAAAAAAGTACAAAATACGGTAGAAAATATAAATCTAACAATAAGAACATATACAGGTGGCTATCAAAGATTTGAAAAAGACCATTATAGAAATGGCTCACCATGGCCTATTGCAAATTTATGGATGACATTATATTACCTAGAAATAGGAGAAAAGAAAAAAGCAAAAGAAACATTTGACTTTGTCCTAAAAACAGCAGGTAAGCATAGCCTTTTAGGTGAACAAATAGATAATAAAACACTTAAACCAAATTGGGTATTAGGTTTAGGTTGGTCACATGCAATGTTTATAATAGTTTTAGAAAAATTATATAAAATGTAAACAAATCCATATGTATAATCCTAGTTAAAATTCACATAAAAAATAAAAAAGAATATAATATACTAAAAGATTTGGAGGAAATCATAATGAAAATCTTAAAAAAGACATTTGGAGTATGTTTAGTAGGATTAGGAATAGGAATATTACTAGTATTATTTCTCCCAATAGCTGGATGGTTATTTCTAATAGGAATAGTAGTAATATTAGTTGGAATCTTATGGTTACTCTGCTAAAAAAGGAGGTATACATATGACTATAGTAGTAAAAAAAGTCCCAAAATGTTTAAGAGGAATAGTAAAATTATTATTCGGAATAAAAGAATAAATGAATAAAAATAAAAAAATAGCACATACCTTAATAGAAGGGAGGGGCTATTTTTTTATGGAAGAAAAAGAGAAAAAAGAAAATACAACAAAATATGGGGAATTTATAACATCATACTTTGAATGGTTACCAATAGAGAAGCAAAAGGAAAAAGCAAAAGAAATGAATGAAATGACAAAAGAAAGGAGAAAAGAAAAAGATGATATATAAATTCACAAACAGAGCAAAAAAATCAATAGAGATAGCAAATGACATATCATTAGAATTAGGACATAATTATATAGGAACAGAGCACATATTATATGGATTAATAAAAGAAGGAGAAGGAATAGCATCTAAAGTACTAATGAATAAAGGAATAACAGAAGAAAAAGTCGTAAAAAAAATAGAAGAAATGCTAGGAAGAGGAAAAGAAATAAAACAATCATTAGGCTTTACGCCAAGAGCCAAAAAAATACTTGAAAATGCATTCATAGAAGCCAAAAAAATAGGATATAACTTTATAGGAACAGAGCACCTGTTACTTGCAATATTAAAAGAAACAGATAGTATTGCAACAAGAATCATAACAGAATCAAATGTAGAAATATCGAAAATATATAGTGAAATATCAAATGTAATAAATGAAGAAGAGCTAGATCAAGAACTATATATAAAAAAACCAAAAGAAATTGGAAGTACTGCATTAACACCTACACTAAATCAATTTGGTGAAGACATAACAACACAAGCAGAAAATGGAAAATTTGACAATGTTGTAGAAAGAGAAAAAGAAATAGAGAGAATAATACAAATACTATCAAGGAGAACAAAAAACAATCCATGTTTAATAGGAGAGCCAGGAGTAGGAAAAACAGCAATAATAGAAGGACTAGCAGAAAAAATAGTAGTGGGAGATGTACCAGAAATATTAAAAGAAAAAAGAATAGTAAGTGTAGATATATCAGGGATGGTTGCAGGTGCAAAATACAGGGGAGATTTTGAAGAAAGACTAAAAAAAGCATTAGGAGAAGTAAAAAAAGTAGGAACAATAATATTATTCATAGATGAGGTACATACAATAGTTGGAGCAGGTGCAGCAGAAGGGGCAATAGATGCTGGAAATATACTAAAACCATTATTAGCAAGAGGGGAGATACAAGTAATAGGAGCAACTACAACAGATGAATACAGAAAATATATAGAAAAAGACCAAGCACTAGAAAGAAGATTTAGTGTAGTAAGAATAAATGAACCAACAAAAAAACAAGCTGTACAAATATTAAAAGGAATTAGAGACAAATATGAAGCACATCACAATGTTAAAATAACAGACGAAGCAATAAAATCAGCAGTGGAATTATCAACAAGATATATAACAGATAGATTTTTACCAGACAAAGCAATAGACTTAATAGATGAGGCATCATCACAAATAAGAATGAAAATATATAAAGAACCAGAAGAAATAAAAATATTACAAGAAAAAATAGATATAATGTTAAAAGAAAAAGAAGAAGCAATATTTAATCAAGAATTTGAAAAAGCAGGACAAATAAGAGATAGAGAAAAAGAAGCAAAAAACAAACTGGAAAAAATCTTAAATGATTGGAGAAAGAAAAAAACAACAGACATAGTAGAAATTGGAGAAGAAAACATAGCAGAAATAATCTCAAAATGGACAGGAATACCTATACAAAAACTAACAGAAAATGATAATGAGAAACTAAGGCATTTAGAAGAAAAATTACATGAAAGAATTGTTGGACAAGAAGAAGCAGTTAATGCAATTGCAAAAGCAATAAAAAGGGGAAGACTTGGACTTCAAGACCCAAATAGACCAATAGGTTCATTCTTATTTTTAGGACCGACAGGAGTAGGAAAAACAGAATTGTCAAAAGCACTAACGCAAATATTATTTGAAGATGAAAAATCAATGATAAGACTTGATATGTCAGAATATATGGAAGCACATTCAGTGTCAAAATTAATAGGTTCACCACCAGGATATGTTGGATATGATAATGGAGGACAGCTAACAGAAAAGATAAAAAGAAAGCCATATTCAGTAATATTATTTGACGAGATAGAAAAAGCACATACAGACGTAATGAATATATTATTACAGATACTCGAAGATGGACAATTAACAGACTCACAAGGAAGGAGAATCGATTTTAAAAACACAATAATAATTATGACATCAAATATAGGAGCGAGAAATATAACTGAAAAGAAAATGCTTGGATTTGGAGAAAATAAAGAAGAAAACGAAAAAAAGGAAAATCAAGAAATAAAAAGGGAAGTTATACAAGAATTAAAAAGAGAATTTAGACCGGAATTTATAAATAGAATAGATGAAATAATAGTATTCCAAAAGCTGACAGACCAAGAGTTAAAAACAATTGGTAAAAAAATGATAAAACAGATAGAAGAAAGACTAAAAGAAAAAAGATATTATATTTCAATTGATGAAAGTGTTATAGATTATATAACAAAACAAGGTGCAGACCATACATTGGGTGCAAGACCTTTACGAAGAACAATACAAAATAAAATAGAAAATAGAATTGCAGAAGAAATACTTGATGGAACAATAGTACCGGACAAGACTTCTACAATTACTATGAAAAATGGAGAAATAATAATAGATGGGTATTAAGAATTTGATACCCATCTATCTATTTTTATTTCTTTATATTTCTTTAGAACTTCATCATATTTTTTGAATTCATCTTCCCAAATAATATTAGGAATTTTATCAAAAGCGTTAAATACTTTTTCTGCCTCTAACAAGTATACAACTTGCTGTTGGGGAGTTAAAGTTTTATAACGTTTAGAAAATTCATATAATTTGTCTAGAATTTGGTTAGCTTCAATAAATGACCAAAAGTCCTTTACTTGTATTCCAGCTAATTTGATTTGCATTACTGCATATGCACATAAAGCAAAAATTATAAATACTAATACATATATTATTGCTAATAATGTCATATATTACACCTCTTTTTATGTTATAATTAACACATTACATATTATACCATAAGCTAGAAAAAAATGCAAATGTTGTAAAAAACAAAAAAATATGGTATAACAGATATGAAATAAAAATTTAGGAGAATAACATGGAGTGGACAAAAGAACAAAAACAAGCCATATATGAAAAAGGTAAAAACATACTAGTATCTGCGGCAGCAGGAAGTGGAAAAACAGCAGTATTAGTAGAAAGAATAATAAACAAAATAATAAACGAAAACATCGACATAGACAAGTTGTTAGTAGTAACATTCACAAACGCATCTGCATCAGAAATGAGAGAAAGAGTACTAAATGCGATATACAAAAAAATGGAAGAAAATCCAGAAAACGAAAAGCTACAAAAGCAAATAACACTATTAAACAAATCAAGCATATGTACAATAGACTCATTTTGTTTAGACGTAGTAAAAAACAACTTTTTTGAAATAGACATATCGCCAAACTTCAGAATAGGAGACAACACAGAAATAGAAATACTAAAACAAGATGTAATAGAAGAAATATTTGAAGAAAAATATGAAGCAGAGGACAAAGACTTCCAGCAACTAATAACAACATATACAAGCTACAAAGATGACACACCACTAAAAGAACTTATACTAAAAATATATACATACATTCAAAGTAATCCATTTCCAGAAAAATGGCTAAAAGAAAAAATAGAAATGTTCAATCTTGAAGAAAAGATAGAACAAGACTTTTCAGAAACAATGTGGGGAAAACTATTATTAAAACAAGTAGAAGAAATACTAGAAGACTCAATAATAAAACTATCAAAAGAAAAACAACAATTAGCCAAATATGAAGAACTAACAAAATACTATCAAATAATAAATGATGATATAGAACAAATAGAAATGTTAAAATGCAATTTAGACAAATGGGACAAAGCCTTTGAAATAGTAAGAAACATAAATTTTAAAACATGGACTGCAAACAAAAGAATAGTAATAGAAGAAAAAGAAATAGCAAAACAAATAAGAGATGGAGTAAAATCAGAATACAAAAAGATAACAGACAAAATACTAATAGTAAACTCAAAAGAAGCAAATGAAGACATAAATGAAATGTATGAAATACTAAAAAAACTAGGAAATATCATATTAGAATTTGAAGAAAAATTTTCAAAAAGAAAAAAAGAAAAAAACATAGTAGACTTTCATGATGTAGAGCATTTTGCACTAAAAATATTATTAACAGAAAATAATGAGCCAACAGAAATTGCAAAAAAATATCAACAAAAATTTGAAGAAATCGCAATAGATGAATACCAAGACAGTAACCTAGTACAAGAATATATATTAACGGCTGTATCAAGAGGTAACAATATGTTTATGGTAGGAGACGTAAAACAAAGCATATACAGATTTAGGCAAGCAAGACCAGACTTATTTTTAGGGAAATACAAAAAATACAAACTAAAAGAAGACCTACAACCAAATGATGATCTAAAAATACAACTATTCAAAAACTTTAGAAGTAGAAAAGAAGTATTAGACTTTTCAAACGAAATATTCACAAACATAATGACAGAAAAACTAGGAGAACTAGATTATACCAAAGAAGAATACTTGAATTTAGGAGCAAACTATGAGAATACAAATGAAAACCTAAAAACAGAAATAGACATACTAAATATTGGAGAAGAAGAAAAAGAAACAATAGAATATGCAGAAGAAACAGAAGAAGATGATGAAATAGAAGAAACAGAAAGAATAGAAGACATCGAATTAGAAGCAAGATTTGTAGCACAAAGAATAAAAGAACTTATAAACAACAAATTCCAAATATATGATGCAAAAAAACAAGAAAAAAGAGACATAAAATACAAAGACATTGTAATATTGCTAAGATCAACAAAAGAACCTGCACCAGTATTTGAAAAAGAAATATTAAAATTAGATATGCCTGTATTTAGTGACTCATCATCTGAATATTTGGAAAGCATAGAAATACAAACAATAATGAGTTTATTAAAAATAATAGACAATCCATTGCAAGAAATACCACTTGTAGCTGTAATGAGGTCAAATATTGGAGAATTTACAGATAATGACTTAGTACAAATACGACTAAGTGACAAATATGATGGATTTTACAATACACTACTAAAAGCAAAAAAAGATGTAAATAAAACACTAAGAGAAAAAATAGAAGTATTTTTAAATAAACTAGAAATGTGGAGAAAAGAACAAGAATATTTAAGTTTAGACGAATTAATATGGAAAATATACAATGACACAGGATATTATGACTATGTTGGTTTAATGACAAATGGAGAATTAAGACAAGCAAACCTAAAAATGTTATTTGAAAGAGCGAAACAATATGAATCAATAAGCTTCAAAGGGCTATTCAACTTCATAAATTATATTGAAAAAGTAAAAACCAGTAGTAAAGACATGGACTCAGCAAAAATCATTGGAGAAAATGAAAATGTAATAAGAATAATGAGTATACACAAAAGCAAAGGGCTTGAATTTCCAGTTGTATTTATATCAGGAACAGGAAAACAATTCAATATGCAAGATTTAAACAATAAAATTCTGATACATCCTGAAATAGGAATTGGAGTAAAATATATTGATTACAATAAACAAATAGAATATGATACATTATCAAAACAAGCAATGAAAGAAAAAATAAAAATAGAAACAATTTCTGAAGAAATGAGAATACTATATGTTGCATTAACAAGAGCAAAAGAAAAACTAATAATAACAGGATATAGCAGAA
Organism: uncultured Clostridia bacterium; assembly: GCA_934162535.1. Lineage (GTDB taxonomy): Bacteria > Bacillota > Clostridia > TANB77 > CAG-508 > CAG-269. The sequence goes on along the minus strand of CAKPJC010000006.1, from coordinate 19,977 downwards.
AAGAGAAAGAAAAAGAGCTAAGAGAAGCAATAGATAAATATGGAAAGGTAAATTATATAATACTAAAAAAATATATATCATACTTAGATTGGATAAGACTTGTATATATGAGTGCTACAGAAGAAATGGAACAACTTGCAGAAATAAAAACATATGAAAAATCTCAAATCATAAAAAATAAAAATGAAGAAAAAACAGAAATGCCAAATTCAAAAGAACTAAAAGAAAAGCTACAGCAAAAGGAATTAGACCAGAAAAAATATCAGGAAATAGTTAATCTACTTGAATATAAATATAAAAATGAAATAGCAACTACAATTCCAAATAAAACATCTGTATCAGAAATAAAACAAATGAAATCAAACAAGCAAGAACAAACAATTGTAGAGATACCAAAGCCAAATTTCTTACAGGTAAGCAATGAAGAAAAAATCACAAATGCTGAAAAAGGTACACTAATACATCTTTGTTTACAAAGAATAAAAATATCTAAAAAAGAATACACAATAGATGATATTAGAAAATACATTTTAGAGCTAAAAGAAAAAAACATAATAAATGATAAGGAATATGATGCGATAAACATTGTGAAAATATATAACTTTACAAAATCGGGAATTTGGAAAGAACTTATTGAAGCAAAAAAAATTGAAAGAGAAAAACCATTTTTTATAAATGTACCAGCAAAAGAAATATATGAAAAAGAACTAGAAGAAAAATTACTAGTACAAGGAATAATAGACTTGTATTATATAAATAAAAATGATGAATTAGTATTAGTAGATTATAAAACAGACTATGTTGAAAACAAAGATGAACAAATGCTAATTGATAAATATCAAATACAATTAAAACTATATAGGCAAACTTTGGAACAAGCACTAAATAGAAAAGTAGACAAAGTATATATTTATTCTACATATTTAGATAAAGAAATCATTTTAAAAGAATTGAATTAAGGAGTATGAAAGATGGAAGAGAACAAATTAAAAAAGAAACACATTGTACGCAATATAGTGCTAATAGTAATAGGAATAATAATTGTTGGCGTATTATCTGTTATAATATATGATAGAGCAACAATAAATAATCAATACAAGATTGATGATAAAAACTTAAAAATACCTATATTTGTATATCATAATATAGTAAAAGAATCATCTGAAATAGAATATGACTATATGCAAACAACAAAGGAAACATTTGAAAATCAAATAAAGGGACTTCAAAATTTTGGATACCATTTTATTAGTTATGAAGATTTAAAAGAATATAGTGAAGGAAAAAAAGAATTATATAAAAAATCATGTATAATAACTTTTGATGATGGATATTCAGGAGTATATGAAAATGCTTATCCTATAGCTCAGAAATATAATATACCTATGACAATGTTTATTATAACAGATAATATGGGGAAAGATGGTATAATAAATTGGGAAGAAGCACGAGAAATGCAAGATTCAGGGCTTATGACAATTGCATCACATAGCACAAATCATCCAGAATTTACATCACTTGATGTATCAGAAGCAGTGGAAAATGTAAATGAATCATATAGAGTAATAGAAGAAAATCTTGGTATACAAAAATTAAAAATATTTACATATCCATATGGCTTATATACTGACGAACAGAGAAAAAATATTGAACAAAATGGATATATCGAAAATTTAACAGATAATAGAATAAATAAAAGCAAAAGTCTTGAATTGAGTGGATTACATAGATGCTATCCATTAAGTGATTCACCATCTAAGATGATTATAAAGATATTATATAGAGCAGTTAGATATAATTAATGAAGAACTATTATTTAATATTAAGCGTTGTCTTGACAGCAGGTCTGTATAAGAACTGGGTTGACAAGCAACTACATAAATAAAAAAAGCTCACATCTGTAACTTTGGCGAGTTAGGTGTGAGTTTTTATATCTATTTTGGCAAAACCACGTTTGTGGATTTGTCATTTCCTATATTTATTATAAGCTATTTAAAGTTAAAAAGTCAAGAAAAATATAAAGTTATAATAAATAAATAGTAATTGTGCGCCCAGCAAAGGGTAAGTAATCTAACGGGTGGAAATCCCGTCTGGCTAAGGTCTAACCAAACCACTGAAAATCTAGAAAAATTGAGAGATACTTGCTCAAATGTAAGAGATTTAGCAATATTAGAACTATTAATTTCAACAGGTATTCGAGTAGGAGAACTTACAAGATTAAATTTATCCGATATGAATTTTCAAGAAAGAAGCTGTATTGCTTTGGGTAAAGGAAACAGTGAAAGAGAAGTTTATTTTAGTGCAAAGAGCAAAATGTATATAGAAAAATATTTGGAAACTAGAACAGATGATAATGAAGCATTATTTGTATCTCTTATAAAACCTTATAATAGATTAGGAATATCAGGAATTGAAATTACTATTAGAAATTTAGGAAGAAAAGCAAATATAAACAAAGTACACCCACATAAATTTAGAAGAACAATGGCTACTATGGCTATTGATAAAGGTATGCCTATAGAACAAGTACAAAAATTATTAGGGCATTTAAAAATAGATACTACAATGGAATATGCAATGGTTAATCAAAATAATGTAAAAAATTCACATAGAAAATATGTAAACTGAAAATTTTTCGAAAAATATTGATTATTGCTAAAAAATATGGTATATTTAAAATACAGAAGGCAATAAATTTATATAAATTGCATATAATATTATTGCTAGAAATAGCAAAAAAGTTGGTGAATCCAGCCATTAAATTGGAACTTAAAAAAGCGGTGAATCCAGCCATAAATTGGAATTTGAAAAAGCGGTGTTTCCAGCCATTAAATTGGAACTTAAAAAAGGGGGATTAGAGGTCAAACTCTAATCCTTTTGCATTATTGCATTTTTATAAATTTTAATATATAATTGAAATGCTAAGGAGGTAATTTGTGATGATTATAAATTTAAAAATTGTTAGAGTTAATTCAGATTATTGTGATTATTTAAGAAAATTTGATAATAAGGTGGCTTATAATAAAAATGAGAAAGAATTAAGACCTTTTATAGGAATATTATTTCAAATAGATACTTGTAAGTATTTTGCACCATTATCAAGTCCAAAGCTTAAACACAAAAATATGAAAAATACTTTAGACTTTTTCAAAATTAAAGATGGCGAATTAGGAGCTGTTAATTTTAATAATATGATACCAGTAAGTGAAAATAATTACTCTTTAGTAGATTTAAACAAAGAAACTTTAACTATTGCAGAATTAAAATATCAAAAATTATTAAGAGAACAATTAGATTGGTTAAATGCGAACTATAAGCAAGTAAAAAATAAATCTTTCAAATTATATCAATTATATAGTAATGGAAAATTACCAGAAAATATAAAAGTAAGATGTTGCAATTTTAAACTATTAGAAAAAAAGTGTGTTGAATATAATAAATAACAACTCAGCGACAACTTACAAGTTATTTAAATAACGATTTGTTGTATTGATAAATACAAAGCTAATTATGCCAAAAATAATGCTGTCATAAAGCAATAAAATATGTGCATAAAAGTATATCAAACACAAGAATAAACTACATTGTAGATGCAGATATAAAGGGGTTCTTCGACCATATAGACCACGACTGGATGATAAAGTTCATAGAATATAACATTAAAGACCCTAACATTATTGGACTAATCAAGAAATATTTAAAAGCAGGAATAATGGACAAAGGGCAATATGTAGCAACAGAAGAAGGCTCAGCACAAGGAAATATCATAAGTCCGGTATTAGCAAATATCTATATGCACTTTGTATTAGTATTATGGTATAAAGAAATAATAGAGAAGAGAGCAGAAGGGAATACATTTTTAGTAGTATATGCAGATGATTTTATTGCAGGTTTTCAATATCAAAAAGAAGCAGAAGCATATTATGAAGCATTAAAAGAAAGAATGAGTAAATTTGGTTTAGAGTTAGAAAGTAGCAAAAGTAAAATTATTAAATTTGGGAAATATGCAGAGCAAAGCAGAAAACAACTAGGAGAAGGCAAACCAGAAACATTTGATTTTCTAGGATTTACATTCTATTGCAGTAAGACAAGACAAGGAAAGCCTTGTATCAAAGTGAAAACAAGTAAGAAGAAATTTAAACAGAAAGTAAAAGCAATGAAAGTATGGCTATATGAAAATAGAGATATAAAAGTTAGAGAGTTAATGGAAAAGCTAAGAATAAAGCTTTTAGGACATTATCGATACTATGGCATATCGCATAATAGCACAATGATAGGAACTTTCAGACATAGAACAATAGAATATCTATTTAAAGTATTAAATAGAAGAAGTAATAGAAAAAGCTACAACTGGGCAGGGTTCAATGAAATGCTAAAATATTACAGGCTACCATACCCAAAGATATATTTTAGCTTATTTGATTAAAAAGTGAATGTTATTACGAGGAGCCGTATGCGGGAAAACTGCACGTACGGTTCTGTATAGGGGCTTGTGTTGTGAAGCACTTGTCTACTAAACTGTTAGAAACAATAAAATATATAATAAAATTTAATAAAAAAATAAAAAGGGTAAAAAATGAAAAATAAATATTTAAAAATTTTTATAATGCTAGTAGTAATATTAGTGGGATTAGGAATAACCAATGTTGTACATGCAAATACCATAAGTGAAATAAATATGGATATATATGTAAATCAAAATGGAGATGCTACTGTTACTGAAATTTGGAAATGTAAGACAGATAAAGGAACTGAAGTTTATCATCCATATTATAATTTAGGTAAATCTAAAATAAATAATTTAACAGTTTTAGAAGGAAATACAAAATATTCAACATTAGATAGCTGGAACACATCAGGGAGTTTATCAAGTAAAGCTTATAAATGTGGAATAAATAAAATATCAAATGGAGTGGAACTATGTTGGGGAATAAGTACTTATGGAACACATGTATATGTTGCAAAATATACAATATCAAACTTTGTTTCAGAATTACAAGATTCACAAATGATTTATTGGACATTAATACCATATGAATTTTCTAATTCAATAGGAAAAGCTAAAATAAAAATATATACGGATAAAGCTATACCAAACAATATAGATGTATGGGGATATGGAAATTACGGAGGACTTTGCTATGTAAGCAATGGAACAATACATATGGAGTCTAATGGAAGTTTAAGTACAAGTGAATATATGACTATACTTGCAAAATTTCCAGAAGGAACATTTAACTGTTCAAATAAAATTAATTATAATTTTAATCACTATTATACTATGGCTGAAGAAGGAACTACTAAATATAAAGAAAATACCAAAACTAAAAAAACTTCTATAGGAAAGACGATAGTAAATATATTAAATATAATAGAAGAATTTCTTCCAATGATTGTATTAATTATAGTAGTAGGAAGTTCAATGAAGGTAAAAAAAGGACAATTTAAAAAGAAATTGTCAAAACAAAAAGGTTATTATAGAGATATTCCATTAAATGGTAATATATTTAGAGCATATTATATAGGATATACATATGGAATAATAAAAAATAAAACAGATTTATTAGGAGCTTTAATATTAAAATGGATAAAAGAAGAAAAAGCTGAAATTAAAAAAATAGAAAAAAATACTTTGCTTGGAACTAAAGAAGAGTTTGCAATAAAATTGAATATTGTAGAAAGTGAAATACAAAATTCATTAGAAAGAGACTTATATAAAATGATATATATTGCTAGTAAAGATGGAGTATTAGAAAAAAATGAATTGAAAAAATGGTGTAAGGATAACTATTCAAAGATATTAAAATGGTTTGATAAAGTAATAGATGAACAAGAAGAAATATTAAAAAAAGAAGGAATGATAACAGAAACTAAAAAAACATTTAAAACAAAATTAGAGCCAGCTGAAGAATTAACTATGCAGGCTGAAAATATAAAGAACTTAAAAAATTTCTTATTAGAGTATACAATGATACAGGAAAAATTAGCCATAGAAGTTGTACTTTTAGAAGATTATTTAATATATGCTCAATTGTTAGGTATAGCTAAAGAGGTTACGAAAGAATTTGAAGATTTATATCCAGAAGTAATTGAACAAACTCATTATATGTCATATAGCGATGTTATGTGGATTAATTATTGTAGTAATAAAGGTATATCTGCAGCAAGGTCAGCAGAAAGTGCAGCAAGAAACTACTCATCAGGAGGTGGAGGATTCTCTTCTGGTGGCGGAGGAGGTGGCTCATTCGGTGGAGGAGGTGGCCGGAGGAGGCTTCCGTTAAAATTATAAAGTAATGAAATATTTTACAACAAAAAACTCGGAAATTTTATTTCCGAGTTTTGATATTTTTATCTCTTTGAGAATTGTGGTGCTTTTCTAGCTTTTTTAAGACCGTATTTTTTTCTTTCTTTCATACGTGGATCTCTTGTTAAGAATCCGTTAGATTTTAGAGTTGGTCTGTATTCAGTATTAGCCTCATTTAATGCTCTAGCTATACCATGTCTGATAGCTCCAGCTTGACCAGAAACACCTCCACCATGTACTGAACAAATAACATCATATTTTGATAATGTATTTGTTAATGTTAATGGTTGTCTAACTATAACTTTTAATGTTTCTAAATCGAAAAATTCTTCAATATCTTTTCCATTTATAGTTATTTTTCCTGTTCCTTCAGATAATCTAACTCTAGCAATTGAGCTTTTTCTTCTACCTGTACCCAAATATACTATTTTATTTGACTTAGCCATTTATAGTTCCTCCTTAATTAAAAATTCCATATTTCTGGTTTTTGTGCTTGAAGATTATGTTCGCTACCAGCGAATACTCTTAATTTTGTTGCCATTTTTCTACCTAAAGAATTGTGTGGTAACATACCTTTAACAGCTAATGTCATAGCTTTTTCTGGATTTTTTTCAAGCATTACATTTGCAGGAACTTCTTTCATTCCTCCAATATAACCTGAATGATGTCTGTAAACTTTGTCATTCATTTTGTTTCCTGTTAAAACAACATCTTTACAATTGATGATAATAACATTATCACCTAAATCAAGATTTGGTGTGAAAGTTGTTTTGTGTTTTCCTCTTAATAATCTTGCAGCTTCTGTAGCAACTCTACCTAATGGTTTGTCTGCTGCATCGATTATATACCATTTTCTTTCAATTTCAGCTTTTTTTACACTATATGTAACATTGTTCATGGTAATGTCATCCTCCTATTTTAAATTAAATTTATATATGAAATTCAAATCTAAAACTACCGGGGAGAAGTTTCATATTCAAATCATATTTTAACATAATACTAAACAATTTTATTACAAAAATGAGGATTTGTCAATAAATTTAGCAAAACTTCTTGATATTTTTTGTAATTATATCTATAATATGGAAGTAGAATAGTAATATGAAATTATAAAACAAAGGAGGAATCATGCCAGAACTAAAAAAGACAATAAAAAAAGAAACATTCATGCAAGGTGTAATAACAATAATGTTTTCACAAATACTAATAAAAATATTAGGACTAATTTACACATTGTATTTAACAAATAGAGATGGATTTGGAGATGCAGGTAATGCTATATATGTGAGTGGTTACCAAATATATGCTCTATTATTAACAATATCATCAATAGGAGTACCAAATGCAATATCAAAATTAGTATCAGAAAGATTAGCAGTAGGAGACAACAGAGGGGCAAATAGAATATTCAAAGTAGCATTATCAACATTTGGAATAATAGGTGCAGTAGGAACAATGCTATTATTCTTTGGTGCACACACAATAGCATATAACTGGATTCAAATACCAGAAGCAGAATTAACACTGATAGCACTATCACCAGCAATATTCTTTGTATCAATATCATCAGTAATGAGAGGATACTTCAATGGTAGAAGAACATTAAAAGTAACAGCAAGAGCACAAACATTAGAACAAATATTTAAAACAATATTAACAATAGTAATAGTAGAAATAGTAGCAATAGTAACATCAACATCAACAGAAATGATGGCAGCAGGAGCAAATGTTGCAACAACAATAGCGACATTTTCAAGTTTTGTATATCTATTCATGTACTATAGAATAAAAAGAAAAGAAATCGGAAAAGAAATAGAGCAAACAACAAACTACAAATACGAAAATATCAAAACAATAGTAAGAAATATATTAATGGTATCAATACCATTAACATTAAGTTCAATAATGACATCATTTAACAAAAACATAGATTCATTCACAGTAAAAAGAATATTAAGTACATATATGCCATCAGACATGGCAACAGTACTTTATGGAAGACTTAGTGGAAAAGTAGACACAATAACAAACTTACCATTAGCAATAAACATTGCATTTGCAACAGCACTTGTACCTGCAATATCAGCTGCAATGGCGAAAAATGACAAAGAAACAGTAACAAAAAGAACCTCATTCTCATTACTAACCTCAATGTTAATAGGGCTACCATGTATAGCAGGACTAATAATATTTGCACAGCCTATATTAAATCTGCTATATCCAAAAGCAAACCAAGGGGCACTACTATTGCAATTAATATCATTCTCAGTAATATTCTCAATACTATCACAAACAATAAATGGAGTATTACAAGGAATGGGAAAAGTACTTATACCAGCATTTGCACTTGGAACAGGAGTACTAATAAAATTAATATTGAATCTTATATTATTAAGAATACCAGCACTAAATGTATATGGTGCAGCAATAGGCTCAATAGCATGTCATTTAACAGCATTCACAATAGTATTCTATATATTAAGAAAGCATGTAAAACTAGACCTAACATTTAGAAAATTTTTCTTAAAACCAGTATTAGCGACGGCAATGATGGGAGTATGTTCATACACATTATTTTTAATACTAAGTGGAATAGTATCAGGAAACATAGCAACAATAATATCAATACTATTTGCAGTAGTTGTATATCTACTTGCAGTAGCAGTACTAAAAATTTATAGTAAAGAAGACCTATACATGTTGCCAAAAGGTGAAAAAATATATAGAATTTTAGAAAAAATGAAAATATATTAAAAAAATAGAGGGATTTTAAAAGATTTTGGAGAATAAGATAAACAGAAAAGTACAAACACTGCCAGTTTACTGTAGTGTAGGTACATACAACAAATTTTATAGGAGGTAATGTATAATGAACAAAGCTGAATTAGTAGCAGCTATAGCTGCAAAAACAGGTGAGTCAAAAAAATCAACAGAAGAAGCAGTTAATGCATTCACAGAAGTTGTTTCTAACGCATTAAGAGGAGGAGACAAAGTTCAACTAGTTGGATTTGGTTCTTTTGAAGTTAGAAAAAGAGCTGCTAGAAAAGGTAGAAATCCTCAAACAAAAGAAGAAATCAAAATACCTGCATCTAAAGCTCCAGTATTCAAAGCTGGTAAAGCATTAAAAGATTTAGTAAACGGATAATTATAAAAAATAAATATATAAATATATGTAGGAGCCGATGTTGGCTCCTTTCGTTGTTATATGACAATAACAGCCAAAAAAATCCACAAAAGCAAAATTTTGTGGATTATATTAATCATTAAATTTCTTTTCTCCAGGAATAATTATATTTTTCGGATTATTATCATGGCACTTTGGCTTAGCTGCACTGATATGTTCATATACAGGAGACATAACAAGATTTGAACCATCTCCAGATATAACCTCAATGTCTTTATTAACAAATTTTTCAGACATACTAAACACTCCTTAAATTAATTTTATCTATTTTATCATAAAAATCCCCAAAAGTAAACCCCTATGTAAAAAAAAGCAAAAATGCTATTTCAAGAAAAACGGGCAAAAACCTTGACATAAAGGCAAAAAAGTGAGAAAATATAAGCATTGAAAAAAAGGGAAAAAAGCAAATTGTAGGTGAAAAAATGGAAATTCAAAAAACAAAATCAATAATAGAGGCAATACTATTCTCAGCAGGTAGACCAGTGTCACAACAAGAACTAATGTTATGTTTAGAAATGAATGGGGAACAAATAGAAGAAATAATAAGAAACATGCAACAAGAATACCAAACAAGAGGAATAGAAATAATAAAAATAGAAAACAATTACCAAATGTGTAGCAAAAAAGAATACTATGATTACATATATCAAATACTAGACAAAAGAGCAAAACCAAATCTATCAAATGCATCATTAGAAACACTTGCAATAATAGCATATAATCCAAGAACAACAAGAGCAGAAATAGAAGCAATAAGAGGAGTAAACAGTGATGGAACAATATACAAGCTACTAGATTACGGATTAATAGAGGATGCGGGGAAAGCAGACTTACCAGGAAAGCCAACAACATACAAAACAACACAAGAATTCCTAAAAATGTTTGGATATGAAAATCTTAATGAATTACCAGAATTACCAAAATACAAGTTAGATGCAAATAGGCAAATAGTAATAGATGAATTAATAGAAACAGAGGCTCCAATGCCCCATGAGGGAAAAAAAGAAGAAGAAAAAACAGAAAAATAAAAATGGGAGGAAAAAAATGGGAGATAACAAAAACTTTGTAAAAGAAATAACAAATATAGACGAAAACTTTGCACAATGGTATACAGACATAGTGTTAAAAGCTGAATTAGCAGACTATACAGACACAAAAGGATGTATAGCAATAAGACCATATGGATATGCGATATGGGAAAATATACAACAATACACAGACAAAAAATTCAAAGAAACAGGAGTAAAAAATACATACTTTCCAGTATTAATACCAGAAAAATTACTAGAAAAAGAAAAAGACCACGTAGAAGGATTTGCACCAGAAGTTGCATGGGTAACAGAAGCAGGGGGAGAAAAATTAGAAGAAAAACTATGTATAAGACCAACATCAGAAACAATATTCACAACAATGTATTCAAAATGGCTAAAATCATGGAGAGATTTACCATTTGTATATAATCAATGGTGTAGTGTACTTAGATGGGAAAAAGAAACAAGACCATTTTTACGTTCAAGAGAATTCTTATGGCAAGAAGGTCACACCATACATGAAACAGAAAAAGAAGCAAGAGAAAGAACATTACAAATGTTAGACATATATGCAGATGTAGCAGAAGAACTTTTAGCAATACCAGTAATAAAAGGGTTAAAAACAGAAACAGAAAAATTTGCAGGAGCAGATGCAACATACACAATAGAAGCAATGACATATGATGGTAAAGCGTTACAATCAGGAACATCACATTACTTTGGGCAAAACTTCACAAAACCATTTAATGTAGTATTCCAAAATAGAGATGGAAAACAAGAATATGCATATCAAACATCATGGGGGTTATCTACAAGACTTATAGGAGCTGTAATCATGGCACATGGAGATGACAGAGGTTTAAAACTACCACCAAGAGTTGCACCAATACAAGTAGTACTAGTACCAGTTGCAATGCATAAAGAAGGAGTAAAAGAAAAAGCACAAAAAATATATGAACAACTAAAAAATAAATATAGAATAGAACTAGATGACAGAGAAAAAGTATCGCCAGGTTACAAATTCAATGACTGGGAAATGCGTGGAGTACCGTTAAGAATAGAAATGGGACCAAGAGACATAGAAAATGGAACATGTATATTAGTCAGAAGAGACACAAATGAAAAAATCGAAGTAAAAATTGAAGAACTAGAAAGTGAAATTGGAGAAATACTAGAAAAAATACAACAAAACATGTATGAAGTATGTAAAAAAAGAATGGAATCAAAAACAACAATAGCACATGATTTAAATGAATTCCAAGAAAACATAAACAAAGAGCAAGGTTTCATAAAAGCAATGTGGTGTGGATCAGCAGAATGTGAAGAAAAAATAAAAGAACTAACATCAGCAAAATCAAGATGTATGCCATTTGAACAAGAGCACATAGGAGACAAATGTGTATGTTGTGGAAAACCAGCAGAAAAAATGGTAATATGGGGAAGACAATATTAATATTAAAAAAAGTTAAATATTAATAAAAACAGTTGTAAAAAATCAAAAAAATTGATATACTAATGCTGACAAAATATTGTCAAGAAAGGAAGGATAAACATGGAAGAAAACAAAAAAGACGAAATCACAGAAATAGAAGAAATAGAAGAAATTGAAGAAAAAAATGATGGAATAAAAATAGCAAATGATGTAGTTGCAGTAATTGCTGGAGTAGCAATATCAGAAGTACCAGGAGTAGCAAGTATGTCTGGAGGATTTGCAGGAGGAATAACAGAAGTACTAAGTGGTAGAAAAAATCTATCAAAAGGAGTAAAAGTTGAGGCAGACGAAAAAGAAGTAAAAATCGATGTAAACATAATAGTAGAATATGGTTCAAGAATACCAGATGTAGCATTTGAAATACAAAACAGAGTCAAAAAATCAGTAGAAAACATGACAGGACTAAAAGTATCAGAAGTAAATGTTCATGTACAAGGAGTAAAAACAGAAAGAGAAGAAGACACAGAAGAAATAAAAGAAGATAAAGAATAAGAAATGGAGAAAGAAAAATGAAATTTTTAGAAAGATTTGCACTAATAGTATACTCATATATTATATTAATAATAGCAGTAGTATTAAGTTTACTAATATTCAACTGGGTAAACTTTGAAACAATAACTGATATGTTAGAGGCACTAATAACGGGAGCAATAACATCAAAAATAACACTAGTAGTAAGCATAGTATTTATATTACTATCAATAAAATGCATATTCTTTGATGAAAAATCAAAAGAAAGACTAAAAGAAGCACAAGGAATATTGCTAAAAAATGAAAACGGAGAGCTAATGATTTCAAAAGACTCAATAGAAAACATGGTAAAAAATGCAGTAGCAGGATTTGAAAATGTAAAAGACTGTAACACAAAAATAGATGTAAACAGTGAAAACCAAATAATGATAACACTATTTGTAGTAGTAAATGAAAATGTAATAATAAAAGACTTAGCAACAAACTTACAAACAAAAGTAAAAGAAGAAGTTAAAAACATATCAGACTTAGACGTACAAGAAGTAAATGTAAAAATAGTGAACTTACAAGGAAGCAAAAAAAATAAAGAATAGGAAGAAAAAAGATGGAAGGATTTAAAAATTTTTTAATGCAATATAGAGGTGCAATAATAGGAATACTAGTAGCAATACTAATATTATGCACACAGCTATATAAACTAATAATAGCAATAATACTTTTAGTAATTGGTGGAGTTGCAGGGAACTATATTCAACAAAACAAAGAAGAAGTAAAAGAAAAAATAAAAAATTTTATAGATAGATTATAAAGGTGGAAAATATGAAAAGATCAGCAATTAGAGAAGAGACATTTAAGTTATTGTATAGCTTAGAAATACAAAAAACAGAAAATGTCGAAGAACAAATACAACTATACTTAGAATGTAATGAAATAAATGATGAAAAAGCAATTGAATATATAACAGAAGTAATAACAGGAATAGAAAAAAATCTAAAAGAAATAGAAGGACTAATAGAAAAAAATCTAAAAGCTGACTGGAAGATAGACAGAATATCGAAAATAGATTTAAGTCTATTAAGACTTGCAATATATGAGATAAAATACAATGAAATACCATACAAAGTTGCCATAAATGAAGCACTTGAACTAGCTAAAAAATATGGAGAAGACACATCTAAGAATTTTATAAATGGAATACTTGCTAGTATTGTAAAAGAAATAGGAGATTAACAAATGAAATATAATGCTGTAACAGTAACACAATTAAATAAATATATAAAAGACAGATTTGACGAAGACGAAAACTTGAATGCAATTCTAGTAAAAGGAGAAATCTCAAATTTCAAAAACCATTACACAGGACATCTATATTTTACATTAAAAGACGAAAATTCGTTGATAAAATGTATAATGTTTAAAAGCTATGCTGAAAGGGTAGCTTTTAAACCAAAAGATGGAATGCAAGTAATGGTTTTTGGCAGTGTATCTGTATTTGAAAGAGATGGAGCATATCAAATATATGTAAAATCAATGTTAGAAGATGGAATGGGAGACTTACATGAAAAATATGAAAAGCTAAAAAGACAATTAGAGGCAGAAGGACTGTTTGATGAAAGCCACAAAAAACCAATACCATTATATCCTAAAGAAGTAGGAGTAATAACATCACAAACAGGTGCAGTAATAAGAGATATAATAAATGTATCAACAAGAAGAAACCCAAATGTACATATACGACTATTGCCAGTACCAGTGCAGGGGACAGGTGCAGGAGAAAAAATTGCAGAAAAAATCAGAATAATGAATGAAAAAAAGCTTGCAGATGTAATAATAGTAGGACGTGGTGGAGGCTCACTTGAAGACCTGTGGCCATTTAATGAGGAAATAGTTGCAAGAGCGATATACGAATCAGAAATACCAATAATATCAGCAGTTGGACATGAAACAGATTTCACAATTGCAGACTTTGTGGCAGATTTAAGAGCACCAACACCATCAGCAGGAGCAGAATTAGCAGTGCCGGACGTATATGAACTAAGACAAAAAATAAACAGTTATCAAAATAGAAGTAGAAATGCACTAAAAAAGAAAATAGAATTAATGAGACTTAGATATGAAAAATGTATAAAATCAAGAGTATTCACAGATTCAACAAGAAAAATAAAAGAGCAATACATGATAATTGATACATATATAAAAAGACTAGAATCAAAAATAAAAATAATTCAAAAAGATAAAAAAACACAATTTATTAAATTAATAAGTAAACTAGATACATTAAGTCCTTTGAAAACACTACAAAGAGGATATAGCTTGACAGAAAAAGAAGGCAAAATAATAAAAAGTGTGAAAGACCTAAAAAAAGATGAAGAAGTAAAACTAAGATTTTTTGATGGGGAAAAACAAGCAAAAATTTTATAATATGGGGAGAAAAAAATGAGTAAAGAAAACTTTGAAGAATCAATGAAAAAATTAGAAAGCATAGTTACAGAGCTAGAAACAAGCAATTTGAGTTTAGATGAATCTGTAAGTAAATTTGAGGAAGGAATGAAACTTTCAAAACAATGTAATAAAATGTTAGAAGAGGCAGAAAAGAAAATAACAATATTACTGGAAAATGATGGAGAACTAAAAGAGGAAAATTTTGAGACAGAATAATAAAAATAAAAAGGGGAAAGTAAATGGAAATATTTCAAGAAATTATAACAAATCAATACATATATGTACCACTACTAGTATGGTTTTTTATACAATTATTTAAGGTATTAACAGACCTAATAATAAATAGAAAATTTGATTTTAAAAGAATAATGGGAGCTGGAGGAATGCCAAGCTCACATTCAGCAGTAGTAACAAGTTTAGCAACACTAATAGGAAAAAATGAAGGATTAGGAACAAGTCTGTTTGCAGTATCTGTAATATTTGCAATGGTAGTAATGTATGATGCAGCAGGAGTAAGAAGAGCAGCAGGAAAGCAAGCAAGATTATTAAACAAAATAGTAGAAACACCAGGATTAACAAACTTACAAGTACAAGAAAGACTAGTTGAAGTACTTGGACATACACCATTACAAGTAATTGTAGGAGCAATAATAGGAATAGTTGTAGGTTTAATAGTATAGGAGGAAGTAGATGAGTGATATTGAAATAGCGAGAAATGCAAAACTAAAGAAGATTACAGAAATAGCTAAACAAATAAATATTGATGAAAATGAAATAGAACAATATGGAAAATACAAAGCAAAAATATCTTATGAAACAATAAAAAAATTAGAAAAAAACAATGACGGAAAACTTATTCTTGTAACAGCGATAAGCCCAACACCGTTAGGAGAGGGAAAAACAACTATATCAATTTCAATAGCAGATGGACTTAGAAAGATAGGACAAAAATCAATATTAGCATTAAGAGAGCCATCACTTGGACCTGTTTTTGGAATAAAAGGTGGTGCAACAGGTGGAGGACATGCACAAGTAGCACCTATGGAAGATATAAATCTACACTTTACAGGAGATATACATGCAATAACAAGTGCAAATAATTTATTATCAGCAATGATAGATAATCATATATATCATGGAAATAAACTACAAATAGATAAAGTTGTTTGGAAGAGATGTGTAGACTTAAATGATAGACAATTGAGATGTGTTGAAACAGGATTATCAGAAGAAACTAAAATAGTGCCTAGAAAAGATAGTTTTGATATAACAGTTGCATCAGAAGTAATGGCAATATTATGTTTAGCAAAAGACTTAAAAGACCTAAAACAGAAATTAGGTAATATATTAATAGGATATGATATTAATGGAAAACCACTTTATGCAAAAGATTTAAAAGCAGAAGGTAGTATGGCAGTATTATTAAAGGATGCAATAAATCCAAATTTAGTACAAACACTAGAAAATACGCCAGCAATTATACATGGTGGGCCATTTGCTAATATAGCACATGGATGTAATAGCATAATTGCAACCAAAATGGCGATGAAACTTGCAGATTATGTTGTTACAGAAGCGGGATTTGGAGCAGACTTAGGAGCAGAAAAATTCTTGAATATAAAATGTAGAAAAGCAGAAATAAAGCCAAATGCAGTAGTATGTGTTGCAACAATAAAGGCATTAAAATATCATGGAGGAACACCAAAAGATAAAATATTCGAGGAAGACATGCCAAGTCTTGAAAAAGGAATGGAAAACTTATATAGACATATTAATAATCTAAAAGAAAAATTTAGACTAAATGTTATTGTTGCAATAAATAAATATAATACAGATACAGAGAAAGAATTAAAATATGTACAAAATCAATTAGAAAAAATAAATATTCCATCAAGCATAGTTGAAAGCTGGGCAAAAGGTGGAGAAGGTGCAATTGATATTGCACAAAAACTTGTAAAATTAACAGAAGAAAAATCTGAATTAAATTATACATATAAATTAGATGAGGGTATAAAAGAAAAGATAGAAAAAGTTGCAAAACAAATATATGGAGCTAAAGGGGTAAACTTTTCAAAAGAAGCAACAGAAAATATTATAAAAATTGAAAAATTGGGATACAAAGAATTGCCTGTGTGTATTGCAAAAACACAATATTCATTTTCAGATGATGCAAAAAATCTTGAATGTAAAGAGCCTTTTGAAATTAATGTTAGAGATGTTGAGGTAAAAGCAGGAGCTGGTTTTGTTGTTGCACTTGCAGGTAAAATAATGACAATGCCAGGGCTTCCTAAAGTACCATCAGCAGAAACAATAGATATTGATGAAAATGGAATAGTAAAAGGAATTTTTTAAAAAATAGTAAGAAAAAAATGTGATTGTCTATAAGATAGTCACTTTTTTTACATACATAAATAAATAACATATGTTTTGTATAAAAATACCTTAAATAGAAATAATATAAAAAAAGGAGGACGAAAAAAATGTATAATTTTAGAACAGATTTAGCATTAGAAAGAAAAGACGTATATCAAAAAATAAACAAGCTAAATGAAATAGATGGAATAAAAAGTGCAGAAGATGAAATAGACAAAAACATAAAAGTATCAAGAGTATATGTATTAAACGAAAATGGAGAACAAGCAATAGGAAAGCCAAAAGGAACATATATAACAATAGATGTAAAAAACTTGAAAATAGCAGGAGAAGATGAAATACAAAAAACATCAGAAGTGGTAACAAATGAACTAAAAAACATGATAGATCAACATACTCAAAAACAAGGAGAAATATTAGTAGTTGGACTTGGAAATATATATGTAACACCAGATGCTTTAGGACCAAAAGTGATAAATGAAATAGATGTAACAAGGCATATAATAAAATACTTACCACAATATGTTGAAGAAGGAACAAGGTCAGTTAGTGCAATATCTCCAGGTGTGCTTGGAACAACTGGGATAGAAACAGTAGAAATACTAAAAGGAATTGTTGACAATGTGAAACCAAAACTACTAATAGTAATAGATGCACTTGCATCAAGAAGCATAGATAGAATAAGTAGTACAATACAAATATCAGATACGGGAATAGTACCAGGAGCAGGCGTTGAAAATGCAAGAGAAGAAATAAGTAAAAAAACGCTAGGAATACCTGTAATAGCACTTGGCATACCTACGGTTGTAGAACTTGCAACACTTGTCTCAGATGGAATTGATATATTTATAGACAGATTACAAGAAAAAGCAGAGTCAAATGAATATTTAAACAAATTACAAGCAAATGATAAATACGAAGAGGTAAAAGAAGCTCTTAATGTTGGAGAATATAACATGATTGTTACTCCAAAGGAAATAGACGAACTAATTGAGAATATGAAAGATATTGTTGCAAGAGGAATAAATTTTGCTGTATAAAATAATAAAAAACAAAATCCACTTCCTAAAAGTGTGGAATTCAACACTTTTAGGAAGTGGACAAATATTTTTGATTTATAAAAAATTATTGACTTTATTGAATGTTAAATATATAATTTGTATATAAAATAATATTCAAAAGGGGACAAAGTATGGAAAAACAAAGGTTAAGAAAGAAAATAAAAGGATTAAGTCTAATATCATTAACAATAGCAGTGGTAATATTAATAATAATATCATCATTGCTAATTTATAATGCAAAAAATGGAGTAAAAATAAGAGCATATAAAATGCTACAAAATGATGTACAATTACTAGAGGACAAGGTTAATGCATATTATGTAAAATATTCAGCAATACCAGCAGAAATAGAATACAAAAACACAACATTATTAGACAGAATGTTTAATGAAAATAAAAAAAGCCCAAATGATGGAGAAGAATATTATGTAATTGATTTAAAAGCTCTTGAAGGAGTGACATTAAACTATGGTAAAGATTATGAGAATATATCAACAGAAGATGATACAAGAAAATATGAGGATGTATATATAATAAATAAAGAAAGCCACCATATTTATTATGTTAAAGGAATAAATTTTGATGGTAAATGGTATTATACAAATGAGAATGATGATGAGGTAAATGTTGTAGAGAGAAAAAAATGGGTAAGTGCAGTAGACGGAGGCAATAGAGGAGAGATATGTGCATTGGATAATAGAGGAACACTATACACAACAACAACAGACTATGAAGGAAAGATAAATGAGAACAGAAATTATCAGAGACTTTTGAATGTAGATGAATTGAAATTGAGTGAAAAAAATATAGTTCAAATATCAGCAGGAATTTTTCACACAGTAGCACTAGATGAAGGAGGAAAGGTATATACATGGGGGGGAAATTATTCTGGACAATTGGAAAATGAAACATTAGAGTATAGTGCAATATGTCTAAGTGACAAAGACAATGAATTAAAAGGAAAGAGAATAGTAGATATATCAGCAGGAGGTATACATACAGTAGCAATAGATGAAGAAGGAAAGGTATATACATGGGGAAATAATAAATATGGACAATTAGGAGATGAAACAGCCAATAGTCCATTACCAATATGTATAAGTAACAAAGAAAATGAATTAAAAGGAAAAAAAATAATAAGTATATCAGCAGGAGGTATACATACAGTAGCAATAGATGAAGAAGGAAAGGCATATACATGGGGAAATAATGAAGTTGGACAACTAGGAGATGGAACGACAACAAATAGTGTATTGCCAATATGTATAAGTGACAAAGAAAATGAATTAAAAGGAAAGAGAATAGTAGATATATCAGCAGGATATGAACATACAGTAGCAATAGATGAAGAAGGAAAGGTATATACATGGGGGTATAATGGTGGTGGACAACCGGGAGATGGAACGACAACAAATAGTGTATTGCCAATATGTCTAAGTGACAAAGACAATGAATTAAAAGGAAAGAGAATAATAAGTATATCAGCAGGAGGAGATCACACAGTAGCAATAGATGAAGAAGGAAAGGTATATACATGGGGGGATAATGGTGGTGGACAACCGGGAGATGGAACGACAACAAATAGTGTATTGCCAATATGTCTAAGTGACAAAGACAAT